>CAZBLI010000017.1:0-11149 GCA_964492785.1 uncultured Candidatus Saccharibacteria bacterium
GTATATATAAAATTTATTCAATTGTAGTTATTTTAATAACACTACATTTAATTATTCATTATCAGTAAAATTTAGGTTAATCAGATGTATGATGTATCAAAAACAATGATTAATTATTGACATAAAAGCATAAGTGTAGTAGTGTAGAACTTGTAAGTAAAAAACAAAAACTTACAAATCTCTCGTCTCTGGGAGGGGCAACATCGCTCTATTATCGCCTAAAGCGATAGAGAGCGGTCAGTCATAAGCTCAGGCAGGTAAGCGCTATGAAATCATAATTACAAAGGGCGCATTTACCTGCCAGCTTTCATTTAATCTTCAAACCCAGTCAAATGTCTGGGTACTTTTAATGTATTCAAATAGTTAAATAAGTATTAGACTGAACACAATGACTAGCTTAAGCGACATTAGATATAAACGGCTACTACTGTTAATTTTTCTTTACGGTAGTTTTTTAATCTTTTTGTTTACGACCGACCCAACAAAAATGGCTGTAGGCTGGTTAATACTGCCATTTATATGGCTATTTATAAGCCTATTTCTTACCTTTTTATACTTAATTGATTGGTTCTCGCCAACACATAAGCATGATCGCCGCCAAACCATTACAGCCGCCTTATTGGCAGCAGTACCGACAGTTATGCTATTGTTAGATTCCGTCGATCAGCTGACAATTAAAGACTTTTTATTAATCGTGGGGCTAGGTATTTTAGCAGCCTTTTATATTTCTAAAATTAGACTAAAAAAAGACATATTTTAATAGCTTTAAGCCTGAGTTGTATCTGATATAATATCAGGGAACATGAGTGGAGATAAGCACTACCAGTCTGGTCCGGATTTGCCCGCACCTCAGTCAGAGGGGTTTAATATGCCTTTGCCCAATCAAAATAGTGCCGCTGATCAAGGCGAAAAAGCTGCATTACAGCCAGAATCGCAACCTACATCAGCAGCTGGGGTACAGGCTCCGCCGGCGCATCCCCAGGCGCAGACACCGTTTGTACCGCCGCCATTACCAATCATCCCCAGTAGCCCAGCCACACAATCAACTCAGCCTTCTGTGCCCACTCCGATCCCTGTTAATAGTGTGCCTGATTCAGCCGATGACAGTGATTTAATTGAACGAGAATGGGTTAGCAAAGCTAAATACATTGTCGAAACTAGTCGTGATGACCCCCGTCTGCAAAACAAAGAAATCAGTAAATTAAAAGCTGACTACATTCAAAAACGATACAACAAACAACTAAAAGTAAGTGACGATTAAATGAGCGCTTTTTTGTTAATTACTGTTGGGTTACTGACTGTGATCGGCATAGTTGCCAGCTTTATGTATGCTCATTCACGCAAGTTATTGCGCGAACAAAAGAACTTTGAGCGCGGTTTGAAAATGGTGCCCTTATTGATCCATTTGCCGCCGTTAAGTTCAGATGCTGAAGATACTGGCCGTGACGTTCGAGATGTAATCGATGAGAACATTTCTAAGGCCCAAATTCTTTATAACATTGTAGCCAGCACGATTCAGAAAGGCTTTAAAAGCAAGTTTTATGGCCAGCGTCATTTTGGTTTCGAAATTGTGGCAGCCGATGGCTTTGTAAAATACTATGCGGCTGTACCGGTGGCTTTAGTCGACGTTGTTAAACAGGCAGTCATTAGTGCCTATCCTTCGGCGCAATTAGAGGAAGTTGCAGAACATAATATCTTTAGCCCGGTCGGTAAACTATCGGGCACTGTCGGCGGTGAACTGACCCTCAAACAACCTTTTGCTTACCCAATTGCAACTTATCAAGAACTTAAACGTGACGCTATGCAGTCACTATTAAACGCTCTATCTACATTAGATAAAGAAGACGGCGCTGGCATACAAATTTTAATTCGCCCGGCTAATCCAAGTTGGACCAAAACAGCCCAGGCAGTAGCGTCAAAAAAACGTAAGGGCAAAGATAAAAAGAAAGCTGGCGACCAATTTTTGTCGCTCGTAAAAGATGTTGGTATGGCAGTAGTAAAGCCGCCGGAAGAAAAGAAATCGGGTGACGACAAACCAGAATTATCTTCGTTAGACCAAGCTATTTTGGATTCTATTGACGACAAAACTCGTTACCCGGGCTATGAAGTTTTAATAAGAGTCGTAGTGTCGTCTAACATTTCGCAGCGGGCCCAAACAGTTCTAAATAATATAGTGGCCGCTTTTGCTTTGTATGACGCGCCCGGCAAGAACGGCTTTAAATACACGGTGGCTAAGGATATTGAAGACTTTGTGACAGCTTATATAATGCGCTTTTTCCCGCAAGAAAATAACCAAAATATTTTGAACTCAATTGAGCTGGCTACTTTATTTCATTTTCCGGACCAAAAGAATATTCCGACTTCACAATTGGAGCGCCAGGCTAGTAAACAGGTTGATGGCCCGCGCAATGTGCCTGACGACGGCTTGCTACTGGGTTATAACGTCTTTCGGGGCGCTAAAAAACCAATTCGTTTGAGCCTGGAAGATCGCCGCCGGCATTTATATGTTGTTGGTCAAACCGGTGTTGGTAAATCTATATTTATGGAAAACATGGCCCTGCAGGATATGTTGGCAGGCCGGGGCTTCGCTTTTGTGGATCCACATGGCGAAACCGTGGAAAGAATAATTTCGATGGTGCCAAAAGAACGTACTGAAGACGTCATTTATTTCTCACCAGCCGATATGGCTTATCCAATGGGCTTGAACTTATTTGAATTTGATAATCCAGACCAAAAAGACTTTATTATCCAGGAAGTTTTAAATATGCTTTATAAACTGTATGATCCGCAGCACCAGGGCATTATTGGCCCGCGCTACGAGGACATGTTCCGTAACGCCGCCCTAGCCGTGATGGCTGATCCAAAAGGCGGAACTTTTATTGAAATTCCTCAGCTGTTTCGAGATCCGCAGTTCTTGCGCCAGAAGCTGACTCACGTCAAAGACAGAACTGTTTTGGACTTCTGGCAAAAACAATTCCCAGCTTCGCAACGGTCAAATGAATCGGGCGAAGTAACAGCTTGGTTTGTAAGTAAATTCGGCGCCTTTTTAAGCAATGAAATGATGCGTAATATGATTGGCCAACCCAAGAGCGCCTTTAATTTGCGCGACATTATGGACAACAAAAAAATCTTACTGGTTAACTTAAGTAAAGGCCGGACTGGCGACTTGAACAGTAAGCTTTTGGGTATGATTTTCGTTATGAAATTCCAGGCTGCAGCTATGAGTCGAGCCGATGTACCGGAAGAAGACCGAACTGACTTTTGCCTGTACGTTGATGAGTTTCAGAACTTTTCAACTGATTCATTTGCCACGATTTTATCTGAGGCTCGAAAGTATCGCCTAAACTTAATTGTAGCTAACCAATTTACAACTCAGCTGAGCGATGAAATTAGAGATGCCGTGTTTGGCAACGTCGGTTCTATTGTTTCTTTCCGGGTAGGGGCCGATGCTGATGCCGATGCTTTGAGTAAAAAATTCCAGCCAGTCTTTGATCGCGAAGACATTCTGCGCTTGCCAAATTACAATACCATCACGCAAATATTAATTGGAGGGGTACCGACCCAACCGTTCAGTATGGCAACCATGCCTCCGCTAGGCACACCTAATAACGAACTGGGCCAGGCCTTGCGACAATTATCAGCCGCAAAATTTGGCCGTCCGCAATCGGTTGTAGAGAAAGAAATATTCGATCGCCTGGCAGCTCCTGAGCCGCCCAGGCCGGCTTTTGGCGGGTCTGCTTATACGGCTAGTCCGGCAGCTGGAATGGCGCCCACAGGCGCTCCTGGGGGTTTAACTTCAGCTAATGACCCTCGCCAAGCTATGCCTGCCGGCCCTAAGCCGCCCAGTTCAGGGTCGTTCTTAGACGAATGGATGGCTAAAAGAAGTGCACCAGCTAGTCGGCCCATGCCCATGCCGACAGGGCCAAGCGCAAATTATCCAGCCGGCCAACCAATCAGTGGCATGGATTCTACCAGAGGCAAGTCATTAAAACCAATCGGCGCCCAACCCAATGATCCGCCCAGAGTAGATTTGCGCCCAAACCCGGATGCTACCTCAGCGCCGGCCCCAGAACCAGACATCCCTAAAGCTCAAACTGAATCTCAAGAAAAGTCAATGGTTAAAGAACAAATTCAACAATTTGTTGATACGCCAGCTCCTAACCAAGCTAGTCCATCTAGCGACGGCACGCTAAGAATTGACCACTCGCAAGAATAATTTTATTTTGCACCGCTTAAACGGCGAATAATAAAGATAAAGGTTTCGATAATCAGCCCGGCAATATAGCCGCCGGCGAATAATAATATCACGACAAAGTAATTGTATTGGTAGCCGTAGTGTTTGGCGCTCCAGAACAAATAACTGCTACCGGCTAAAGCAATAATGGCACCGGTCAAAATGCCGGTGGGACGGGCAATAGTCTTCTCGCCAACCTTACTGACGGCATCAATACTCGGTACATGTATAAACTTACTAAAGCTGCGGCTTGATGAAGTCATATGCTTGCGGGCTCGTTGCAAGTTGCGCTTCAAAGCTTCTTGTTTTAACTCTTTAGTAACTAAGAAATGATCGGCGGAAGCTTTCTCGCCGCCTTTATCTATCAGAATTTCTTTGCTGCTTTTAGCTTCTTTTTCTATCTTGTGATGAATGGCTTCAACATCGGGCTTAGGCGCTTCGACTTTATGTTCGTGCTCATGGTGCTTGGGTTGAATCTCGGCTTTCTCATGAGACGGAGCATGCTCATGATGTTCATGGCTGGGTAATCGTTCACTCATTTAAAATCCTCCGCTAGTGTAATCTGATCGAACTAAATCTAATTCGGTAGCCATCATACGGCTGCGGGCAAAGAAGTAGCCAACAACAGTCGTAATCAAAAAGCCGATAACTAAATTGGCGCCTGGGCCAGTGTTAATTAGGGTTTTTGTAGTAGTAATTTCAACTGTTTTTTCTACTGGCGGCTTAACTTTGATATTAATTTCATTGTTGTAGACATTGGTCATTAATAAGTCGAAAGAGCCAGTAATGGGGCAGGGATGAACGACTGCCGGATTGCAGGGTTCTGGCGTTTTAGGAATGGGGTTTTTAACCTTGATAGTGACTTGTTTTACCAATGTAGATTTTGCCGGAATCGTAGTAGCCGGCCATGTCAGCATGCCGCCATTAAGTTTTGCGCCGCCCTTATCAACAATCGTGGCATACTCTAGCACATCAGAAAAATCATCTTGAATTTGATAATTTTTGGCGGCCACATCGGCTCTATTTTGATTCAATAACCGGTAAACAATTATATCGCCGGCATTGGCCGTTGTATGATTAGCATCACCAATTTGCTGAGTAGTATTAGAGGCTTGCTTGCTTTTGGTAATACAGGAGGTAACATCAGTCGGGCTTTGCGAGCGAGCACAAGGTTTATGGGGTTTAGGGGTAGGTGTTGGCGTGGGGGTAGGAGGTGGCGGTGTTGGGGCTGGCGGAGGGGCTGGTGCCGGTGGCCGTCCCCAGTTAACTAGGTTGCCACAGGTGAAAAGTATATAAAATTGCACACCAAAGGCGTTGCCAACCGATAACGCCGTGTAACTTGAGAAGGAACCGGAATCAAAACTGTGTAATTGGCGCATAAAGTAAGTCGAGCCACTTATTGGAACGGCTACTTCATCAGTCGGTCGGCCAGTGCGTTGGTTAACAAAACCTTGAGCTTGGCGGCCCATAGAGTAAAGTACTTGGCCATTTTTTGTATCAGTTGATCTAATTGTGCCGACGGCGCTGTTGTTCTGTAAATTACCACAGCTAATAGCGAAGTAAGCCAGGATGGCCTGATACTCCCCATGGCTATAACAATAACTTACTAATTGAGCTTTTGAACTAAACCCGCCAGGGATTAAATCATTGCCAGCCACCGCCAAAGACGGTTGGGCGGGCGATAAAATTGTAAACATTTGTAGAGCCAACACCGCTAGCATCAAAATAAAGCCCAGGCGACGAACGCTGGCTTCTTGTTTTAAGCGCTTGGAATAAAAGGCTACCTGGTTAATCAGGCTGGGGTTAAAAGGCAAATTGCTTAGTAATTTATTAAACATTTTTAATATTTTAATTAATACTTATGTTTATTGAACCATAAAACTACGTGTTCAAACAAGCCCTTTTTAAGTTGTTTGCGGCTTTAAAATTTGTTACACTATCTCTAGTGGAATAAAGACTAAGAGTTAAGTGAGGGCTAGCTAGTAGAGCTAAGGATTTTATTGGTATGAGTGCGAAACAAAAAGGCTATGATGCGTCTCAGATTCAAGTTCTAGAAGGGCTTGAACCAGTTAGAAAACGACCCGGTATGTATATTGGTGGAACCGGAGTAGAGGGCCTGCATCATTTAGTTTGGGAAATTGTCGATAACGGCATTGATGAAGCCTTGGCGGGCCACGCCACAACCGTGTCGGTCAAGTTATTAGCAGACGGCGGCGTCACTGTAATCGATAACGGCCGCGGTATACCTGTAGACAAAATGGCCAAAACCGGTAAAAGCGCCCTAGAGACTGTCCTAACTGTGCTGCACGCCGGTGGTAAATTTGGCGGCGGCGGTTATAAAGTATCCGGTGGTTTGCACGGTGTTGGTGTCAGTGTAGTCAATGCCTTATCTACCAAGTTAATAGCCACTGTTTATCTTGGTGGCAATATTTACCGGCAAGAATATGAACGGGGTGTGCCGCAATCTGACGTCAAAGTAGTTGGCAAGACCGACAAAACCGGCACCGAGATTACTTTTTATCCAGATGGCGATATCTTTGAAACGACTAAGTTTAATAACGATACAATCTTGGACCGTTTGCGCCACGCCGCTTACTTAACCAAGGGGATTAGAACTTCATTTGAAGATGAAAAGTCCGGTTTGAGATATGGTTTTTATTTTGAAGGCGGCATTCAAAGTTACGTCAAACATCTTAATTTAGGAAAAGATGTAGTCGATGAAGACGTTTTTTATGTTGAAAAGAAGATCGAAGACAGCGAAGTAGAAGTAGCCTTGCAGTACTCTGATTCATTTAGTGAAACAGTTAAGGCTTTTGCCAACAACGTTTATAACCCGGATGGCGGTACTCATTTAACAGGCTTCCGAACCTCGTTAACTCGTGTCATTAATGATTATGCACGTAAGAATGGCTTACTAAAGGAAAAAGAAGAAAACTTAACCGGCGAAGATACCCGCGAAGGCTTGACGGCGGTTATTTTAGTTAAGCTGCCTGATCCTCAGTTTGAAGGCCAAACCAAAAATAAGCTTGGCAATCCAGAAGTGCAAGGTTACGTAGCCCAAGTTTTAAACGAGTATTTGTCATATTACTTAGAAGAACATCCAGCTGTTGCCCGTAAAATTGTCGGTAAAGTGTTGTTGGCCGCCCGCGCCCGAAAAGCCGCCCGCGCCGCCCGCGATAACATTATTCGAAAAGGTATTTTAGAGGGCTCAGGCTTACCTGGTAAGTTAGCTGATTGTTCAAGTAAAAGCCCTGATGACTCTGAACTTTACATAGTTGAAGGTGACTCGGCCGGCGGTTCAGCCAAGATGGGTCGTGATAGTAAAACGCAGGCTATTTTGCCGCTGCGGGGTAAAGTCTTAAACGTTGAAAGAGCCCGTCTGGACAAGATGTTAGCCAATAACGAAATAGTTACATTGATCAAAGCCCTTGGCGTAAATATCGGCGAGCAGTTTGATATGACTGGCTTACGTTACGGCCGGATTATAATCATGGCCGATGCCGATGTTGACGGCAGTCACATTGCCACCTTACTTCTAACATTCTTTTTCCGCCACATGCGTCCAATTGTAGAAGGCGGTCACTTATTCCTGGCCAAACCACCACTATTTGAACTAATTAAACCGGGTCGCAAGAATAGTATTTTTATTTATGACGAAGATGATCTAGATAGGACACTAGAGAAAACTATTGAAGCTCGCAAAAAAGACGGCAAAGCCGAAATTGATCCCAACGCCGAAGGCTTTAAACAAGCTGGTTTTGTGGAGCAAAAACGTTATAAGGGTCTGGGAGAAATGAACGATACTCAGTTATGGGACACAACTATGAATCCGGAGAATCGAGTTCTAGTTCAGGTGCGTTTAGAAGATGCTGAAAAAGCCGATGCTATCTTCAATAAGCTGATGGGATCAGAGGTGGAGTTGCGCAAAAATTTTATTCAGACTCATGCCAAATTCGTAAAGGACTTAGACATATAAAATGGACGACAACACGCCAATTGACCAGGATAATCTGACTAATATTGACCCCGCCGTGGAGCAAACCCAGATCATTAAAGCTGATCACTCCCGTCAGGTGGAGTTACGTACGGTCGAAAATATCATGGAAGATAATTACCTCCGTTACTCAATGAGTGTGATTGTAGCCAGGGCTTTGCCCGATGTTCGCGACGGACTTAAACCAGTCCATCGCCGAATTTTGTATACCATGCTAGAAGAAGGCATTCGACCGGGTGGCAAATATCGTAAATCTGCCAACGTAACAGGTACGGTTATGGCACGTTATCACCCCCACGGCAACGTGGCAATTTATGACGCTATGGTGCGACTTGCTCAGGAGTGGTCTTTACGCTATCCATTAGTTGATGGCCAGGGTAACTTCGGATCGATGGATGGGGACCCACCGGCAGCCGAACGTTATACCGAAGCCCGTATGGCTAAAACGGCCGAAGATCTACTGGGTGATATAGAGAAAGAAACCGTAGATTTTATTGACACCTACGATGGCGAACGCAAAGAACCATCAGTCTTGCCGGCAAAACTACCTAATTTATTGCTCAATGGCCAGATGGGTATTGCTGTAGGTATGGCAACTAACATCCCACCACACAACTTAACAGAGGTTGTTGATGCCACAATAACTCAAATTGATAATCCTGATGCAACCCTGGATGATCTAATGGAACACATTAAGGGCCCAGACTTTCCAACCGGTGGAGTAGTATTCGGTAAAGATTCTACGTACGGCATTTGCCACCGGCCGTGGTGGAGTTGTCACTCGTGGAGTAGCCGAGGTCGCAGATGGCGCCAAGGGCCGCCAACACATTGTTATTACCGAAGTTCCATATACCGTCAACAAAGCCAGCCTGATAGAAAAAATTGCTGACCTGGTAAAAGACAAGAAAATTGGCGGCATCAGTGATATTCGAGACGAAAGCGCCCGTGGAAACGTAAGGATAGTTATCGATTTACGTAAAGATGCTTATCCAAAGAAGTTATTAAACCAGTTATTTAAGCTTACGCCGCTACAATTAACTTTCCATTACAACATGCTGGCGTTGGTAGATGGCATCCAGCCGCGCATTCTCGGCCTCCAAGATATCATTCAGGAGTATATTAAGCACCGCCAAGTAGTTGTTCGTCGTCGAACCGAATACGAGCTTAGAAAAGCTCAGGAGCGGGCTCACATCCTGGAAGGATTAAAAATCGCCCTCGATCATATTGACGAAGTAATTAAAGTCATTCGAGCTAGTCAGACGGTCGAAGAAGCCCAGGCCAACTTAATTAAGCAGTTTAAATTAAGCGTTATACAAGCTCAGGCGATCTTAGCCATGCAGCTGCGCCGGCTAACCGGACTTCAACGTAAAGAAATTGAAGACGAGCTCAATGAGCTACGCAAATTAATCGAAAAGCTGCAGGGCATTTTGGCCGACGAAAAGAAAATCTTAAAGATTATCAAAGACGAATTAGAAGAAATTAAAAAGCAGTTTGGTGACGAACGCCGTACTAAAATCGTGCCGAATGAGCTCGGTAAAATGAGTGATGAGGACTTAATTCCGGAAGAACAAGTTGTTGTAACTCTGACATCTGCAAATTATATTAAGCGTAGCTCTATTGCTGATTACAAGAAGCAGGGGCGTGGTGGAAAGGGCCGCCGCGGCATGGCAACACGCGAAGAAGATGTCATAGAACACGTTGTAAATGCTTCTACACATGATTACTTACTATTCTTCACAAATCGTGGCCGGGTCTTCCGTTTAAAAACTTATGAAGTTCCAGCCGTCGGCTTAAATGCTAAGGGAATTGCACTAGTTAACTTGTTACAACTTCAACCAGAAGAAGTTGTTAGCTCAGTCATTAATATCGACAAAAAAAATAGTACTAGTGGTGAGCATGGCCATTTATTTATGTGTACTGTTCGCGGAGTCGTTAAGAAGACCGCTTTCGAAGCTTACCAGAATGTTCGTAGTAGCGGCATGATCGCTATTAATCTGGACGACGGTGATGAATTGCGCTGGGTTAAGATCACCAGCGGTGAAGACGAGATAGTTATCTCTACTTCTATGGGCCAGGCCATCCGCTTTGACGAGAAGAATGTTCGCCCGATGGGCCGGGTCAGCCGCGGTGTTCGTGGTATCCGTCTGCGTAGTGATGACTTTGTAATTGGTATGGATACTGTTAAAGCTGACTCCAGTATCTTTGTAATTAGCAAGTTTGGTTATGGTAAGCGCACCAAGATTGAACAGTTCACGCCTCACGCCCGCGGTGGTGTTGGCATTCGTTCAGCTGTGGTAAACAGCAAGACTGGCAATCTAATTGGAGTGAAGACCCTAACCGGTGATGACACTCAAGAAGTAATTATTATCTCAACCCAGGGTCAGACGATACGTTTAGGCCTTAAGGATATACCTTCGCTAGGTCGGGCAACGCAAGGCGTCCGCATTATGCGCATGAATGAAGGTGATAGTGTGGCCTCACTGGCATTAGTAAGCAAAACTGAAGATGTTGAAGATAACGATGAGCAATTAGAGCTAGACAGCCCCACAAACACTAAAGCATCAGACACAAAATAATCTAATTTAGCGATGTAATTAGCACAACCTTAATGGCTATTTTACCCCTTGACATACATCTACTTAACAGATAAGATTGAATGACGCGTTTGGTAGGTGGCCCTGTATTTAGGTGTCCTAGACGCGAGAGACCTTAAAAATTGAATAGTGCAAATCAACGTCAGTTCTATTTTGAACTGTACTAACATTTATTGAACTCCTTCGGGAGTTCACCACAAGTCAGTAATTTTGATTCAACGAATCAGAGTTCTACTGATGCTTAGTTCAGATTCTTTTTTGGAGAGTTTGATCCTGGCTCAGGATGAACGCTGGCGGCGTGCCTAATACATGCAAGTCGAGCGGTAA
>CAZBLI010000018.1:0-11025 GCA_964492785.1 uncultured Candidatus Saccharibacteria bacterium
GTCTTTAGATTGTTGACCACGCGGTCAAGTGCCGGTGAACCGGATTTCTTGGTAGTTTTAGTGCGTGGTTTCCTAACTAGTTGGTTAATAGTTGGCATAGTTAATTACCTTAACAGATTTAGTCCTCTTTAGCAACACCGGCCAATTCAGCCGCTGCAGCCTCTTTTTCTTCGTCAGTCATGTAACCGGTACCAACGGGAATGCGTCGACCAAGAATCACATTCTCTTTTAGACCGTATAGGTTGTCCATCTTTCCGCTAGTGGCAGCTGCGATCAACACACGGGTAGTGTCCTGGAAGCTAGCTGCAGATAGGAACGAGTCAGTACTCAAGCTAGCCTTGGTGATACCAAGTAGCAGCTGGGTGTACTGAGCCGGTTCTTTCTTATCTTTAACAAGCAGTTCGTTAGCTTCAACGACAGCTAATTTACTGACTATATCGCCGGTTACAAACTCGCTATCGCCGGAATCTTCGATTTGGACACGGCTGAACATCTGGCGGACGATGATTTCCAAGTGCTTATCGGCAATATTCTGTCCCTGTGAAGCGAAAATCCTTAGAATTTCGTTCATGATGTAACGCTGAGTGGCTTCGATACCTTGCAGTTCCATAAGTTCGTGCAAGTTAATTGAACCGTTGGTCAAGCGTTGGCCGGCCACAACTTCATCGCCATCTTTAACGGTTAATTGCTTAAAGCCTGGTATTTCATAGCGGACCGAGACTTCGTTGTCGGGTACGATTACAATTGAAGATTTCTTAACTTCAACCTTGCCGGCAATTGGCGCAGTCAGCGGGTTGCTGTCTTTGGCTTTAGAAGCTAAGACGTCGCCAACGGCTACGTGCGAGCCTTTAGCCACCTGGGCTTTGCGGCCTTCGAGCTGAAGCTCAACTTTTTTACTATCTTTATTGGTGATTTGCAGAACGTAGTGATCGCCTTCTTCCCAAGAAGTAACCACGCCATCAATTTCAGCTAAGTAAGCCTGACCTTTAGGTGTACGAACTTCAAACAATTCTTCAACACGTGGCAGACCAGTTGTAATGTCTTCTGAAGCTACACCACCACCGTGGAAAGTTCGAAGCGTTAACTGGGTGCCTGGCTCACCAATACTCTGGGCGGCAATCACGCCAACCGGGTGATGTTCGGCCACTAGTTCACCGGTAGCTGGGTCTACTCCATATGATTTACGGCCAATGCCACGAACACTTGAGCAGCTTAGGACGCTCATGATGCGAACACCATCAAGCTGGCTGTCTTGCTCAATTTTAGCAGCGGCATCTGGTGTAATTTGCTGGCCCTTTTTAACAATATCGCCAATTTTTTCAGCTGCGAATCGTCCGATTAAGCGAGAGCTGTAACTTACGCCAATTTCTTCGGAGTCAGAGCGGAAAATTGGGAAGCCCGGATCGGATGCTTCGTCATCAATCGTGAAGACATCCTGGCTGACATCTACTAATCGTCGAGTTAAGTAACCGGAGTCAGCAGTCTTAAGCGCAGTGTCAATCATACCCTTACGAGCACCACGGGTAGCCGTGAAGTACTCTAGAGATGACAAACCTTGCTTATAGTTTGATCGAATAGGCAGCTCAATAGCGCGGCCGGTAGCGTCGGTGGTAATACCAAACATACCAACGGCAGTCTTAACCTGGCCGATGTTACCACGAGCTCCAGACACAACCGCAATAGACATAGATGAGTCTTCCTGGGCAAATTGTTCAGCTAGAACTTTCTGTACAGTGGCGTCAATGCTTTGCCAGTTATCGACAGTTAAGCGGTATCTTTCTTCGTCAGTAATGAAGCCTTGGTCAAATTGCTCACTAATTTCAGCGGCTTTGGATTCACCTTCATCCAAAATTTCCTTGAGACCTTTAACGTCACTGAAGTCACCCATACCTAGTGAAAGGCCAGATGCGGTAGCGTATTTAAAGCCTAGATCTTTAAGGTCGTCGGCGATGACAGCAGTTACGGCCTGGCCATACTGCTGGTAAACTTTTGCCATTACCTGGCCAAGTTTTTTCTTAGTCATGGGTTCATCTTGGAATGGGAAATCTTCTGGGAATATTTCGTTGAACAAAACCCGGCCCAAAGTAGTTTCACGGCGTTCACCACGCACATGCACTATGATTGGACTTTGTAAGACAATTTTGCCGCTGTCATAAGCCATCAATGCTTCGTCAACGCTCGAGAAACTAATAGGTTTCTTATTAACATCTTGCGGGCGCTGATAGGTCATGTAGTAACAACCAAGCACGATGTCCTGTTCGATGTGAAGAATTGGTGAGCCATCGGCTGGTTTTAGCAAGTTCTTGTTAGCCACCATGATTTCGGCAGCTTCTTCTTGAGCTTTGTCGCTCAAAGGCAGGTGGACCGCCATTTGGTCGCCGTCAAAGTCAGCGTTAAAGCCCTTACAAACTAAGGGGTGTAGCTGGACGGCTTTACCTTCAATTAGTACCGGTTGGAAAGCCTGGACACTCAAACGGTGAAGGCTTGGTGCCCGGTTTAATAGAACGTATTTGCCTTTAATGACTTCGTCAAGAGCGTCCCAAACAATGGTTTCGCCAGCTTCGATCATACGGGTCGCACTGCGAATGTTGTGAGCATGCTCGTTAAGAATCAGATAGCCAATTACAAAAGGCTTAAACAGCTCTAGCGCCATCATCTTAGGCAAACCACACTGGTTAATCTTAAGCTCTGGGCCGGCTACAATGACAGATCGGCCAGAGTAGTCAACTCGCTTACCAAGTAAGTTCTGGCGGAAACGGCCTTGCTTACCTTTAAGCATATCGGATAGTGACTTTAGACGACGGCGTTGGCCGGTGGCAGCCACAGCGCGGCCAGAACGGGCATTATTATTGTCAATTAAAGCATCAACTGCTTCCTGCAACATTCGTTGTTCGTTTCGACGAATAACTTCTGGTGCGTTCAGTTCAATCAGCTTCTTCAGACGGTTATTTCGGTTTATAACACGTCGGTAAAGGTCGTTTAAGTCGCTGGTTGCAAACCGGCCACCAGTTAGCTGAACCATTGGACGTAAGTCTGGGGGAATAACCGGCAAGACTGTTACAGTCAAGCTGGTTGGCTTGATGCCAGCCCGGTGCATGCTTTCCAAAAGTCGCAAGCGCTTCATGATCTTTTTCTTGCGTTGGCCCTTAGCTTCTTCAGCCTCTTTATCCAAATCGGCAATTAAATCAGCTAGATCAACTTCTTCCAGCAATTCTTTTAAGGCATTACCGCCCATACCCACCTTAATGATGTCCTGAAGTTCATCAGGCAGATTGCGGTAGTCTGTCTCGTTGATTAGATTGAACTTTTCTAAACCATTTAATTGGTCACTGATAAGTTCAAATTCTTTAGACAATTCGTCAAGCTCTTTGGTTTGGGCTTCGGCCAATGCCTTAACGTCAGCTTTTTCGTCTTCAGCTTGTTTCTCAAAGCGAATCCGGATAGCTTCTTTAGCAGCGTTAAACTCAGCTTCTTTGTCAGCTCGGATTTGGTCGCGTTTTTTAACGTCAACTTCTTGAATGACATAGCTGGCAAAATACGCAATGCGTTCCAAGTTCTTTACAGTCATGCCCAGAACTAAACCAATAGCCGAGGGCGTGCCGCGCAAGAACCAGATGTGGGCAACTGGCGAAGCTAAAGTAATGTGGCCCATGCGTTCGCGTCGGACAATACTCTTAGTGACAATTTCGCCGTTTTTATCAACGGCCGCTTCGCGCGAGCGAACGCCCTTGAATTTAGTATCATGGGGGTTAATATCTTTGACTGGTCCGAAAATTCTTTCACAGAACAAGCCGTCACGTTCTGGCTTTTGGGTCCGGTAGTTGATAGTTTCCGGCTTGGTTACTTCGCCATAGCTCCATTCCTGAATGTCTTCTGGGCTGGCTACTGCTAAACGAACAGCTTGAAAGTCGGCAATATTAGTTCCAGATGAATAGCGTCTCATTATTTGTCCTCCTGTTCGTTCTTGTCATCGTCGGCGGCCACCAGTGCCGGATCGTCAGACGTCGGCTCAGCTGGTATATCATCAGATATGCCCAGTACTTCAAACTCGTCTTTAACGGCGTCTTCAGTGACATCTAAATTAGATATTTCCTGTTTAGGCACATCTACATCAGCTTGGTGAGCAGCTTCGTCTTTAATGTTCTCGGCCAAAATACTTTCAGCGTCAATAACTTCGTTGCTACTCATTAAGTCAACTTTTAGGCTCAAACCTTGTAGCTCTTTAACTAGCACGTTAAAGCTTTCTGGTACTTTGGGACCGACAATTTCTGTGCCTTTAATGATGGACTCGTAAGCTTTGCTTCGTCCGTACACATCATCAGACTTAATTGTCAGCATTTCTTGCAAGGTGTAAGAAGCACCGTAAGCTTCCAGGGCCCAGACTTCCATTTCACCAAAGCGCTGGCCACCATTTTGAGCCTTACCGCCTAGTGGCTGTTGGGTAACCATTGTGTATGGTCCGGTAGAACGGGCATGGATCTTATCGGCAATCATGTGATTGAGCTTAATCATGTACATGCTGCCAACCGTCGTTAGCTCTTGGAAAGCTTCACCGGTTCGGCCATCATATAGCTGTTGTTTGCCCTCTTCCGGCAAATTAGCTTCTTTTAATAGGTCCTTAATGGTGTCAGATGGCACGCCGTTAAACGGTGGGCTGGCAACTTTAATGCCTAGCGCCCGGGCAGCCATACCCAAGTGAGTTTCAAACAACTGGCCGACATTCATACGTGATGGCACGCCTAGCGGATTCAAAATGATGTCAATTGGAGTGCCGTCTTCCATGAATGGCATATCTTCGACTGGCAAAATTCGGGCAATAACACCCTTGTTACCATGACGGCCCCCTAATTTGTCACCAACTGAGATTTTACGCATTTGAGCGACAAAAATCTGGATCTGCATTAGCACGCCAGCTTTTAGTTCGTGGCCATTGGCGCGTGAGAATACTTTTACGCCAACAACTTTGCCGTGCTTACCATTACTCATGCGTTGTGAAGTGTCACGAACTTCTTTGGCTTTTTCACCAAAAATGGCTCGCAGCAGGCGTTCTTCGCTGGAAAGCTCTTGTTCGCCCTTTGGCGTAATTTTACCAACTAAAATGTCGCCAGGATGAACGTCGGCACCAATTCGGACAATACCGTCTTCATCTAGGTGGCGCAGAGCTTCTTCGCTGACGTTAGGAATGTCGCGGGTAACGATTTCTGGCCCAAGTTTGGTTTCGCGGACTTCTGTCATAAAGTCGACAATGTGCACAGAAGTTAAAGTATCGTCTTCGACTAACTTGCGAGACACAATAATAGCGTCTTCAAAGTTATAACCAGACCATGGCATAAAGGCTACCAGCAAGTCACGGCCCAGGGCTAATTCGCCGCCTTGGACACTCATGCCTTCAACTAAGACATCACCTTTTTTAACTTTATCGCCGGCACTGACAACAACTTTTTGGTTGATAGAGCTGCCTTCGTTACTGCGCATAAAGTGCTGCGGAATGTAGGTGAAAGATTTACCGTTCTTGTATTTAACTTTAAGTTCCTGGGCATTAGCGACAACAACTTCACCACTGTCTTCGGCGTAGATTACCTGGCCGCTGTTTTTAGCGGCGGTAGTTTCCATTCCGGTACCAACAATAGGCGATTCGGGCTTAATCAGCGGCACTGCTTGACGCTGCTGGTTACTACCCATTAAGGAGCGGTAAACATAGTTCTTTTCAATGAATGGAATCAAGGCGGCGCTACTACCTATAATTTGACGTCGAGAGGCGTCCATATGAGTAATTTCATTGGCATCAACCTCACCCGAAACTAATCGGTTACGGGCTGATACACGATCACTTACAAAGTAACCATTGTCGTCATGGGCTTCGTTAGCACTGGCAATAACAGCTTGCTCTTCTTCTGAAGCATCCATATAAATAATGTCTTTAGTAACTTTGGCTTTTACCGGCCAAGTAGCTTGGCCTTTAACAGCAGCTAATTTTTTAGCGGCAGCTTCAGTAATGACAGCACCTTCTTTAACTATTACAATACCTTTTTCGTTCTCTAGGTTGACGGCGGCAATGTGGCCGGCAGCTTGTTTGGCGGTGACAGCGTTAATGACTTTTCGATAAGGCGTTTCAATGAAGCCATACTCGTTAATTCGAGCAAAGCTAGCCAAGTTCAAGACTAGGCCAATATTGGCGCCTTCTGGAGTTTCGACGGCACAAATACGGCCATAGTGGGTAGCGTGGGCATCACGAACCTCAAAGCCGGCGCGCTCACGCGACAGACCACCTGGGCCCATTGAGCTAAGGCGTCGTTTGTGGGCTAATTCACTTAGTGGGTTAATTTGATCCATGAACTGTGACAGCTGGGAGCTGGCAAAGAATTCACGGACCGCCGCTACCACTGGCCGGGCATTAATTAATTGAGCCGGTGTAACGGTTTCAATTTCGCTCATACTCATGCGGTCTTTGGTGTTACGTTCCATTCTAAGTAACCCAATGCGGAACTGGCGCTGAACAAGTTCGCCAACTAGCTTAACGCGTCGGTTAGCTAATGAATCGATGTCATCAGCTGGTTCCTGAGTATTATTGAGGCGAATAATTTCCGCAATGATAGCAATAATATCTTCTAGGCGCATCACCCGGTTTTCAACGGTGTTAGGCACATCCAAATTTAACCGTTTGTTGATCTTGTAACGGCCAACTCGGCTGAAGTCGAAGCGCTTAAAGTTGTAGAACATGTTCTCAAGCAAGCTGCGTGCATTGTCGACAGTAGCTAAATCACCAGGTCGCAAACGGCGATATACTTCAATTAAGGCTTCACTTTGGCCCTTGGTAGGATCTTTTTCGATAGTTGCATCAAGGTAATTTGTCGAGCCTTGGTCAACGTGGGCAAAATGCTCTCTCATTTGGGCATCAGTTAAACCAAGTGCGCGCAATAAGGTTGAAACTGGGATTTTTCGTTTACGGTCAATTTTTACGTAAATTGCGCCAGCTGAAGAAGTTTCAAATTCCAACCAAGCGCCACGGCCTGGGATTACTTTGGCGCCATATAAATTAGTGGCACCGTGTAAATCAGCTGTAAAGAAAACGCCAGCCGATCGGATCAGCTGGCTAACTACTACGCGCTCTGCACCGTTAATCACAAATGTACCGCGTTCGGTCATCCATGGGTAGTCGCCAAGATAAATTTCTTGTTCTTTAACTTCGCCAGTAACTTTGTTAGTTAAAACAACTTTGGCTTTTAAAGGCGCTTCAAAGCTAACATTGTTTTCGCGAGCTTCTTGCTCAGTCATTTTTGGAGCATCAAAATGATAATCTTTGAAGCTTAATGACAATTTAGTGCCAGTATAGTCATCAATCGGACTAATTTCCGCTAATAATTCACCCAAGCCTTCTTCAACAAACCATTGGAAAGACACATTTTGGTGATCTACCAGGTTTGGCATTTCCAAAATGCTGTCTTGTTTGCTGAAGTAAACTCGATCTTTAGTGTTTTTGATGTCTGCTGCTACAAGGTTAGTGCGTTTGGCCATACGCAAATATAACTCCCACGTTAGATTTATAAATTGAGCTATGTTTATTTAATCTGTTGTTTGTTCGCGCGCGAAGTTCACTAAGGGGTTGTGTGCCAAAATATTTAGATAATAAAAAGCACAGCTCTTACACTACTTCAAAGACTAGTTTACAGATTATAACTACTTAAGTCAAGGTCTAACTGTATGATTTCTTTCAGCTAAATCAATTGCATCGCGGGCGCCAGGAATTTGGCGTATTTTGGTTTGAGCAACTGCAATATTAGGTAGTAAGACCATTCTTGTTTGGTAAGGCGGGTTAGAACCAATTCCAAAACCTGCATTGCCTTTCTGAGGCTGCGGCTTTGAACCATCACGCACATAGCCCCACTGCCTCAAGTTATCATGTAAATCAAGTTCTTCACCCCAGGGATACCAGGTTCCTTTTAAAGCCTGCCCAAACTGACTCAGACAAATTGCTGCTAAAACAGGTGCCAATTCTGGAACGCGTGGATCATGGACATATTCATTACCCCATACCCAGACTTTACCTTCTTTCATATGTCGGGCGCGTTCTCGTTCGCCAACTTTTTCGCGAAAGTCTTTAGGTGCATGCAGTTTAGTTAATAATCTTTCTTTGGCACTTGATACATTTTCAGCTGCATACATGTAACCCCAAATATCATTAGACCTGTCGCTAAACGCAACGGTTACAGCCGCGCCTGGTCGTGATTGACCAATGGCTGCTGTCCGACCGACAGCTGAATCTGGTTTTGTCCAGGTAGACAAAGTTTGTCTGCCGACAAAGTGAGCAATTTCTGCATCTGATCGGCGACCTTCAAATACTTTTTCATAGTGATCAAGTCGAAGATCTTGAATTTCATCAAAGCGATGAGCAATATCTCTTGGCTGCAGAGTCTCAAACCTAAATCCATCTAGATTGCTAAAATCCAATTGCTGATAAGGCATAACTCTGTTATTTTACACTATCTGGTAGTATTTGTCAATTGGGCTTATGCTTGTTTCTGGGTTTTTGGTGGAGTGTTGATGATTTTGTCGACAAGTCCGTATTTTTTGGCATCTTCAGCGGTTAACCAGAAGTCTCGTTCCATGTCTTTATGGATTTTGTCTAATTTTTGACCGGTATTTTTGGCCATAATTTCTTCCATCAGTTTCTTCATTCTTAAAGCCTCTTTGAGGTCTATTTCTTGGTCGGTGACTTTACCACGGGTGCCACTGCTGGGCTGGTGGATCATTACGGTAGCATGCGGCAACAAGAAACGTTTACCTTTAGTACCAGAGCTTAACAAAAAGGCGGCTGCACTGGCTTGGACGCCAATACCGACGGTTTGAATGTCGCTTTTGACGAATTTCATGGTGTCATAAATGGCCAAGGCATCGTAAACACTTCCACCCGGGCTATTAATATATAAGTAAATATCACGGTTAGAATTTTCGTTATCAAGAAATAATAGTTGGGCAACAATCAAGTTGGCGGTGTGAGGATTTACTTCATCGCCAATAAAAATAATACGATCTCTGAGCAAACGGCTGTAAATATCATAGGCCCGCTCAATGCGACCCTCATTTTCTATAACTGTAGGTATAAGAACACTTTGTGGCTTAGTCATAGAACCAGTATAGAAAATCAATTAGCACTCGTCAAGTGGGAGTGCTAATTGGCTACTTTTTGTTTATCTCAACTACCTTGGCAATGGTTTTTTCAGTCAAAATTCGATTGGCAATTTCTTGCTTGTTTTCATCTTTATCTAACTCAGCCTGCATGGTCGGGTCCTGATATTGGCCTTTTAATAACTGGATTCGGATATCAACTTCTTCCGGAGTAACTTTAATACCTTCCTGCTCGGCAATAGCGCTCAAAACTAAGCCGGCTTTGACAGCTAATTCGGCTTCTGGACGGTTGCGTTTACGATGCTCTTCTTCAGTTACGCCTTCTTCCTTTAAATGTTCTTGCCAAGTTTGGCCACGGTAAGCCAGATTTTGGCGCTCTTGTTCTTCTGAGTGCATAACTTGGTCTTCAATTAACTGGTCCGGAACTGAAATTTTAGATTTTGAAGCGATTTCTTTTATTAAATTATTTTCGTAATCACGATCAGCTTGCTGTTGTCGTTCAATTGATAATTGCTTTTTGATGTCGGCCTTTAAGTTGGCCAGAGTTTTAAATGGCCCGGCTTTTGCGGCAAAAGTGTCATCAAGCTTGGGTTCAGTTAATTTATTAACTTTTCGTACTTTAACTTCAAATGTTACTTTCTTAGATTTTAGGGCCGCGACACCGTAATCTTTTGGAAAAGTGACATCAAACTTCTTAGATTCACCAGCTTTCATACCAACTAATTGCGGCTCAAAGCCTGGAATAAAAGCATTGCTACCCAAGATCAGCGGATAATCAAAGCCCTCTGCACCATTAACTGGCTCGCCTTTGCTATCAGTACCTTTAAAGTCAATTACAGTTTCATCACCTTCTTTAGCCGGCTGGTCAGAAGCTTGGCGTTCGGCCATCCGTTGTTGCAGGCTGGCTAAAACTTCATTGACTTCTTTGGCCTCAACTTTTACGGTTTCTTTTTTAAGACCAGGGACTTTTAGGCTGGCTAATTTAATGTCGCCAATGGCTTCAATTTCGATATCAAACTCAAGTTGAGTAAAAGGCACAAACTTTTGCAAGGTGACTTTTGGCTGAGCAATCGGCCGAATATTTTCTTCTTGAATGGCTTTGAGGCTAAAGCGGTTAACGGCCTCCTCCAGAAATTCTGATTGCAATAAATTCGGGTCAACGTTCTTTTCGATTAAATTAAGTGGAGCTTTGCCAGCCCGGAAACCTGATAATTTGACATGCTTAGTTCCCAAATGCTTGAGCGTGGCTTGCTTAACACTATCGATTTCCGTGGCAGTGGGAACAATCGATAATTTAAATTTGGTGTCGCTGAGATTAGTTCTTTTGACTTGCATAAGGAGTTACTTTATCACTTTTCTAAGAAAATTGCTAGAAAGCTAATGGCCGCCGCCGCCCAGGCGAGCTCTACTACAATACCGATTGGTTTTTGAAACCATTGAATTTTGGCATGTAGCTTTACAAACCACAGCCGGGGCTTAAGCTGTCTTTTACCTTTTTGTTGGGCTATAAAGTTTCTGATCCACATAAAATCTGGCGAAGCCGCTACAAATGCACAGATGGCCCCCAGCCACCAATAACTGGGCTGTTTGACATACAAAATTATCACCAAAATGGCACATAAAGTAGCCTCTGTGAGTAAATAATATCTAAATTTTTTAGAGTTTTGTTTAATCATATCGCCAGAGTGGGGGATGGCATCTAACAAGTAATGCGACATAAAAGCCAGCGGGATTGCTAATAGCGGTTGGTGAAGGCTGAGTCCAATTAATGCCCCCGTTAAGGCATGGTTAGTTGCTGTCATGGTGGCGATAATCGCGAACTATGCTGACAATTCGCTGTAATCCGTGAGTTTCTTCTTTGCCGGTCTTTAGATTTTTTAGATTATATTGCTGGCTGGA
>CAZBLI010000019.1:0-10856 GCA_964492785.1 uncultured Candidatus Saccharibacteria bacterium
TGGTCGACGCCAAAACGGTGCTGCTCGTCTATCACCACTAAACCCAATTTGTGCATGTCGACTTTTTCGGAAATTAAAGCATGCGTACCGACTATCAATCTTATATCGCCAGTTTTAATGCGTTTATGTACGGCGGTTTTTTGTGAAGCTTTTAATGAACCAATCAGCAAGCCAACTTGGTCTGCAAAACCGAGAGGCTCCAGTAGTTTATGGATGGTTTCGGCATGTTGCCTTGCCAAAAGCTCCGTCGGCGCCATAAAAGCTACTTGAAATTGCTGCTCCATGGCCATCAAAGCCGCCATTGTGGCAACTACAGTTTTGCCACTGCCAACATCACCTTCAATCAGTCGATTCATCGGCTGCTCTTTTTCTAGATCCTGGTAAATTTGCCAAATAACTTTTCTTTGGGCGTCTGTAAGCTTGAACGGCAGATGTGATACAAATTGTTTAGCCAGTACGGGCTTAAATGGAATCTTCAGAGAATGTTCTTTAAGTAGCTCATATTTATTTAATAGACTGGCTAGAGTTAAACGAAAGACTTCTTCAAAGCCGAGCCGTAAGCGGGCTTTGACTAACTGTTCGAGGCTTTCCGGAAAGTGAACCCCCAAAGTGGCTTCGGATAAACTCATTAATTTTTTTTCTGCTATCAACCATTGAGGAAGCGATTCATCAATTTTATTTATTAATGGCGCCAGAGCCCGGAGGGCCCGACGGAAATCTATTTGCTTGAGATTTTTTGTCAGTCCATAAACTGGCACAATCCTGGCTGTATTGATAGGAAAATCACTAACTAATTCCATTGACGGATTCATAATTGCCCAGCGATTAGCACTCAGCTCAAAATTACCGGATATAAAATAATCAGTCTCGGCTTTTATGGCGTTAGCACGGTAGGGCTGATTGAACCAGACTAGTCGGACGCTGCCGGATTCATCACTAGCGACTGCCTCAGTAATATGCAAGCCACGCCGGACATAGCGGCCTTTTACCTGTTTAATTGTCGCCCGAATTGTAACGATGCCAGGTTTTAGCTGTGTTATAGCTTGCAAACTCGAATAATCATCGTAACGACGTGGATAATAATTAATTAACTCAGACACAGTGTGCAAACCTAAAGTACTGAACTTTTTGGCTAGCTCTGGTCCCACCCCTTTGATTTCAGTCAAAGGACTATCAAAAGTCATATATATAAGTATAGCCTAGCCAGTTTATTAGGAGGCTTTTTGGACTAAAAAGAAAGTGCTTGGCCCAAAATACGTTTTTGCCAGTGGCACCTGTAAGATTCCCTCAACTGCTAGCATGCCAGACTCCGGCACAACTTTCTTTAAGCCCGGTGAGCGCAAGTTTGAAACTGATAAAACCCGCTTAACTTTAAAGCCGGCGTGGGCTAATTGTTTTATAACTGTTTTTGGGTTGTGATTTACAAAGGCGATTTCTTCTTTATTGCGGTGTTCCTCAGACCTGATATCGACAGGTTCTGATGGTAATTTTTTAAGTTTGGCTAAATGTTTAATACGGTTACGGAAGTGAGCGTAATTAGCAACCTCCAAAATAAAAATGCCATTATCACTTAAAACCCGGTGAATTTCTTTAAATTCGGCGCTTGGATCGGGCAAATGGTGCATGACTCTAATCATAGTAATTAAATCGGCCGAGTTATCTTTGAAGTCCATTTTGTCAGCCTGGGTCAGTTTACGATCAATTTCTGGATGATCCTTTAAAAATACCTTGGCAATATCTAGCTGCTGTTGGCTGGGCTCGGCCAAGGTGACTTTATCGGCATATTTTTCCAACAAGACGCATAATCGGCCAAATCCTCCGCCTATATCAACCGCATGCTCAAAATGTTTGCCTTTTATTAAGCGTTTAATAGCCATCTCTTCGGCATCATTCTCATAATCGCGGCCTTCCCAATACTGCAAATAATTATGTGATGGGTCATTGTATTGGTCGGCCTTTTTAGTTGTTGCTTTTGGCATATGGCAAATAGTATAGCACTAGTCTGAAATTTGGATTAATGCAAAGGCATTTTTGCCGCGCCTGATAATTGCGTGGCCATGAACCTGGTCTTTACTACTTAAAAATACTTTGTCTGCCACAGTTTGCTGTCCATTAACATAAATGGCTTTTGATTCTAAGAAACGTCGAGCCTCTGACTTTGATTGGGCCAAATCACAATTTACTAATATGTCTACCAGGCTGGTTTTACCGATTTTAGCGGAAGTATGGGGCAACTCATCCTTTAGCATCAAGATATCGTTATGGCTCAATTGGGTGTAGTCCTGAGCGCCAAACAAAGCATCTGTAACCCGTTTAGCAGCCTCGGCTTTGTCTTTGCCATGCACTAGTTTGGTAACCTCATAAGCTAGGGTTTTTTGAGCTAATCGTTGGCCTTTATTGGTTTCGAAATCGGCCATAACTAAGGCAATCTTGGCTTTATCAAGCTCAGTGTATATTTTTAAATAATCACCGGCGCTATCATCATCAACATTTAACCAGAACTGGTAGAACTTAAAGACGCTGGTTTTAGTTTCATCCAGCCAGACGGCACCTTCTTCGGTTTTGCCAAATTTTTTACCAGTCGTTTTATTAATAATAAGAGGCATAGTTAAAACGTGGACTTCTTCGCCAGTCACCCGCCTAATTAAATCAACACCCGATAAACTGTTGCCCCATTGGTCGCTGCCTGATAATTGCAGATTAACGCCATATTTTTTGTGAAGATATAAATAATCGTAGCCTTGTAATAAGGTATAGCTAAATTCTGTGTAGCTGATGCCCGCGCCTTTTTCACCCATACGGTTAGCAATGTAGTCTCGTTGAACCAGCGGCGTCATACTAAAGTGCTTGCCAACATCTCTCAAGAATTCGATCACCGTCATATTTTTGATCCAGTCCAAATTATTGACTAGTGTAAAGTCGTTACCTTTAAATATTCGTTTGAGCTGATCTTCGGCTTTAGCAATGTTTTTTGCCACTGTTTTTTCGTCCTGCATTGGCCGTTCGGAATCTTTACCACCAGGATCACCAATTAAACTAGTGGCACCGCCAGCTAGTATATAAGCCTTGCAGCCGTGTCGCATAAATAACTTATCGAGCATCATGCCGGCTAAATTACCAATGGTTTGAGAATCGGCAGAAGCATCAAAACCGTGGTAAAAAACCCACTTTTTATCATCAAGTTTACTGATGTCTTTTAAAGTAGTTTGATTAACAAAGCCGCGCCACTGAAGTTCTTCTGATAATGTCATCGAATTTATGCTTTTTTACCTTTTTCTCAGTATACAATATTAGACTATCAGCGTCATGAGAAGACAATCTAACAATAAACCAAGTTTCGACATGAGTTTTATGAATTTTCAACCATTGTTATGCGGTTATGTTTGCTATAATAAGGCAAAATTAGGGAGTAAGCTGACCAGGTATGAGTGCGCCAAATAGTTCCCGGGGCCGCAGGCGAGCCAGTAAAAATCAATATACGACTAAGAGTGGTAATGTGATAAAAATTCATCGAAATTTTACCGAAAAATGGGTCGCTAAGCGCGATGCTTCCGAACGCCGCAAAGCTGAGCGCATGGCCGGCTTACCCAAGTCGCGGGTTAAACGCTTCCTTTATCATTTCCAGCCTAAGCGCATGTATCACTACTGGTTTAGCCGCGACGGCGGCATAATGGCCCTAAAGATTGTGGGCGTTGGCTTAGTTGTATGCTTCCTGCTTTTAGTAGGTGTTTTCGCATATTTCCGTAAAGATTTGCCTAAACTAAATGACGTTTACGGCAGTGATATTGGCGGCAGTATTAGATATTACGACCGAACAGGCCAAACTTTATTATGGGAAGATTATGACGCCGTAAAAAGGATACCGGTTAAAACTGAGCAAATTTCACCTTTCGTTCGTGATGCGACCGTGGCGATTGAAGACAAAGACTTCTTCAAGCATGGTGGTTTTGATGTCCGTGGTATTGTACGTGCCGGTGTCAACGACGTTTTACATAAAGGTGGAACCCAGGGTGGATCGACAATTACCCAGCAGTTAGTTAAGTTATCTGAGTCCTGGAGTGATAATCGGACTATCTCCAGAAAAATTAAAGAAGTTATTTTAGCGGTTGAACTGGAACGCGAATATTCTAAGCAGGATATTTTAACTGGTTATTTAAACACTGCGCCTTACGGCAATATTGAATATGGCGTCGAAGCGGCTTCACGTGATTACTTCCAAAAATCAGCCAAAGACTTAACACTTGATGAAGCCGCCTTCTTGGCGGCCATCCCTAAATCACCGGCCGTTTACTCGCCTTATGGGCCTTATTTTGACGCCGAAGCTGTGGCCGGAAGGCAACACTACATCATTGATCAAATGGCTGACCAGGGTTACATCAGCCAAGACCAAGCAAATGCGGCTAAAAAAGTTGTGACTATGAAAAAAGTTCATAAGCAACAGACTAAATATGCCGGCATTAAGGCTCCTTGGTTTGTACTGGCAGCAAAAACTCAACTCGAGCAAGAATATGGCACTAACGTTGTCAACCGTGGCGGTTGGAAAGTTGTGACTACGCTTGATTTGAAACTGCAAAACAAGGCCGAACAATTAGTTAAATCTAACCTGCCCAATGTCGCCAGATATGGAGCTGATAACGAAGCCATCGTCGGTGAGGATGTGACTAACGGCCAGATTGTGTCCTTGGTAGGCGGCACTGATTTCCAGAATAAAGAATTCGGCCAGAATAACTTTGCAGCATCAATTAAATTACCGCCTGGCTCCAGTTTTAAACCATACGACTACACAACCTTTATAGAAAATCACACCAATGCCGGCGCTGGTTCAGTATTTTATGATAGTGCCGGGCCATTACCGGGCTATCCATGCACAAACCGTGGCAATCCTAAAAACGGTGGCAACTGTCTGCAAGATTATGACTTCTTGCAGCCAGGCCCTGTCACGCTGCGATATGCCTTGGGCGGTTCACGAAACATCCCAGCCGTAAAAGCTATGCTGTCTTCTATTCCCGGCGACACTAGCCCGGGGCATGTTGATTCTGTCAATAAAGTCATTTCTACGGCATCAGACATGATGTATAACCCTCGTATCGAAGGTAACACTTATAATTGTTATGCCGATGAGGCATTAACTAAAACTACCCAGTGTTATGGCGCTTCAGCTATTGGTGATGGTGCTTTCTTACATCTTGATGATCACGTTAATGGGTTGGCCACACTGGCAAGACTTGGCAAAGCCATCCCGCGCACCTACATTTTGTCCATCACGGATGCCGGCAATAAGAATGTAAAACTGCGCACTTTTGAGACCAAACAGCCGATTAGGCCGGACACAGCTTACATAGTTAACGATATGGCCAGTGACCCGCGGGCTAGTTACCTGCCTGGTAGTTGTAGCGACACCAGTTGTACACCTCAGCCCTATGGCTTTAAATTCCATCGCTATAATGGCTGGCACTTCGCCATTAAGACTGGTACTACTAACGATGGTTATGATGGTTTGATGGCTAGCTGGTCACCAAAATATGCAGTGGTATCTTGGGTTGGTAACCATACTAGGCATGTAGAACTTAGAACTTCAATGGAATACTTAACAGAACCGCTGACTCGGGGCTGGATGGAAGCTGCCCACCAGGGTTTGAAAGCTGAAACCTGGCAAAAGCCAAGTGGTGTTAAATCAGCTAAATCATATGTATTGACTCGCCATATCCACTACGGAGATATAGAGCCCAGCCCGGCTAACGACCTTTATCCGTCTTGGTATTCTGGCAATTCATCAAAGGCTACCGATAAGCCGATTGATGTCATCAGCAATAAACTGGCAACAAGTTGTACGCCTTCATTAGCCACAAAGAACGGGGGCAATTCGAACAGCAATGCCTTCTCAGTTGATATCTTTGTCGGTGGCGGCAATAGTGGCGCCCCGGCCAATACCAATGCTAACGATGATGTTCATAAATGTAGCGATGACAGGCCAAGTATTAATTCGATTAGCTTTAACGGCCAAACGGGAGCCTCTAGTTGCGACAATCCATGCTCAATATCCGTGGGCATTTCGCCCGGCACTCATCCGTTAACTGATCCAAAATACGCTGGCATTAATGGCTCCGGCACTGTTAATTTGATAGTTAATGGCCGGTCAGTTAAAGCCACTAAAGCCGGCGGCCATGTTAGCTTTACATATTCTGGTTCGGGCCGGCAAACTGTCAAAGTCCAAGTGATTGATAGCGTACTTTACGACTCAACCAGTGACGGCATCAGTATAGACTTTGGCGGTAATAGTGGCGTGAGTAATGTCAGCGGTTCATTCTCTGGAAATAATATTACTGTGTCTTGGTCCGGAGACTTGTCACATAATTTTGACGTCCAAGTTACCGGACCGCGATCTGGTAACTGTGTCGCAAATGGCGGCAACAGCTGTACTATAAACTTAGGCCCCGGTACGCCAAATGGAACTTACTTAATAAATGTTACCGATACAGATAGTGGCAAATCAGGTTCTGGCAGTGCTAATAAATAATTTAATCTTTTTCAAGAAACTGATTTAAGGCTGCCCTTATATTTGAGACTGCAAAATATTTGGCTGGTTTTTTGCCGCTGCGCACTGCCGGGCCAATCGCACCATCAAAACCTAATTTTTTAGCTTCAGCTAAACGTTTTTCCAGAAAAGGCACATGCCTAACCTCACCGGATAAACCGACTTCTCCAAAGACCACAGCATTCTGTTTGAGTTGCATGCCTTTAGTAGCACTTGCAATAGCCATACAGATGGCCAAATCGGCAGCTGGTTCAGTTATTTTGATGCCGCCAACAATATTTAAATAAATGTCTTTGTCGGCTAAGTTTAACTTGGTGCGGCGTTCCAGCATGGCAATTAATAAATTAATCCTATTCAGATCAATGCCGCTGGCAGCCCGTTTAGGATATCCATAGCTGGTCCGATTAACCAAAGCTTGGACTTCCACCAGCAATGGCCTAGAGCCTTCCATCGTGGCCAGGACCACAGAACCATCACTAACTTGCCTTTCTGCCAGCAAAGCTGCTGACGGGTTGTTAACGGGCTGTAAGCCATTGTCTAGCATTTCAAAGATGCCGACTTCGTTAGTTGTACCATAGCGATTCTTTTCACCGCGTAAAACTTTAAAACCGCCGTAGCGATCTCCCTCCAACTGCAAAACCACGTCTACAACGTGCTCTAAGACTTTGGGACCGGCAATTGAGCCTTCTTTAGTAACGTGTCCTACTAATATCAGAGCGGTGCTGGTTTGTTTGGCGGCTGCCGTCAAGAGCTGGGTACTGTTTGTAATCTGGCTGACATTGCCGGCGGCAGAAGCAATCGCCGCTACCGAAACGGTTTGGATAGAGTCAACGATAACTAATTTATAATTGCCACTGGCAATCGTAGCGGCAATATCATCAGCACTATTGGAAGTTACGATGTTCAACTTCGATTGCTGGGCACTTAAACGGTTAGCCCGTAAACCTACCTGATGAGCTGATTCCTCGCCACTGACATATAAAACTTCTTGTTTTTTGGCTACTTGGTTGGCTAATTGTAATAATAAGGTACTTTTGCCGATACCTGGCTGGCCAGCAATTAAATTAACGCTGCCTGCCACAAAGCCGCCGCCTAAAACAGTGTCTACTTCCGATATTTCGGTAGCTAAGCGCTTGGCATGATCTCTGGCGGCTACTTTATTAACAGGCTCTGGCTTTAACATTGTGCCGCCAGTTTTGATTGCACTGGCGGATGTTTCAATTTGTTCTTCTAGCGTATTCCATTCGCCACATTGAAAGCAGCGGCCCGACCAGGTAGCACTTACAGCCCCGCAGTTATTACATACAAATCTCACCGCTGTCTTAGCCATAGCAACAGTTTACCACCCTTATTGCGCGTTTACTTTAGCTGAGCGGCTATCTAATTCCTGAATTAGTTGATTAGTCTCAACCGTGATGGCCCGATATTTTATTACCAAATTATTATGAGTTTCAATTAAATCATTATAATTGCTGATTAGAGTTCGGTAAGTCTGAACTTTGGCATTATATTGGTCGACGCGGTTATTAAAACTATTTACATTTGAGCTATTCAGGCTGGCCCGGTCGCTTTCTAGTTGTAGGTTTTCGTTGCGCAAGGCAGTCTCACTGTTATCAATTTGCTGTTTCATGATTGCTAATTGCTGCTCGATATCTTTTATTTGCGCGGCGTATTTATCGGCTAAAGCTTTATTGTTGGTAAAGGTGCTCTGGTATTTTTGGGCATAAGCAACAACCTTGGAACGATTTAAAAAGTACTTATTGTAGTAGGCTTCGAGCTCAGGCGTTAATTTAGGCACTTCAGTACCAAATACTGAATGCATTTCATTCACTACATCGTTTGGTTCAGATTTTTTATAAGATTCTATAGTTGCTTTGACGCGCTTGTCATTGAGATTGTGCAAATAAAATTCTTGAAGTAGTTGATTTATATGTTCTTTTTCTTTTTGGCTTAAGCGGTCATAGCTAGCGTGAAGCATTTCGTGAGCCGCCGTGACCTGCTCTACGCCAGCTAATTTCGGATCGTTAATAGAATATAGGAAAATACCGGTTTGGTTGCCACTATAACAGCCTAAAACTATGGTTTGTTCGCCGCCGTCATCGGGACAATCTTGGTTAAAAGTAGCTTGGCCTTCAATTTGCGGGTGATTTATATAAAACATGTGCCGGGCATAGCTGGTCATGGTGTCATCACTGGCCAACTGAGCAACTTTAATTGGCGGCTCATAACCTCGTAATCTTATCCAGTCATAAATGGATTGGTGATTGGCCCAAGCCACTAATACAGCTGCCAGAAATATAAGGCTTAAAATTAGCCGTGATAATTTATTTCTGGACTGCATGGCGACAGTATAGCACTTACGCTTCTTGAGCGGCTGTATAGTTAAGTTGCTTATCTTTGCTAATGCCAACTTGTACTATGTCGCCCTTGTTGTAGCCACTCTCCAACATTTGCAGGGCGATGTGGTCTTCGATAGTGTCTTGGAGCAAGCGCCTTAACGGCCGGACACCATTTAAGGCGTCATAACCTTCTTCAATCAAGTGTTGCTTAGCTGGATTGGAAAGCTGTAATCCTAGGCCATGTTTGATCAAGCGTTGACGCAACTCATCAACTTGTAAGTCCAAAATATGTATAGCATCTTTTTTAGTCAACGCCCGGAAAACAATTATCTTATCAATACGGTTAAGCAGTTCTGGCCGCATGGTTTTCTTGAGCTCATCGAGCACCTTATCCTTATTGGCGGTGTGTAATTCGTCCAAATCACGTAGATCTTTTGAATCTGAGGCGTGAAAACCAAAACTAGCTTCTTTTTGCAGTTTCTGAGCGCCAATATTACTGGTCATAATGATTATTGTATTAGTGAAATCAATTTTGCGGCCTTTAGCATCAGTTAAAACGCCGTCTTCCAGTATTTGCAGCAACATATTAAAGACTTCCGGGTGAGCTTTTTCGATCTCATCAAATAAAACCAAGCTGTAAGGCTGGCGCCGGATCTTATCCGTTAATTGGCCACCGTCATCATAGCCTACGTAGCCAGCCGGGGCGCCCACTAATCTGGAAACAGTGTGGCGCTCACCAAATTCACTCATATCTATCTTGATTAATGAGTCGCTGCTGCCAAAGAATTCTCGTGCTAGGACTCTAGCTAATTCGGTCTTGCCTACGCCAGTTGGGCCCAGGAAAATAAACGAGCCGATTGGGCGGGTCCCGCTACTAATGCCCATACGGTTGCGCCTTACAGCTTGAGCAACAGCTTTAACGGCTTCATCCTGGCCGATGACATATCTACTCAAATTCTTTTCCAGGTTAAGTAAATACTTGGCTTCTGAACGAATGACTTTTTTAACAGGTACACCGGTCATACGGGCCACTACTTCAGCGACATCGTCACTGTGCATAGTTAATTTGTTAACTGACTTGCCGCTGGCATGTAATTTCTTTAATTCTTCTTCTAATTGGCTGGCGCGGGTTTTGTAGCGGGCGGCTTTTTCATAATCTTCAGCTTCACCGGCTTCTTCTTTACGAATATTTACTAGTTTTAATTCTTTTTGTAAGCGTCGTACTTCGGGTGGTGTCTTGCCCTTATCTACTCGTAAATAAGCCGCGGTTTCGTCTAATAAATCAATGGCTTTGTCGGGCATATAGCGATCATTGACATACCTTTTAGATAGGGTAACTGTGTCTTCTAAAACATCATCGCTAATTGTGACATTATGGAATTTCTCGTAATGCTTGCGCAAGCCTTTTAATATGGCCAGTGTTTCGGGGACAGTAGCTTCAGGTACTTGGATTGGTTGGAAGCGCCGCTCCAGGGCAGCGTCCTTTTCTATATGCTTAGTGTATTCGGCGGTGGTGGTCGCACCAATGACTTGAATTTTGGCACGGGCTAATGCTGGTTTAAGAATATTACCGGCATCCATGGCACCTTCAGCCGCGCCAGCCCCAACAATTAAATGCAGTTCGTCTATAAAGATAATTGTCTTTTTGTCATTCTCCAGCTCTGACATGATTTTCTTAAGCCGTTCTTCGAACTCGCCGCGATATTTAGTACCGGCAATCATGCCAGCTAAGTCAAGCATGACAATGCGCTTATCAAGCAAACTGTCGGGTACATCTTCGGCTACAATTCGCTGGGCCAAACCCTCAACAATAGCAGTCTTGCCAACACCCGGTTCGCCAATTAAAACCGGATTATTTTTTGTCCGTCGATTTAAAATTGTTATCACTCGTCGGATTTGGGCTTCACGGCCCACAACTGGGTCTAGCTTACCGTCTTTAGCCTGTTCGGTGAGATCAGTGCCATAAAAGTCTAATGCCGTTT
>CAZBLI010000020.1:0-10327 GCA_964492785.1 uncultured Candidatus Saccharibacteria bacterium
GAAGGCCTAAAATTGTCCGCACCATTTCTTGCATTTGTTTTTTATCAGCTTTACCGTAACCTGTAACGGCTAATTTTATTTGCCCGGGTGTGTACTCGTGCTGTTCTAAGCCGTTCTGCTGTCCGCACAGCAGAACGACTCCCCTAGCCTGGCTGACAGTCATGGCCGTAGTTATATTTTGGTTAAAAAACAGTTTTTCAACCGACATTACAGTCGGCTTATTTTGCACAATGATGTCAGTCAATTCTTCATAAATAGTTTGCAGGCGGACGGCGTCGTCTTCTTTAACTGGCGTCCGGATAACGCCGCCATCAACTAACTTGGCTTTGCTTTTCTCAACATCAATCACGCCAAAGCCTAAAATCCCCGTGCCCGGATCAATCCCCAGAATCCGCATATCTATTCCTAATTAATATTAATCCTGTAAATGGTATCGACCAAACTAACCAATTGGCAAAAAACTGCCAAGTGGGCACTAAGTTAGCTATTACTCTCGGTTTTGATACGCCGTTACAAGGGCAACCCTCACCAATAAAATACATTGTTGTAGTTGATTCAAAGGGAGCTCCTGCTGCAAAATTATTTTTGCCCACCGGACCAGCTATATATGCTACATAAAGGGGTCTTGATACTTTGGTACGAAAGTAAACATTTTCATCGCTGAAGCTAGTATTTCGAAGTGTCGCCGTGTAACAAAATAAATTTATTACCCCACCAATTAACAGTGACAACAATACGGTTTTTTTGATTGTCATCACTTTAAAAACTCTTCCTTGTCGCCATCAATGACAATAACCTGACCGTCTTTTAGTACCTTAGAAGGGATGTTATGTTCTTTTAAGTAATTCAGGGTTAAGTCCGCTTCTTTGCCAAACCAACGGGTGCCAAAATGCGGAACAATCATAAAATCAACTAAACCAAGACCAGTCCAGTCTGTGACTTTATCTGGATACTCCTCAGGCACTACATCGGGACTTGGCCTATCACCACGATCTACGCCCCTTAAACTTTTCGCGGTTACGCATGAGCCCGCACTTGAGCCTCCATAGGCTATTGTATTTTCTTGAAGTCTCTTTTTAATGATTTCGTCAAAGCCGCTGGCCGCCATTGCTCTTCGTAAAATAAAAGTATTGCCGCCACTAATCCATACTGCGCCAAACTTTTTTAACCAATTTTCCAGCTTGTCTTTTTTACCAAAGAATTTTCTAAGATCTAGTTCTTCTACTTGATAACCCTCAGCAGTAAATTGATTAATATGCTCTTTGAGCTTTTTTTCTCTTTCGGCTGATGGCAAATAATCTTTGGCGTTTTCACACATAGCCAGCTTTTTGTTTTCTCCCACCAAATCAAAAAATCGTTTGGGATATTTACCTAGATTTTCACTGGATAAAAACAGGCGCACTAGGCCTCCAAAAGCTCTTCGGGGATGTCGAAGTTGACGTGAGTGTTGGTGACATCATCCAACTCGTCCAGAGCATCCATCAGGCGCATGATTTTGCCGGCTGTGTCTTTGTCGGAAATTTCGACAGTGTTATTGGGTACATAAGATAATTCGGCTTCGGTTATTTCTATGCCGGCTTTGACGAGATTGTCACGGACTTGAGCTAATTCTTTGGGGTCGGTGTATACGATTGACTCGCCGTCTTCTTCCTCAACGTCCTGGGCACCAGCTTCAAGCGCCGCCATCATGGCATCATCGCCAGCGCCTTTGATACGGACTACTCCCTTTCGCTCAAACTGAAAGGCCACGGCACCTTTTTCTGCCAAGTTGCCACCATGTTTGGTAAAAGCTAACCGTACTTCCGGCAGTGTGCGGTTAATATTATCAGTGGCGGTCTCAACCAATATGGCCGTACCGCCCGGGCCATAACCCTCGTACATGACTTCCTGGATTTGTTCGCCGCCAAGCTTGCCGCTGCCGCGATCAATTGAGCGTTGAATGTTGGTGTTTGGCATATTGGCAGCCTTGGCTCTGTCGATGGCCAGGCGTAGGCTAAAGTTCATGTCAGGGTCAGCCCCGCCGCGAGCGGCAATGGCAATGGCATTGCCAAGTTTAGTAAATACAGCACTACGGGCAGCATCTTTAGCGCCTTTTTGCCGTTTAATTGTGGACCATTTACTGTGACCGGACAATTTATATTTCCTCGCTTAGTTCATCTGTTATTTTAACATTTTTTGATCTGTTTTTAAACCACAATATTAAACAAACTGCAATAATTAGACCATACAGGCTGGCTAACTGGCCTAGATAAATATTTTGCTTGCTCAGGGCATGCGGTATTTGGGCAAACAAACTGACTATATTTAATTGGTAAGCCACGATCATTCTAGCCGGCCAGGCAAACCAACCCGCCAAAGCTGGTACCACCATCCCAGCTATCGCCGCCACAAATGTAAGCGCCATAGCAAGCGGCACCAAAGGTACTACTAATAAGTTTGCCGGTAAGGCAATTAGAGATACTTGTCCAAAAATAAACATTACTAATGGTATGGTCATAATTTGGGCAGACAAAGTTTCGATGATAAGTTTGGGCAGTAATTTTGGTTCTTTGGCGCCCTTAATCCGATTTAAAACCAGGGGTGCTAATACTAAAATTCCAAAGAACGCTAAGAACGACAAATACCAACCAATATCCGACCACAAATAAGGCGGTGACCAGCCAGCAGTTATCACTGCTGCCAGTAATATCAACATTACTGGCTTAAAATTGCGCCCATAAAAAGCTGCCACCAAACTAAGAATACTGACGATAGCAGCCCGGATTATTGATGCACTGAATCCGGCAAACAAAACAAATACCAAAATTAATAGTATCGACATTACTGTAGCTTGATACTTGGAAAACTTTTTTAACAAAAAATAGGCGGCACTGATAATTATGGTTAAATTGTAGCCGGACACCGCCACGATATGGGTTAAACCAACGGCTGATAAATCGTCATTTAAAGTTTGTGGCAGATTATTCCTCTGGCCGATCAACAAGCCCAAGCCAAACGATGCCATTGGTTCAGGCAGCGACGACAACAAGCCAGCCTGAAACCGGCGCCGTAAATTATTAATGGCACTACTAGAAGTTTGTAAAACTTGGACTTTAGCAAAGCCAACGGTTGCCTGGCGAGAACCGCGGGCTGGATAGAGTTTGCCTTCTACTTTAATTACATCATCTTTAAAAACTGAATTAGCCCCAAAACCTTTGATACCAACTTTGCCGATCAAACTTTGGCCGTTTATTATTATATTTGTAAGGTCAAAACTTAGTTGGGATTTTTGATAAACTGCGTCACTGTCTGCCCGGCCAATTAAACTAACTTTTTGATAAAAAAATGTATGGTATTTGGAAAGTTTATTCATATAAAAGTTGCCGCGCCACATGCCTAATACCATCCCAAATAGCACTACACAAATTACAGAGATAATATTCTTAGACCGTAAGGTTACAGCGGCAAGAATCAAGCAAACAATTAATAACCAAGCAGAAAAATTAATTTTTAATCTAGCTAGGCCCAGGCCAATTAAACAAGCAGCTAACCAACAGATTATGACTGTGGTGCGTCTGAATTCTATCTGAGAATACCACTCCACAACCGCATTTTATTAGCCGGACTAAAATCTGCCAAGCATAGGCAGAATTATTTATAGATCGTCTTCGATGCCCAAAATGCCGGTGTGAGTAGGAATATTGTTGTCGCGGTACTTGTATTCGCCAAGTGGTTTGGCTACAAATGTCTTACTTTGGCCAGGCTGGATATTGCCCAGATTCATATTGGGGTTAACTTTGTAAGTTTGGGAATTTTCCGGCGCGCTGGCGTAGGTTTGGAAATTTAATACTTTAGAGCTGGAATTCTTAACTGTTACTACTTCGCCAACAATGACATTTAAATAATCCGAGAAACCGCTATCGCAATAAAGTATTAATTTTTCGGTATGGGTAATACAATCCGAAGCCGGCTTAACTTTTGTGCTGTAGGGTTGCTCGGTTTTACTGGAATTAGCGGTTGAGGCTGTGCTGCTATCGGTTGAGGCAGTACTAGTAGTGGCTGTCGAAGTTGTAGCAACAGAACTACTGGTTTTATGATTCTTGTGGTAAAAGTAGTAAGCCGTGCCGCCAGCTACAGCTAGGATCGCCACAATTAATAAAATTGTTTTTTTCATACTTAAATGAATTATATTACCTTACTTTCAGGTAATCAATCTGCTTGTGGTAAAAGTAGATATAAAAAATTATCAATACTGGAGGGCCCACCGGGACAAAAACCGCATCCGCGCTCAATCTCGGAATAAATTCCTGCGACTGAGCTTGATGAACGAACCCGGGACTTGCATATTTTCTTGCAGAAAATCTGCGTCCCGCGATCAATTCCGAAACAGCCATACAAAAAGCCCCAGACAAGCTGAGGCATTTTGTATGGAGGGCCCACCGGGACTCGAACCCGGGACACGAGGCTTAAAAGGCCTCTGCTCTACCAACTGAGCTATAGGCCCACATAGTGGACAACAGAGGTAGATTATCTCTCATAACACCTTAAAAGTCAATCCAGCAATCTTAAATATAACTGAAGTTTGCAAAAAGTCTGGCTTACGCTTAATCTATTTATAGAAATATCAATCTGCGGGGGAAACCATGACAACATCAAATACTATTAACTTTAACGGCAAAGCCGGTGGCTATTTCTTAGTCTTTTTAGTAACACTAATCTTTAGCTACATACCATTTTTCGGCTGGGCTTTTGCACTGAATTATGCAGCCGGCTGGGTAATGGATAATACTACTGTTAATGGCAAAGCACTTAAATATAGTGCCGGCTACGGCGAAGCGCTAATGTTTATTTTCGTAAACACTCTGCTGCTTATAATTACTTTTGGAATTTATATTTTCTGGTTTGTGCCAAAAATGTATCGTTTTATTGTTGGCCACACTGATTTTGCCGGCGCAGCACCTGTCGCTAAAGCCGAAGCTCCTGCAGCGCCTGCCGCACCAAAAGCTCAAGCCACTGAAGCCACTAAACCAACCAGCAAAGCAACCGCTTCTAACTCAAAAACCCTAGTCCAATAAAAATTATTTGTGGTGTTTCTTGTGTTTGTCATGCTTGGGCTTGGAGCTCCACAGCATAACTAAGCTGACAAAAGCACCGGCGCCAATAATGACGCTCTGGAATTGTTGGAGCGTAGACCAAATGTCACTGCCGGTTACGCCATAACGTGTGCCGGGCGGTAATAAGGGTACAACTAAAAGCGCTGTTAACAGGCCAGTGGCGGCGGCCGGGATAATATTCATCAGGATTTTGGTGCCGGACATGCTGTTACGCATAAATAAAAGAGTTAATATGGCTGGCAAAAGTAGTAGCGTAATTTGAACGGCGCTAGTTGTTATATCGTGATTGGTGCGCGCAAAGAAAGAGTTAACCAGTTGAGTGGTGTCATCGGCTACGAATTGCGACAAAACACTGCCGGCGCATAAAGCCAAAAATATTACACCGCCATTAACTCGAAAAGCAAAGGTTAGTAGCAGCGGCAAGCCGATTAACAGGCCAATAATTATCAGCGGAGACATATGGCAATAATACCATAAGCACCTTAGATTTAATTAGTTGCGATGAAGGGATTTAGGCGCCGACTTTGTCGCGGCGGCGTTGCTTGTTAGCGTTTTGCTCAATGTAATCAATGATTTTTTCAGCCACGTTGCGGTTGGTAACTTTTTCCACGCCGAAACCTGGGCTAGCGTTAACTTCTAAAACAAGTGGTCCGCGCTTGCTGCGCATCATGTCGACACCGCAGATAGACAGTCCCATCGCTTTGGCAGCTTTTAGAGCTGTACGGCGCTCTTCATCGGTTAATTTGATGGCCGTGCCTTCGCCACCCTGGTGTAGGTTAGAACGGAAGTCGTCATCAAGGCTTTGTCGTTCCATGCTGGCAACTACCCGGCCACCAACTACAAAGGCTCGAATATCAGTTCCAGCTGATTCTTCTACGAATTCCTGGACTAAGAAGCTGACGCCCTCAACGTAAAAGGCCTGCATTACAGCCTGAGCAGCTTTGCGGGTTTCGGCCAACACTACACCGTTGCCGTGAGTACCGCGGGCAACTTTAATAATTAGCGGCACGCCGCCGGCTTGTTCAATGACGTCTTCAACATCAGCGGTTTCGCGGGCAAAAACAGTTTTTGGAATACCGACGCCGGCTCGCGCCAAAATCTGGGTAGCCCGTAATTTATCGCGCGAGCGAGCTAATGCGATTGAACTAACTGTCGTGAAGACACCCTGGTTTTCGAACTGGCGGATAATAGAGCTGCCGTATTTGGTCAGGCTGGCAGTGATGCGGGGAATAATTACATCGATGTCGGACAGGTCTTCACCTTCGTAGCGGACAACCGGATGGCTTTGTTCAATGGTCACATAACACTTGGCATAATTAATAACCCGGACTTGGTGGCCGCGTTTAATGGCTTCTTCCATCAAGCGTTTGGTGGAGTAATTTCCTGGGCCTTGGGATAAAATAGCTATTTTCATATTAATCCTCCTTGAAATGAACTTTTACTGCCCGTTGTAAAAAGTCAGTAAAGACAGTTTCTTTGTCGGCAACAAAAGTTCCAGTGGCAATTTGTGGGCTGTTATTTACTTCCAAACAATACCACGTACCGCTAACTTTGTCTTTGACCATATCGACACCGGCCACATTCCATTTTAAGACCTGGGCGGCTTTAATAGCATCGGCTTGAACTTTGGCCGGTAATTTTGTGACGGCAACTATATCGGCTTTACCACCAACCGAAGTGTTATTTAAATGAGTGCCGGTTTGAGCTTTTCTTTCTATAATCAACTCCACGTTGGCGCCCAAAACCAATAGCCGGTAATCGCTTTCGTTGGCAATAAATTGCTGGCCGATCATGGTTAGCTTTTGAGCAGAGGCAGCTTGATGAGCCGCGTCAAAGTCTTTACGGTTTTTGATCAAAAAATTGTTGCGGCCTTTATTGCCTTTGGAGTCTTTGTAGATGAAAGGTACGCCGATAAAATCTTTTATCTCGTTATATTCTTGTGAAATATTGCTTTTAGCTACCCGGATAGTTTTTGGTACAGATAGTTTGTTCAAACTTAAAATTGCGTATTGGTGCAGCTTGTCAGAAGGCGGCGTGCCGGAGTGGGCCTCATCCAGGAATTTAATATCATGGGCTTTTGCATATTGGGCTACGGTTGCCGCTAAGGCCCCGTTTTCGCCGACTGAAATCAAGTAAATCATGTCATAACGGCTTAAATCGACACCTTCATCGGTTAAGATTTGGACCCGGTTTTTACTGACTTTAACGGTTAAATCATTATAGGTTTTAGTAGTAAACCTCAGCTGACGGTCGGTATTTTGCTCAATATTAGCAAAGAATTTAGGTATGTTTTTCTTCTCGGTTCTGGTTAAAACTAGAATTTTAGTTGAACGGCGGCGCGGCGTTTTGGCAACGTTAACAATAAATTTATTTTGCAAGGTCCGCTTGCCAATTAAAATGGGGAAACGGTTGTTTGACCGGTTAGCCAAAGTAAAGGTAACTTTTATCTGCTTGCCCTCGACCTCCACCGGAATGGTAACTTTATAACGCAGTTCACTTTTGCCAAAAGAGTTACGCACAGAACGAATGGAATAGTGGTTTAGGCTGATTTTATCACCAGTATAATAAGGAGAACGAGTATCAAATAAAGTAAATACCAGCTGGCCGTTCTTTTCAGTGATGTTACTAGCCCATATTGAAGAAATGTCCGCTCCAGTATCGACTTTGGCGGGCACTTTCTTTATTCCGTATGGAGGAATGCTAACAGTGGTCAGAGAGCCTATCTCTGTAAGCTCTAGCTTTTTAACCATGGCTAAATTATAACATTTTTAGGCATTTTTGACAATACTATTTAGTGCCGTGGTGAACCCGCATATATGCCAGCACAATCAAGATTACAATGGCCGAAATCAGGCAAATCATCATCGGTATAAAACCGCTTTGGTTAAGCTGTTTTTTCATCTTAAATATATTGTAATATTTATAGAAATAAACACAACCGGAACAGATTATTAAGCAATTCGCCGATCTGTGAAAGTTGTCCCTTGGCTGCTTAAATCAGCGTAGTAAGCATCTTTTTGGGCCTGCATTTGGGCATCAGCCCGCATCAGCATCGATTCTGGCGTATCTCCGGCTTGCATTGTCGTTATCGATAAATCAATGCCGGCATGGCGTTCGGCGGGAATACCGTAAGCTTGGGAGGCTAAATCAAAGTTATTTTTTAAACGATCGATGGTCTCTTGGTCTAAGCCTTCTTGCAGCTGGCCTTCGACTGGCGCATAACCAAGCATCACGATGACAAATTCGTCACCGCCTAATCTGATTAATACATCACCTTCACGGGCGATACTTTTCAATGCTTCGCCAGAAGCTTGAAGGAGTTGGTCACCTTTGGTGTGGCCGTCGTTATCATTGACTCGTTTTAAGCCTCTAACATCACCGTAGGCTAAGGCTATTGGCAATTGCTTTTCTTTGGCAATATCAAAAAGTTTGGGAAATTCTTCCTCAAATAAGCGTCGATTGCCAAGTCCAGTTAAAGAATCGGTGTAAGCAGCGTCATACAAACGCTTCATTTCTCCAGCCGCTTCAGCCATCAGGCGACTATATCGGCGGCGTTCATTTAAAACGGCGTCCCTTTCTGGACCGGTTGGCATAGGTAAAAAATCAACTGGTTCTGGATGACCAAAGTTTGGCCTGGAAGTTTCATCCATAACAATATTATAGCGCTGAAGGCTTTAGAAATCTTCTAACAGTTGTTTTTGGTGGCGCGATAGTTTGGTTGGCGTATCGACCTGGACTGTGACGATGTGGGCGCCGCGGCTCTTGGAATTAATGTGCGGTACGCAATGGCCGGATAGTTTAAAGTCAGTACCACTTTGGGTGCCGGCTGGTACTTTCATACGGATCGGACCGTCAACCGTGTCGACTTCAATTTCTGTACCCAGAGCGGCTTCTACCATTGGCACATGTTCTTCGCTGAGGATTAAATCGCCTTCGCGGGTGAACTGCTTGTGGGGTTTAACTCGAACATTTACGTATAAATCGCCTTTGGGGCCATTGGCTATGGCTTCGCCGTGTTCGCGCAGACGAATAGTGGCGCCGTCATCGATACCAGCTGGCACTTTGAGCGTGACTTCCTGGGTTTTGTGTTGGGTGCCTTTGCCGTGGCAAACCGTACAAACTTTTTCCGGCACTTTGCCGGTGCCCTTACAAGTCGGGCAAGTTGAAGCTTGTTGAATATTGCCAAAAATTGTCCGTGTCACATTCACAACTTGGCCGGAGCCTTTGCAGGTTTCACAAGTTTTCATTTCATGGCCAGGTTCTACTGTCGAACCTTTACAGTGTTCACAAGTGTCATCTAATTTTAATTTGAGGTCAACTTGGCTGCCAAAAACGGCGTCTTCAAAGGATATATCAACCGAAGTCTGGACATCACGGCCACGCTTTTGACGGTTGGATTGTTGTTGGCCACCAAAACCGCCGCCAAAGAAGCTGCTAAATATATCGCCCAGGCCGAGGTCGCCAAAGTCAAAGTTGACATTTTGGCCATTAAAACCGCCAAAGCCGCCGCCGGCAAACGGATTGCCATCACTGGCGGCACTGCTGCCGACGCCGGCGTGGCCAAACTGGTCGTAGCGTTTACGTTTATCGGGATTAGACAATACTTCGTAGGCTTCGTTAGCTTCTTTGAATTTAGCCTCATCGCCACCCCGATCCGGATGGTTTTCGATAGCGGCTTTACGGAAGGCTTTTTTAATTTCATCGGCACTAGCCGACTTGCCTACTCCCAGAACTTCGTAGTAATCGCGTTTAGCCATTAAGTTTGTCTTTGTTGTCTTTATTTAAAAACGGTCCAGGCAGATCTTTTTTTGGCTTAAAGGGTAGTTCTTCAGCCAAACCAATTACTTCCTCTAATTTTTCACCTTGAAATTTAGGGTCCAAAACCGGCTTAAAATCTGGCGTATTTTCAGTCTGTAAATCAAACTCTTCACCTTTCATAACTGCTCCTCCTTTAACGAATTCGGAATCAATTCTTCTAATAAGGCTTCAGCAGCTAAACGGGGATTAACATCGAACCTCGAATAAGCTACCATACCTACTCGAACCGCCCTTTCAGCAATATCTCTTACTGGTCTGTCTGGATACTCTAAAGCAATTGAAGCGTAACCGGTCAGAGCTTCGTTACGGCCAAATTCTCTACTAGGATCACTTTTATTTAGCAAATCATTTGGATCATTTGGCCGGCTCATTTATTTTTCCTTTTTGTCGTCGACTACTTCGCCTTCGACTGGTTC
>CAZBLI010000021.1:0-3471 GCA_964492785.1 uncultured Candidatus Saccharibacteria bacterium
TAGACGTATTGAATGATAAGTTGCAGGTATCCCAGAGTAAAGGTACAAACTGGAACCCAAAAAACGTAGAGCGTTATTCTCATTATGGTATTCAAGATAAACCACCTGAAGAGCAATGGGCACAATTAAGAGGATTGTTACAAGAATGGCGTGACTGGGAAGAAAGCAGAACACAGCCAACTGAATAATTATGAATGTGGGCGTATACCCACAGGAGATAGGTTACTTCTGTCGGCGTTCTCCTTCTCTTTTGAGCTCTTTGTACACTTCCCATAGTAAATACCGCCATCTTTCTATTTCTTTGAAGATGAGGGGTGCATTATTTTCGAGGTGCTTGTGGCAAAAACACATCTCATAAGAGGTGCTTTTTTTGCTATACTGAGCTTTATGAGTGAGGATGAATTCACCAAACTATTCAAATATATGACGAAGCGCTTCGATGAAATTGATAATAAGATGGATAGCAAGTTTGATAAAGTTGACCAGAGATTTGACAGACTTGAAAAGATTGTGGATAAGATTGCCAAGAGCCAAGAAATTAATGACGATGAGAGGCTAGTCATGGGTCATCAATTGGAAAGACTTGACCGCTGGGTGCATGAAGTGGCTAATAAAATCGGCTACAAACTCTCTGTTTAAGTAAAGCTATCGACCCTAAGACCTAATGTTCAACGCTATGAAAATTGATTTTTTATTCTAATTATGTTAATATATCTATTAGATAATTGTTTGGTTGATTATTATGTCCGAAATAATGAATATTTATCGCGAACCCCGAAACCTTCCTGAAGGTTATGTAAGTGTGGGGCTAATAGGTGTTGGATTAATTGTGCCAATGCCCAAACGACTTGAAAAAGTTTATCTAGTAGCAAATCCAATTAAAGAAGTTTGGCCTACGGGGAGCATGGTTGCTTTCCCCTTATCTGAACTCGCCAAAGAAAATAGTGTAACTAATTTTATGACTCACATTTTAGGTAAGCATGCTGTTGATTCATTGGCTACCTATGATGATATTAATTTCTTAGAAATTCCAGATGAAAAAGCCGAAATATGGAGCCAAATAGGCAAAACGACCAATGCTCATTATGATGCACTGGGGTTATAAGGATATCTCTCGCAATAATAGGGTGTGCATTAATTTGAGGGAACGTGGCTAAAAATTAATCTTATTTTCTGGTCTTTTTAAGTAGTTTAGAATAAGCGCCTTGACCTCGGCGCCATATCGACCTAAGCTGGGGTATATGCTTGGGAAACTTCTAAAGCAAACCCAACACTTATTCACACCAAAACATCTCGACTTAACACCGGAATCAGTCCGCGAGGCACGTGAATATATTGCTGTCTATTGGCAAAAATTAAAGCGTTATCACCCCAAAGATGACGACACTTTGTTGGGTTTGCCCAACACCTATTTAGTGCCGGCATACGAAGAAGGCCACCCGTTTGACTTTAATGAAATGTATTACTGGGATAGTTATTTTATGGTCCAGGGCATGATGGATGAAGAGCACAAAAAATTAGTCATGGGCATTTTGGATAATTTACTGTTTATGCAAAAACGGTTTGGCATTATCCCCAATGCTTCAAGGACATATTTAATGGGCCGCTCCCAGCCGCCGTTTTTGACAACCTTTATCTTTGAAGTTTACGAGGCCTATGATTTAGATAAAAAATGGCTCAAGTCGGCCATCAAAATTGCCCAAGACGAATACGAACGGGTGTGGATGTGCAAAAATAAGCCAGCCGCTCATCAAGTTTACGAGGGCTTAAGCCGTTACTACGACATAAATTACATTCACGATTTAGCCGAAGCCGAAAGTGGTTGGGATATGACGCCGCGCTTTAACCGCCGCTGCCTTAATTATTTGCCAGTTGATTTGAACGCCCTTTTATATAAGTACGAAATGGATTTTGCCAAAGCGGCCGAAATATTGGCGAACAAAACCGAAGCGCACAGTTGGGAAGCCAAGGCTAAAAAGCGCAAACGCATTATGGATAACTTAATGTGGAATAAAGCCAAGGGCTTGTATTACGACTACAACTACAACAAAGAACGCCGCGGCACGGTCAGTTCCTTGGCTGGTTATTACACCATGTGGGCCGGCCTGGCGACCGAAAAACAAGCCCGCCAAATGGTTAAAAACCTTTGGAAGTTCGAACAAAAAGGCGGCTTAACGACTACCGATCAGCAGCTTGGTTCATACGTGCCCGGTACAGTGCCAACTCAATGGGCATACCCCAATGGCTGGGCACCGCTACATCTAATAATAGTCCAGGGTTTATTACGCTACGGATATGAATACGAAGCCCGCCGGATTGTTAATAAATGGCTCAAGACCAATTTGAGCTGGTTCAAAAAGAACGGTGTTTTCTTAGAAAAATACAATGTGGTCAGTCCAGATAAGCCGCCGGCCAAAGGATTGTATCCGAGTCAGACTGGGTTTGGCTGGACTAATGCCATATTTGAAAAATTCTGCCAAGACTACATTGATAAATAGTCTGCCGGCCAACTGCCTGCAAGCAAGCTTGCAGCACCTTGGCCTCTTGGACCATTGCGTTGTTAAAAGCTCCAGTGCTCCTTCGCCGTATTACATATACGTCTCAGTCCGCTCTTCGCTTTTGCCTAGCACTGGTCTCAAGCATACTATTTATTAAAGTAAATTGTGGTTGGGGTACAATAGGGCTAATGGTTAGTCATGCTCATACTCCGCTGTGGCGAATTTATGGTTTTGCGGTGGTTGTCAGCCTCATTATTGCCTTAATTGTCGGCCTCAATCTCGGTGCGGCTAGTTTATTAACAGTTTTAATTTTAGCCGGCATCGAAATTTCTTTTAGTTTTGAAAACGCCATTATCAACGCTAAAATTTTGCAGCGCATGAGCGAATTTTGGCAAAAAATGTTTATGACCGTAGGCATTATCATCGCGGTCTTTTTAATCCGATTTTTACTGCCGATCATAATGGTATCGGTGGCAGCTAAATTAAGTTTAAGCAGCACCCTAGATTTAGCTTTGCATCACCCAGAACAATATTCAGTGCATTTGCATGGGGCGCATGCTGTGATTGCAGCATTTGGCAGCATGTTTTTACTAATGATATTTTTGGATTTCATTTTTGAAGACAGGCATATCAAATGGCTGGTGCCTCTCGAAACAAGACTGTCAAAACTTGGCAAACTCGAAAGCCTGAGCGTAATAGTAGCCATGAGCTTATTAATTTTGGCGATGATCTTCCTTACCGACCAGCCACAAAAAGTTTTCCTGGCCGGTAGCCTGGGCGTATTTATTTACTTAATAATCAACACACTGGAAAGCGCCCAACAAATTAGTGACGATGCTAAGGCCAAGGCCACAAAAAGTTTATTAAAAGCCGGCTTTATCGGTTTTTTATACTTAGAGTTAATCGATGCCAGCTTTAGTTTAGATGGTGTGATTGGCGCCTTTGCTATCACGACCGATATTATTTTAATAAC
>CAZBLI010000021.1:3571-9897 GCA_964492785.1 uncultured Candidatus Saccharibacteria bacterium
TGAGTCCAAACAGCAAAAATTTGCCAAATCGTAAATAATATTTGTTACAATAATGCCAATGTCTGCCGAGCTTGAAACTCTTGAACACTTAACCTTGGCAGTTGATTTTGCCGATAGGCGACGGCTAGAGCGCTGGGCAGATTTTGCGCATGCTGTCGGTGGAGTGGCCTTGAAGTTTGGTACCACTGCAGCGACAGCGCCGGGTATGAGCTGGGAAATTTGTTCAGAGATTGCCGGCGAAAGAGGCTTAAATTGGGATGCTGATTTGAAGCTCCATGACAATGGCGATACTGAATTAAATACAGTCAAAAACTTTGCAGCTTACAATAATAAACCACGTGGCGTCACCATGTTTATTGAGTCTGGACCGGAGGCCTTAGTTGCGGTAAAACAAATTTTGGACAAGAAACGGATTGAATTATACGGAGTAACTGTGCCATCCGGGCTGGATAGTGTGGATTGTGAGAGAATTTACGGAAACCGTCGGAACCCGCAAGTAATGAAGTTAGCCAAGCAAGCAGTCAAGGCAGGACTATTGTGGGTGGTAACTTCGCCCAAAGAAGTCCCAACTTTAAAAGTTCACAATACCACTAAACACCTAAAAAACTATGTGCCTGGCTCTCGTTCAAAAGGAGTACCAGCTTACGATCAAAAAAATATTGTCACTCCAGGCGAAGCTATAACTTATGGCGCCGACATCCTAGTAATCGGCCGGCAAATAACCCGCAGTCGCCGGCCAAAATCTGATTTTAGCCGTTTATTTGATGAAGTCGGATCCGCACTTGAGTCCAATAAATTAAAGGAGACTGGTTAATGTCAGAATTATTATTAAGAGAAGAAGCACAAGTATTTTTATCCGAGCGACTGTATGATCATGGGTTGTTTGGCATTGCTGAAAATCCCAAAGACTATAAAGATTTAAAAAGTGGTCGCAGATCACCACATTATCTTGATATCAGGCCTGGTATGTCATCTGTGCCCGCGCGAGAAAATATTGTAGATATATTAGTAGAGCTTCTGGGCGAAGCTGCTTCTCGTAAATTAAACAAGGGCTTTTCAAAAGTTAATATTAGCCAAGTTTATGATCATATTGCCGGCGTGCCAGAAGCTATGACTTCTTATGCGACATTAATTGGTGATGATTTGTATATGAGCCTTTTACAGCCTCGAGTCTTTACGGATAAAGTATCGGGTAACAAAACCCCCATTATGGGCCAATACAAACCTGGTGACAGAGTTACCTTATTTGATGATGCAATCACTGACGGCGAAAGCATTTTAAATGCCAACAAAGTTTTTTATCAGGAAGCCTTAGTGGTTGAAGATAATTTTGTAATACTGGACAGGGAGGAAGGCGGAGCACCAAAAATAGCCGAAAAGGCTGGGATTTGCGTCAAACCGGCCCTGGCGCTGAGCGGTTTAGTAAAAGTTCTTTATTGTGAAGGCAAAATCAATCAAATTCAGTACGACAATGTGGCTGAATATATGCAGCAGTATGGCGAACCTCAAGCCCAAAGCGCGTTCTAATCTGTTATAATAGTGCCTTGTGAATTACTACGTAACAACTTCCATTCCATATGTTAATGGCGAGCCGCATATCGGCCACGCCCTGGAGTTTATTTTGGCTGATGTGGTGGCCCGCTCAGCTCGTAAACAAGGCAAGCCGGTCATCTTTAGCACCGGCACAGACGAGCATGGCAGCAAGGTGGCCGAGAAAGCCGCCGAATTAAAAGTCCAGCCCAAAGCTTTTGCCGACAAAATCAGTGAAGAATTCCGCAAATTACAAAAAGACCTCAACATTAGCAATGACCGTTTTGTACGCACTACCGATAAAGGCCACGAACAGCGCGCCCAAATAATCTGGAAAAATCTCAGCAAAGATATTTATAAAGGCAAATACAGCGGCTTGTATTGCACCGGCTGCGAAGCATTTGTAACCGAAGCCGTGGCCAAAGAAAATAAAGGAGTTTGCCCGCATCACAACAAGCCCTACGAAAAAATCGAAGAAGAAAATTACTTCTTTAAACTCAGCAAATACGCGCCGCAAATCTTGAAGGCCATCGAAGAAGGCTCGTTTGCGGTTATACCAGCCACCCGTAAGCACGAAATTTTAGCTGTCATTAAAAGTGGTTTGGAAGACATAAGCATCAGCCGTCCTAAGGAAAAAATTAGTTGGGGAATTCCGGTACCAGGCGACACCACCCAGGTTATGTATGTCTGGTTCGAAGCCCTAATGAATTATTTAACTGTGCTAGGCTACCCGGAACATGCTGATTTTAAGCAATTTTGGCCAGCTAACGTGCAAGTTATTGGCAAAGATATTTTACGCTTCCACGCCGCGATTTGGCCGGGCATGTTGCTTGGCCTTGGCTTGCCGCTGCCAAAGATTTTGTATGTCCATGGCTTCGTCAATGTCGACGGCGCCAAAATGAGCAAATCAGCTGGTAATGGCGTAGCGCCAAAAGAAATTTTAGCTAAATACGGGGTTGATCCCTTCCGCTATTACTTCTTACGGCATATTCCTAGTTACGAAGATGGCGATTTTAACTGGGAACGGTTAGACCAGGCTTATAACAATGAGTTAGCTGACGAATTAGGTAATGCCGTACAGCGGACAGTGGTCATGGTCCAAAAATACCAGCAGGGCTTAATTGGCGATATCCCGCCGCCCAAGCACGATTCGGCTGCTTACTGGGAAAATATCGAGAAATGCCGTTTTGATAAAGCTTTAGATGAAGTTTGGGACCAGGTCCGGGGATTGAACCAGTACATAGAAGAAGAAAAGCCTTGGGAATTGGCCAAGAATAAAGAAACCGAACACCTGCAAGAAGTGTTGGCTTATCAGGTTAGTTCATTGCTGGAAATTGCCGACTTGCTGGAGCCATTTCTGCCGCAAACCGCTCTCAAAATTAAGCACACTTTCCATGAAGGCGTGATTAGGCCGGCCAAAGAAACACTTTTCCCTAAGCACGAAACCGCCAAAGCCAAACCTGCCAAATGATCGAATTTGTCGATACTCATTGCCATATTCATTTTCCGGATTATGAATTAGATGAAGTAGAAGTCTTGCAGGCCGCCGCTGATGCCGGTGTCACACGGTTATTAGCTGTAGGCTGCACGCTAACAGATAGCAAACTAGCCGTCGAGTTTGCCCGCCGGCACAAAAATATCTGGGCCAGCATTGGTTTGCATCCGCATGAAGGCAAAGAATACGTCAATGATGTGGTGGCTTTGCAGGAATTTGTAGATCTGGCCGCTAAGCCTAAAGTTGTCGCAGTGGGTGAAACCGGTCTGGATTTTCATTACATGCATTCCAGCCAGGAAGATCAAGAAAAGTTACTGCGTTTCCAGCTGGACATTTCCATAAAATATGGATTACCACTGATTTTTCATATCAGGGAGGCTTTTGACGATTTTTGGCGAATTTTTGATGAATATCAGCGTGAGGGCTTTAATATTCGCGGTGTGGTGCATAGTTTTAGCGCTGGTCGCAAAGAATTAGACCAAGTGCTGGAACATGGCTTACATGTCGGGCTAAATGGCATTATGACCTTCACAAAAGATCAGTCGCAGCTGGAAGCCGCCAAAGCCGTGCCGCTCGAAAAATTGCTGCTAGAAACAGATGCGCCCTTCTTGACTCCATCTCCTTATCGTGGTACAATTTGTCAGCCAAAACACGTGAGGACGACAGCCGAGTTCCTCAGCCATTTGCGGCAGGAGCCGCTCGAAAAACTGGCCGAGGCAACCACACAGAATGCAATCAACCTGTTTGGCCTGAAATAAGTTTATGAGTTTACTAGATACATCAGCTGAATTTCTTCAAGACGCCTGGAGTGAGGCGAAGTCTCATCGCGTCTATGATGCCTCTGCGGCTATTGACGAAGTTGCTAAAGCCGTGGCTAACCTCGGTTACTTGGTTGAATCTAACTTTTCGCCTGAGATGGAACCAACTACCCAAGAAATTAACCAAGTGAGGGCTGAATATGGTTTGCCTACCAAGTCTATGGAGGAAAATTCTCAAGCCGTTTCTGATGCCGAATTGCAAGATTTAGAAGACAGCTATGCGGCACCGGTTATTGCCGATGACGACCGATCACCGGCCGTCAGCAAGCCCGATCCTGTCAACGATGAAGAGGATCTTGCCAGAATGGAGCGCCAAGCCGAAGCCCGCCGCATTATTGATGAAATTAATCGTAACAAGGCAGCCGCATGATAAAACGTGTTTTCAAACAAGTCTTAATCCGCCGCGAAGAACAGCGCCGATCGGAACTGTATCGTAACCTTATCCGCCACGAAGCCCGCTTGGGCGGTGAGTTGTTTGGACCAATTCCTAAGAATCATCGTCGTGAATTCTTTTGCTTGGACCGTCACACCTGGGTCTGGCATGAGGAATGGACTGACAAAAAGGGCACTACCCACGTCAAGACTACTCGTTACGATGTGCGCCCGGACGGTATCTTAAAGGCCCAGGATGGCCAGCCTTACCAGCGCGCTGACAAAGACGAAATCTTAAATCTTTATAACGCTACCCAACTTTACAAGACCGAAGTTTTAGACAAAATTTATAGCCCGGCATAGCTAGGCGGCGGTATGACCAAAGCCATATATTTAGATTACGCCGCCGCGACGCCATTGGATCCGACGGTCCTAAAAACCATGCAGCCGTACTTTGCTGACAATTTTTATAACCCATCAGCCACATATTTAGCGGCTAAAAATGTCTCAGCTGAGATTAATCATGCTCGTGAATCCGTGGCCCAACAGCTCGGTGCCCGCCCCAGTGAAATTATTTTTACAGCCGGTGGCACTGAAGCCAATAACTTAGCTATTCAGGGCGTTATGCAGCAATTCCCTGAGGCTAATGTAGTCGTTAGTTCGATTGAGCATGATTCAGTCTTAATGCCGGCCAAGAACTATCGCAGCAAACTGGCCAAAGTTTTGCCCGACGGCCAAATTGATTTAAAAGATTTAGCCCGGCAGATTGATGACAAGACTGTTTTGGTGAGCGTGATGTATGCCAATAACGAGATCGGCACTATTCAGCCGATTCGCGAAGTTGCCAAGTTAATTGAGCAAATCAAGCAAAAACGCCGTAACAAACTACCACTTTACTTGCACACTGATGCCTGCCAGGCGGCTAATTATCTTGATTTGCATATCAGCCGATTGGGCGTTGATTTGATGACGATTAATGGCGGTAAAATTTATGGTCCCAAACAAAGCGGCCTGCTCTACGTTCGAACCGGTACCAAGCTGCACCCTCAAATTTTGGGCGGCGGCCAGGAAAACGGCCGGCGCAGCGGCACAGAAAATGTCGCCGCCATCGTTGGTTTGGCCAAAGCTCTGGAATTAGCTCAGCAGCAGCGCCAAGTTGAAACCGACCGCCTCACTCAATTACAACAAGAATTTATTGGCCAACTTTCTAAAGATTTGCCAAAAGCTGTGGTTAATGGCAGTTTGCGCCACCGCTTGCCGAACAATGTTCACATTACCATTCCAGGCACCGATAACGAGCTAGTTATGATGAAGTTAGATCAGCAGGGCATAATGTGCGCCGTCGGATCGGCTTGTAGTGCTAGCAACGACGAGCCCTCGCATGTTTTAAAGGCGATTGGCTTAAGTGATCAAGCCGCCCAAAGCTCACTGCGCTTCTCGTTCGGCCGGCAGAGCCAAACAACAGATGTAAAAAAAACCATCCAAGCTATTTTAAAGTCTGTTTAACTGCAAGCAAAAGCGGTATAATTAAACAGTTATGGCGCTTATGTCTAGTCTGAGGAGGCGGGGACTTAGCTTAAATTCATAAACATTTTTATATTTACAGTAATAAACAGGTGGGCATTGCTAACGTGCAACTCTGGCAACTTATTATTATTCTGGGGGTGATTCTTGCCATCGCCGTTGGTTTTGTCTCGTCAACTTTTGGCTCTAAAAAAACTGAACCCGAAAAAGACAAACAGCCGGAAGCCGACAAAGCTGTACCATCCAACTACGCGGCAGCCGCCGAGAAGGACGTTGAACATATCTTTAACGATGAATTTCGTGAAGAGTTGCGTAATCGCGGCCGGCTGCACTTCGAAAAAATTATTGGCGAAAACGCCATGTTCCTACAGCAGGATTTGCGTCTGACTACAGCCCAACTGAACGATTACATGAAGAGTGAAATTACGCGCACCCTCAAAGAGGAATTTGCTAAATACGAAGAATCAATCATGGATGCCAAACAACTGGCGATTGACTCGATTTCTAAAACCCAAAAAGCCATCGAAGAACAACGCGAAATTCTTGGCAAACACCTCGAGCAACAAATCGCCGAAGAAAAGCAACAT
>CAZBLI010000022.1:0-4083 GCA_964492785.1 uncultured Candidatus Saccharibacteria bacterium
CAAGATTTTGTTTAACTTCTTCGAGCTCTGTATGAGCTGCATTTCTAAATTGTGTCCTGCCCTCGCTGTCACTGTAGGGTTCACGAGCTGGTAATCGAAGATATTCACCTAAAGCTCCGGGGGCTGTATTAATTGCACGAGTTACTATTTCCATTTGTTGAGCAAATGGCTGAATAGTTATTTGGGGTACTTCTGATGGATTTAACTGAGAAGGAAATTTTTCTGACATACAATTATATTAGCATAAGCTTTGATTTTTGTCAATCTGATTGTAGCGTAAATAAAAACACCGCCCTTGCGAGCGGAGTTTTTAAAAGCAACAAATCCTTAAGCAGCTGGTGCGGCTGGAGGAGTTGCGTCACCACCAGGAGCTGGTGCGTCGCCACCTTCTGGAGCTGGGCTTGCAGGAGGTGTAGAAACACCACCGTTATCACCACCGTCTGGTGTACCACCAGGAGCTGGTGCATTTGGATCTGGAGTTGGCGCTGGAGTTTGTGGGTCCATGTGCTTTTTCCTGTTTATCTTAATATAACTAGCTTACTGTAACATAAGCACAAGCGTTTGTCACGTTGTAAAATTCTGCAATATGAAGACTAAGGGAAAAGAGCAGCCGGAGCGGCGATTCACTCGACCGCCCCGCGCGACGAGAAAAACCGTAGGTTTGTCTCAGTTATATATTCAGATGGTGCTTGATGCGGTCAACCACATCAGCAATCACGACTTGAGATTTAACCAGATAATCATCGACGCCCAGATTCTTGGCTTTTTCCATGTCGCTTTCCTGGCTCAGTGCTGTCAGCATAACTATTTTGACATTGCCAACTTCTGGAGTGTTACGCAGTATATCTAAAACGTCAAAACCGCTGACTTTTGGCATCATTACATCTAGCAAAATTAAGTCTGGACGATACTGCAAGGTTGCAGCTAAGGCATCTTCGCCATTGGGAACCCGTTTTACATCAAAGCCTTCAGCTTGTAACCGAGTTATATAAACACTGGCTAGTGAATCATCATCTTCGACGAATAAAATTTTGCGCTGACGCTGGTTTGGCTGGTCAGCTGGCGGCGGTTGGACGGGATTTTGGGGGTTTTGATTTGGTTCGTCTGCCATATCGTTATCCTACATGATTATATAAGCACTAGCAAGGTGGCGGCTACTTAGCCAAACTGGCTATAAAACCCTTAAACATGGGGTGCGGTCGATTGGGCCGCGATAAGAATTCTGGGTGGAACTGGCTGGCTACAAAAAATGGATGATTGATAGCTTCAATCATTTCAACTAATTTGCCATCTGGAGATGTACCGACCGCCTTAATACCCCACTTCTGATATTGGTCCCGGTAGTCATTGGAACATTCATAACGATGGCGGTGACGTTCAGTAATATTGGTTTTGCCATAAAGCTTGGCACTCTTACTGCTTTTATCTATGACACAGGGATAGTCACCCAGCCTCATGGTACCGCCGGTGTTTTCTTTGCCAAGCTGGTCGACCATAGTATCGATAACTAAATCTTTGCCTTCCGGATTTAACTCTCGACTTGTGGCATCTTTTAGTCCGCTATTGCGAGCAGCGGCAATGACCGCCATTTGCAACCCAAGACATAGCCCAAGATAAGGTAGTTTATTATCTAGCGCATACTGGGCAGCTTTGATCTTGCCCTCTAAACCACGCAAGCCAAATCCACCCGGCACGACAATACCGTCCAGCCCTTTAAAATCTTTAGCTAAATTACGCGACTTTTCGATATTTTCGGCATTTACCCACTTAATGTTTAGGTTAACATCATTCCACCAAGAGGCTGATCGGAGGGCTTCAAACACGCATATATAAGCGTCAAAGTTATCCATATACTTGGCCACCACGCCAACTGTTACTGTCTTCTTATATTTTGTTTCGGCTCGTTTAACCATAGTGCGCCAGTCGTTCATATTGGATCGTTTAAGTTTAACCCCCAAACGATCACTAATTACTTTGGCGATGCCAGTATTTTCGATGGTCAAAGGCACTTCATATATTGATGGGGCGTTTGGTAACAGCACGATGGCGTCTTCGGGCACGCCGCTAAACAAACTTAGTTTTCGTTTGCTGCCCTGGTTAGTAACTTTCTCACTGCGCCCAACTAAAATATCGGGGGCAATACCTAAGGCCCTTAATTCGCGGACAGAATTTTGAGCTGGCTTGGTTTTGAGTTCTTGGCTGGCGCCTAAGTATGGTAAGTAAACCACGTGGACATACAAACAATTTTCCAATCCGACCGATAAGCCAAGTTCACGTATGGCTTCTATGAAACTGAGGCTTTCGTAGTCACCCACCGTACCACCGATTTCTACAATATGCACGTCATAGCCTTCGCCGGCTTCTTTAATGTAGCGTTGGATGGCAGCCGTCAGGTGTGGAATTATTTGTACATCATCGCCTTCATACTTACCGGCCCGCTCATCTTGAATAACTTTTAGTAACACCCGGCCAGCCATCAAAGAACTTTTATTATCGACTTGCTGGTCGAGGAAACGTTCGTAATGGCCAAGGTCAAGATCTGTCTCGGCTCCATCAAAGGTCACATAACACTCACCATGCTCACGCGGGTTTAAGGTACCGGCGTCAACATTAAGATAAGGATCACATTTTTGGATATTTACTTTTAGGCCGTGAGCTTTGAGAATGTTGCCGATTGAGGCGGCGGTGATACCCTTTCCTAGTCCGGAAAGCACACCACCCGTAACAAATATGTACTTAGTCGGTTTTGCCACCGCTTACACTCCTCAAAGCAATCTCCGCTTTATTTCCCTAATGCTACAGGATGATGAGAGATGTTGCAAGCCAAAACGGCAGCACTTATTTACTAATATAGGCTGTGGCGGCTTCTAACTGCGGATCTTTATCGGTTTTGGGGTTGGCGTCGGTATTTTTGACTACTTGGTCGGGTGTAATTCCTTGTTTGTCGATGTTTTTGCCGGCTGGCGTATACCATCGAGCAATAGTCACTTTTAGTTCTGAGCCGTCATTAAAGTTAACAATTTGCTGGACACTACCTTTTCCAAAACTTTTAACCCCGATTAAGGTGGCTGCATTATTGTCGTGCAAAGCTCCGGCAGTTATCTCGCTGGCACTGGCGCTGCCATCATCAATCAAAACCACTGTTTTTACTCCGTGAACTGGACCATCACCGTCAGCATTGTAGGTACGGATAACTTTGCCGTCTCGCCGTTCCGTTAGTATAGTTTGACCGTCTTTTAACCACAGATTTGATACGCCAACAGCTGCATCTAATTCACCGCCCGGATCGCCTCTCAGATCTAAGACTATTCCCTTAACGCCGGCAGCCTTAAATTTATTAACTGCTTCGGTTGTTAAACTTACTGTGTCGCTGGAGAACTGGCTTATTTGAATGTAACCGATATTACCAGCTAAAGTTTTTGAAGTCACACTGGGAATTTTAATTTCGGCCCGCGTTATCTTTATGGTCTGCGGTGAATTGCCTCTAATTATCTTTAGAGTAACTGTTGTGCCCTTAGGCCCGCGGATTTTACTAACTGCTTGGTCAACCGACATGCCGGTGGTTGATTCATCATTAATAGCAGCAATAATATCTTTGGCTTTGAGCCCGGCTTTTTCGGCTGGAAAACCAGAGATAGGTGAAATAACAATTAAATTATTATCTTTGTCTTTGCCTAATTGGGCGCCGATGCCTTCGAAAGTTCCGTTAAGCTGATTATTAAAGTCTTTGGCTTCTTTAGAGGAAAAGTAGTCAGTGTAAGGATCGCCAGAAGCCTGGGCTAAACCATGGTTAATGCCATCTATTAATTTATTTACATCTAACTTGCCGTCAAAATTTTGGCGCAAAGAATCATAAACCTGCTGGACACTATTTAAATCCAAATTGGCCGGTAAATTGCTGTTCTCTGATTTATTAGTATTGAGCCTTATCTTGCCATTGCCAATACCAACGCCAAAACAAAATATCAGCACCGCCACAAACACTGTCAGGCTTAATTTAGGCCAATTGATCTTTTTAGGCTGCTTAATAGGAGTAGCCGGTTTGTCCCTCACTTCTTGCATTACCAGCTATTATACAGGACT
>CAZBLI010000022.1:4183-9808 GCA_964492785.1 uncultured Candidatus Saccharibacteria bacterium
TTACCGGAAGTAGATGTAGGTGAAGTTGCTGCCGTTGACCCACATTTCACTGTAGTGGCCAGCTAAATCGTAGTTGTATTGGCTAACATAAATCATGTTACCGCTGACAGCTTCAACCCACATAGCGTGGCCATAAGCACCGCCCATGGCAATAGCCACTGAATGGACTTTAGGGGTACTGCCGGTTGGAATGTGTGCAGCCCGGGCATCACCTGGCCATTGGTTAGCATTGCCAACTCCGCCCCAGTAAGGCATGTGGCCAAAGGTTTCGTAAACTTTCCAGGCAGTGTAGCTTACACATTCACGGTTGAACATTCCCCATGGATCAATTAGTGAATCCTGGGCTGCCCGATCCAAATATGAAGGATAGTGGCCATGGTTAGGATTTCCGGCAGTAATTTGTCCGCCTAACGACAAGTTGGCGGCTAATTGCTGGGCCCTTAGGTCCGCAATCTTGTTTTCATTCTTTTGGATTTGACTATTAAAGGCATCGCGTTGGCCTTGATTGTAAGCCAGCAGTTGGGATTGTTTACCCTTGGCGGCCTGCAAATCTGCTTTCTGGGATTGTAAATCTTCAATTAAGGCAGTGATTTCATCATTCTGCTTTTGCAATTGAAGTTTGAGAGCTGTAATTTCATCTAGAGTTTGTTTGATCTTTTGCTGGACACTACTTTGGTAAACTTGCTTGTCAATAAAGTCACTCAGGTTTTGGCTGGAGGCTAACATTTCTAAGGTGCTAACCTGCCCCTGGACATACATGCTGCGGATACTATCACCCAAAACTTCTTTTTCTTTATCTAATTTAACCTGGGCGGCGGCGATTTGCTGTTTTAACGAAGCTTGCTTATTTAAATTAGTATCAATGGCTGTTTGTAATGAGTTAATTTGATTCTGAAGCTTGCTTATGGCATCTTCAAAACTCTTAGCTTGGCTTAATAAATTGTCTAGTTTGCTTTGGGCATTGGCATTCTGGTCTTGCAGCTGGGCAATTTTTTGATCAAATTCATCGGCTAAGACCCGATTTATTACTGTCGCGCCCACACCAAACACTAAAACCACAGCGATTAAAAGTGAGCCAATCCGCTGAGTCTTATTTGATAATTTTGGTATAGTTTTTATTTTTGACATTAACAGTTTCACTATAACATGCCCTCCATACGTTTTCAAGGTCCTTAAAACAGGCTTTGGCCCCTGTTATTTTGATAATTTATGAGTTTTATTTGCTAGGTGATTTAAATTTGAGATAGCGCCGCGTGGCAATAATAGAAGATGCGGCCCCAATGAATATACCAATTGCTAATTGGATTGTCAAAAATAACCAAAAGTGGTTACTGAAGTATTCGTTGGCATAATTTATATCTAACAAACCTAGGGCTGTCGCCTGTAAAGTTGACGAAGATAAGATGAATAAGCCGTTAAGCAAGACGACCGATATTACCGCCGAAAAGACTCCATAAAGAATGCTTTCCACTACAAATGGGCCCCTAATATATGAGGTGCTGGCGCCGAGTAAACGCATGATTTGCAGCTCGTCACGCCGGTTAAATATGGCCATTTGAATGGTATTAAATATGATCAGCATGGAGATTACAGCAAAAATCGCAACGCCGACAATGCCAGCTTTTTGCATGAATTTTGCGGCATGCGAAATATTATCAACCGCTGTTTTGACGACGCCAGAATAAGAAGTCGGATTGGATTGTAGGGCTTTGACTTCGGGCTTGTCTAAAAAGGCTTTAATATTATCTAGTTTGTTGGTGTCTTTGGGTTTAATTTGAATAGTTGCTGGTACGGCGTTATCAGTTTCAGTAATGGCCAACAGCAAATTTAGGTTGTCGGCGTTTTGTTTCTTATATATTTCAAGGGCTTGGTCTTTAGATAAATAAGTAACGTTTTCGACGTTATCTAGTTGCTTAATCTTACCAATGAGTTCATCAGTTTTAGCCTGGTCAACATTGTCTTTTAAGTAAACTGAAACATTAATTTTGTCGGTGATTTGCGCGACTGTGTTATTAAAGGTTGCATTTGCAATAATTGAGAATAGAACAATTGTCAGCGTAATCACCATGACTGCCATAGCCGCAATACTAAGCCAGGCGTTGCGTACAAAATTTATACAACCATTGCGAATAATCCGTCGCAAGGTATTTGACCAGCGGACAAACCTTTCCCAGTTGCTCACGGCTTATACTCCGCATTAGCTCGGTCACTAACAACCTTGCCGTCTTTAATTGTAATCACCCGCCGTTTTAAGCGGTTCACAATTTCTTGGTTGTGGGTCGTTAGCAATACGGTCGTGCCATAGCGATTAATCTTTTCTAGGACTTTAACTACATCCCAGGCATGCTTGGGGTCTAAGTTACCAGTTGGTTCATCAGCTATTAAAATTTTTGGCTGGCGGACAATCGCCCGAGCGATAGCGACACGTTGGCGTTCTCCACCTGATAACTCAAGCGGCATGCGCTTTTCTTTGCCCTTTAAACCAACTATATCCAGTACTCGCGGTACAGTATGGTGAATTTCCGAGTTGGTCATACCTACCATTTCCAGGGCAAAGGCAACATTTTCGAAAACGCTTTTATTTGGCAGTAATTTAAAGTCCTGAAAGACAACGCCAATTTTACGCCTTAAAAGCGGAATTTCTTTGTCTTTCAGTTTGTCGTAATCAATACCACCAACAATAATCTTGCCGGCTGTGGGCCGTTCTTCCCGGGTTAATAGCTTTAAAAGAGTGGATTTACCAGCGCCGCTTTGGCCGACAATAATCACAAATTCTTTTGGCTCTACGTGCAGACTTACCTTGTCTAAGGCGGGTGCAAGATCACGGCTATAGGTCTTTGTTACTCGATCAAATAGAATCATTCAGCCTACATTATAGCAAATTGCTTATGTTGCCAAGGTATGCTCTAAGTAGGCGTCAATAAACGGATTTAAATTGCCATCTAAAACTTTGTCGGGTTCGCTTGTTTCATAGCCAGTACGCAAATCTTTGACTTGTTTATAGGGGTGTAGTACGTAGCTTCTAATTTGATTGCCCCACTCCGCTGATTGGTTTGGTCCTTTTAGTTCATTTAAGTGCTGTTTGTGCTGCTCTATTTGCAACTGAGCTAATTTAGACCTAATTAAATTCAGAGCGGTTTCTTTGTTTTGCAGCTGTGAGCGTTCATTTTGAATTGCCACTGTTACATCAGTCGGAATATGGGTGATACGGACAGCCGAATCAGTCGTGTTGACACTTTGGCCGCCATGTCCGCCGCTGCGGTAAACATCAATTTTTAAATCTTTTTCGTCAATTTGCACTTCTTCGGGCCGGTTAATCATGGGCATAACTTCAACTTTGGCAAAACTGGTTTGACGCAAGTGGTCAGCATTAAATGGGCTTAGCCGCACCAGCCGGTGCACGCCATGCTCACCTTTTAGCTTCCCAAAGGCATACTCGCCGCTAAGTTCCAGAGTGACACTTTTGATACCAGCTTCATCGCCGTTTGATTCTTCAACAACCTTAGTCTGCAAATTATTGGCCTCAGCCCAGCGCAAATACATGCGCTCTAACATTTGCGCCCAATCTTGAGCATCAGTTCCGCCAGCACCGGCGTGGATACTGATGATGGCATCATGGTCATCGTACTGGCCGCTAAATTTTAACTGGCTTTTTAGATCATTAAACTTTTGGCTAGCCTGACTAAGTTGCTGTTCTAAGTCTGATCTTAAGCTTTGGTCATTAGTTTTAGTTAGTACTAAAATATCTTTAACCTCAGCTTCCAACTCGCGCCAAGGCGTAATTTTAGCTTCCAATTTAGCCTGCTGCTTAACATTTGCCTGGGCTTTTAAATTATCAGACCAAAAATCTGGCGACTGGGATGACGACTTTAATTCACCTAGTTCAGCTTCGGCCTGGTATAAATTTAATTTCTTAACGGCAGCTTTAATTTCTTCAAACAAGTCTTCGGCCCGCTTCTGTAACTCTTGCATGGTCTGATTATATCAGTCTATCTGTTTAGTTCCAGAGAACAGATAGTTGGTCTGACATTTTCTGGGCGAAGTCATTGCCGGCATTTCCCAGTACGCCAATGCCCCAAATATTTTCTGCAAAAACCGCTTTCATGACATCGACGATGCGATTGTGTGAAACTGCTCTGATTCTTTCGGGCACTTTATAATAGTCGTCTATTTCGTCGTCAAAGAAATATCGATAGGAATAGCCGTTAGCCGTACCGCCAACCGTTTGGCCACTGCGCTGGTAGCGGCCTAAAGAATATTGCTTGGCGGCGGCAATATCTTCATCTTTGAGCTTGTCCTTAAAGACACCTTTTATTTCTTTAACCATAATGTCGAGCAATGCCGGCGCGTTTTTTGGCATGACTTGAGCCCCAATCCACCAGCCACTGCTGGATTTTGAATAGCCATAGCCGGAACTCATGCCATAAACCAAGCCATGCTCCCGGGCAGTGCCAAATATTCGCGAATACAAGGTTTCGGTCAACATAGTGTTAATTAGTGATATGGCATCAACTTCGGGATCTCTCATCCGCCGGCTCATAAAAGTATCGACATAAAAATAAATATTATCGACCGAAGAATTAGCAATATAAAGCGGAGTTTCTAGCTTTTTTGGTACTTCATCGGGAATTTCTAAGCGGCCGTCGCCCGCCGGCAAGTCGATTGATGATAATATTTTTTTAATTTGCTGGCGGCGGTCAGTCGTTAAATTGCCGGCAATCACAAAACGCATATTACTTGTGGTATGGGTTTTGGCGTAATGGTCTTTGATGTCCTGTAGCTTAACGTTTTCCATAAGTTTAAAGCGCATCTGGTCGGTCAAAACATTAAAGCCATAGGCATTGCGTAGCGCCAAGCTCAAATGCCGGAAATGATTATTACCCCGGCTCATCAGTTCTTCGCGGACGTTGCCAAACTCAGCCTTGAACTCTTCGGCTAAGAACAGTGGTTCCGTGATTGAAGTAATCATTAATTTTAAAATTCGTTCCCATTCCAAGTCAGCACACTCGGCTTCGTAAATTACGTCGTAGCTGCTGGTGCTGGCATTAGAATAAGCCCCGTTCTTTTCAAATTCTGCCTGAAAAACTCGGGCCTTTGGAATTTGTTTGTTGGCACCCAGCATGACATGTTCCATGATATGGGCGGTCTCCCACTTCTTGGGTGGCGTATAACTATCACCTGCCCGGAAATTTAAATCAAAGGTCATGACGCTAGCATCAGGCACATGAATCAAGAGCCCCCTTGCCTTGTTTGGCAGGACTAGTTCGTGGACAGTGTGTTTCACTTACGCTTCTTACCTTTAGACCGTCGTTTGCGTTCAGCTTTGCGGGCTTTTTTGCGGTTTTTAGTAGTTTGTTGTTTTTTGGTCGCACTTTGCGGTGTTTTATCAAAGTCTTCTTCACTAAATTCTTCGGCTTCGATAATCCGATCGGCATTATCAACTGACTGGCGGGCAGCCATGGTTAGTTCCGTTTCGACAGGGTTATCAAGCTCGTCCTGGCTGGCTGGTTCGGCATGGAATAGAGTTCTAACGACATCGTGGCGTAAGCTGTCCTGGACTTCGTCAAACAACATTTGGCCTTGGCGGCGGTACTCTACTAGCGGATCGCGCTGGCCAACACTAAT
>CAZBLI010000023.1:0-9682 GCA_964492785.1 uncultured Candidatus Saccharibacteria bacterium
ATTTAGGCTTGATTATTATTTTTTTAACGGGTTTAGGTGGGCTAAGTTTTGTAGTTTCCTTTTTTAATGGCGTTTTATTTGTATTTTTTAAATCTACTTCAACGGCTTCTTTTACTTTATTGACAGTGGTGGATGTAGCCAGTACGGCTTTTTTCTCTATATTTTTAGAGACTACCGGCTTAGCCACTACCGCAGCTTTTATGGCTGGGTGTTTGCCAAAATCTATAAAGGCTGCGAAACCCAACTCCGAAATTTTGCCGGTGCGTATACTGCCGCTGCCGTCACCGTAAAAATTATATTCAGAAATGGTTATAACATCGTCAGCCGGGTTCTTGGATTGTTTTTTGACCGATTCGACAAAGGCGACATGGCCGTAGCCGCCCGGCGCCACCACCACATCCCACGGCTGAACCCGATTAGCCCGCTGTTTGCCGGAAACGTTCCTAAACCAGTCGGCCGCATTTCCTAGATTCCGGGGCACACTAACCCCAATAGTTGTTAATTTCCAGGCGACGTAATCGGTGCAGTTCCTGTAGGCATAGCCTCGATTTGATAATTCTGACGTATGGTTATAGCTTTCAGTCGGCGTTAAGCCCCAGTCGAAATTCGCACAATAACCGACTGTATTGTAGGGGCTATGTTCGCAGGGAATTTGAGAGTAGGGGTAGCCTAACTTCAAATTCTTCATTACCGAATAAGCTGAGCCCCGATTAGGTAAATACACTCCCGCTAATATGACCAAACAAAACAAAGAGACGACAATCCTTAGAAGTCGCCAATCAATATTTTTGCCCCAAACCATAAGCTTTTACCCCTGTTAAATTGTGTAGGGCATTTAAACTCAAGCTGAGAACAAAAGCAAGCATTAGCTGAGAAAAACCTAAAAAAATATATCAAATTAAAAAGCTCCATATGTAATGGAGCAATATGGCGCGCCCGGTAGGATTCGAACCTACGACCTTGAGCTTAGAAGTCTCCTGCTCTATCCAGCTGAGCTACGGGCGCTTGGTGCGGGATGGGAGGATCGAACTCCCCTCCTCAGTTTGGAAAACTGATATATTAACCACTATACGAATCCCGCAAACAGATAAATTATATCAAACAGCTATGAATCACTTATATAAATTACAACATTAATTATTCAAATTAGCAAGCACATTAAGGTATCATGTGTAGGTGACTCGGAGGGTAAACCTAGCCACCATTAAAGACAGTCTGAGACCAGCTTTTATCGGCAAATTTCTGGCTGTCGCAAGTGTTCTAGTTTTGGTGGGCGGTTTATTATTTAACACAATGCAGTTAATCCAAATTGATAATCGAGGCGCAGATACAGTGCAGGCTAATCAAAAACGGGCTTTGGGGAAGAGTACTAAAAAAGCCAAAAAGACAGCTAAAAAATCTACCAATAGTTCGGTCCTGGCCTCTAGTACAGTTCAATCTTTAGATTGCATAACAGATGGTCCTGCCCACGGCTCTTTGGCTAGCAGTTTTGTCAGCCAGCTGAGTAGTTTGTCGGACTACGAGGCGGTTTGTGGTGGCAAAATAGCCGACCGATTAATGATATTTGAAGCAACGCCAGCTAACACCACCGAAGCCAAGGCTATGGCTAGAGATGTGGCCAGACAACTAAAAGAATTTAGCCGATATGGAGTCGCGCCACTGGTTATATTTGAACCATCTACCTCCAAAGGATTGGTTAACTTTCAAGACTATGCCAACGGCAGTTATGACGCCGCTCTAGATACCTACTTCAGCACAATTGCGGCTAGCGGTGTCAATAGCACCATGATGGGCCTGTGGGTTAGTTTTCCTGAGGCGAACATTCCCACTTGGCAAACTACTAACCCAAATTTATTCGCGGCTTGCGTCAATAAAACTGTCAAAGCCCAAAAGAAATATTTCCCAGGCAGCAAGGCCAGTATTTTACTGCAAAGCATGAGCTATCCCAGCGGCTGGGGCAGCGGCCAGTACGTTAGCCTAAGCCCCTACCTTAAAAACATATCTAAAGGTTTGCTCGATAGCTTTGGCTACCAAGGTTTTGCCTGGCCTGATCCACAGCCTGATTACAATGCCGGACATTTCTTAAATCCGAGTTTGGCAATTGCAGCGGGCAAACAACTTGGAGTTAAAGAAGTATGGTTCAACACCGGCACCTTCAAACAAGGTAAAGCTTACAACGGCCAAATTATTAAATTGACGCCTGCGCAAAGGCAAGCTATTTTGAACGATATTATTACCCAAGCTAAAACCGTCAAAGCCAATGGCTTTAAAGTGGCTATAAATATATTTGCCGAAAATAAATTTAACACTAGCGAAGGAATAGATTGGTCTTATTGGCCGAAAGGCAAAGCCGATAGCAGCCCGGACACCGCCGTTTTCACCAGTTTTGTTCACAATCTCAAAGCTGCTGGTTTAAAGCTTTGGTTGTTCGATGCTGACGATTAAAGCTGGGCAGTAACTTCGTCTAGGGCGTCTGACCAAGTCTTAACAGTCACACCACTATTTTTTAGCGCCTGCATTTGCAGTTTGAAGTCTGGCAGCATTGTATCGTAAGCATCGGGTGTGTCAGTGGCGATACGATGGTAAACCAGGATTAACCAAGTATTGTCTTTGATGGCTTGGTTGATCCAGTAGTTGTATTGTTCTAGCGTTGTAGTTGGAGTCATGTTTTGGACGCGTAAACGGTAAATGTCGAAGTTGTCTTTGCTATTGTAACCTTCGTCAACAGTACGGTGAGAGCGGTAATACTTCATGATTTCAGTATTTACAGCCTGGTTGTAATCACCGTATGGTGAAGCAAAGTCACGGACCGGTTTACCGGTCAAACTTTGTAGATAAGTTTGAGGGTGAGTTAACTCATAAGTCAGTTGAGTTAATGGTACTTGAGTAAGCATTGGGTGAGTGACGGTATGAGAGCAAATTTCGTGGCCGCTGTTAAAGAAGGCCATAACATTCTCAGGGCCGCCTTGGACACCTTCAATTGATTCGGTTTCAAAACACTGAGTGGTTTTAAAGCCGTATTGGTTCAATAACGGCAAAGCGTTAGTGACGTTGTCTTCTTCGCCATCATCAAATGTCAGTGTAACTAATGGACGGTTCCAGCCAACTGGCGTGTAAGGTACGATGGCTTGATCGTCAACTTCTACCCAGCCATTGTTTGGCATAAAGAAGAAGACAGAAACTGATTGGGTGCCAAGTGGAACCTGGAAACTGTTACTGTAGAACTGCCAGTCACTGGTGCCGTTTGGTTGCGGGTTAGACATGCCATAGAACTTAGTAGTACCGTCGCTCATGTTATACATAGCTACGGCGTGCGGGATTGAGTTAGTCTTGTACCAGGTACTGAACTTGTACTGATTGCCAGGTACTAAGTTGGTGATTGGATTGAAGTACCACTTAGCGTCGCCGTCTGTGTAGTTAGAAACCGTTGTCTTGACGGCGTGACCACCATTGTGACCATCGTTTAAGTATTCAAACTTAGGTGTGTTAGTGCCCCAGCTGCTGGCTGTCCAGCCCATTGGTAGGCCAGGATTAGTTGGTTCAGCTTGCTCTAAATCAGCGTTTGGAACGTTGTTGGTTATTTGTAATGTTGGAGTTACAACTAGTTGAGAATCATCAATTATTAACCAACCATTGCCGGCAATAAAGTGCAGAATGGTGACTTTTTGGACATTAGCCGGAGTTGTAAAGGTCACACCTTTGTAAGTCCAGGCTGAGCTGGCAGGAATGTCAGCTAACCACTGGTAAGTCACATTACCGCTAGTGTCGGTGTATTGGGCGACAAACTGTGATCCAATATTTGACTGGAAGTAATCGCTAAAAGTATAAGATTTGTTTGGCGCCACATTAACGTCGTTGAAAACCCATTTGGCATCACCACTTGTGTAATTTGTAATTTCGGTTTTTAAGCTGTGTCCGCCACCGTGGCCAGTGTTTAAGTATGTATAGCTTGGTGTGTTGGTACCCCAGCTGCTAGTTGTCCAGCCGTCCGGTGAGGTGCCATTGCTGGAAGTGTCAGCTGATGGGTTGTTGACTAAGTTATCACTAGGTGGAGTTACTATGGTGTTGTTAACGTTTACCGTTACATTAGTTGCTGTAGAAGTTAAACCGCTAGTGTTGCGGGCTACGGCCGATAGCGTGTGCGATCCGTCACTTACAGTTGTAGAATCAAAGTTTACAGCGTAGGGAGCAGTAGTGTCTTCAGCACCCAAATTTACGCCGTCAAGTTTAAACTGGACGCCAGCTACGCCAACGGTATCGCTGGCGTTGGCACTGACAGTGTTGGTGGTGCCGCTAACGGTGGCGCCATTAGCTGGAGAAGTCATAGTTACGGTTGGGGCTGTCGGAACAGTTGCTTCAGTCAAGCTAAAGTCATCAGTTGTTAATTTGCCAACCTTATTAATAAAGTGACGGACGGTTACGCTCTTGGCATTAGCTGGCGTTGTGAAAGTGTAATTAACTTGTTTCCAGGCCGAACTAGCTGCCTGCATAGGACTGGCAATTATCGAATCCTGTCCGCTGGTATTGGTTACTACAACGGCGGTTTGGCTAGTAAAAGTACTCTGGTACCAGTCAGAGTAAGTGTATTTAGTGTTTGCTTTGACAGCTACCGGCGTAAAATACCATTCGGCATCGCCGCTGGTCCGTTTGGTCATATTTACCTGTAAACTTCGGTTTCCGCTATGGCCGGTTTTTAGATAGTTAAAGGCAGTTGTGTTAGTGCCGTTAGTAAGAGTCGCCCAGCTAGTTGGTTTATCACCGGATTTGCTGGTTGTAACTTGCTCTACAGAAGGGTTAGGAACTAAGTTTGTAGAGGCAGCTTTAAGATTGCTGCGTACAGCCATTAATGGAATTAAGGCTGTTAAAATCGATGCGAACAATAAGGCAATTTTTTTCACTTACAAACACTTTCCGCCCACCTCTATTAAAATCAAAAGTTATTTTACATTAAATCTAGCTATATGTCAATGCTCTAAAGTGTAAGCTTAAGCTTGCATAAAACATACTTTACAAAAAGTCATAAATATGTATAATATATGCGAAATCTTTTTGCGGGTTGGGAGCAAGTAGATTGGTACCAATTTAACTCTAAGGAGATCGGTATGAGTGGATCAGCAGCTGGTGCCTCAACCACCGCAGTTGGTGGCGTAGGCGTAGCATTACTGCCCGCAACCGGTAACACCCGTCCGCTATTTATCGTAGCAGCAATTTTGCTTGTTGGCGGTTTGGTAGCTTTGTTAGCTTCAGGTTTGGTGACTATTAAAAGTCGCAAAAGCGAATCTAAATAAGCTCCAGAAGTTACAAAGGTATGATTAGTTAAGCGGTTGCCCTCGGGCGCCGCTTTTCTAACTTTAACAATCCCGCATCAGTGCGAAATTGTTAATTTAGGAATAAGTATGAAATCGAAGAAATTATTAATCACAGGTGTTATTTTAGCAATTTTGGGCTTAGCCGGTACCTTGCCGACGGCTTACTATTGGCTGCAAAATCGCCACGCATTTGCTAGTGGCACAGTGGTTCAGGCAGCACCGCAGCCTAATCCCGGCCCCACTTTAGTGCAAGGCAAACCAGCCAAACTCATAATTAAATCTTTGAATATGAATTTGAAGGTGGTTGATGGTATTTATAACCAGAACAATGGCAGTTGGACTTTGTCGCTTGATAAAGCACACTTTGCCTTGCCCAGTGTTATGCCCAATAACGAATCGGGAAACACTTTAATCTATGGCCACTACCGGCCAGAAGTATTTGCTTATCTGCACTTAATCCAACCGGGTGCCAAAGCCCAAATAATCACCGAAAACGGCTACATTTTTAGCTACACCTTCACTGGTTCTAAAAATTACAACCCGTCCGATACATCGATATTTGCCTACCAAGGACCGCCACAACTTACTATCCAAACATGTTCTGGCAGTTGGTTTCAAAATCGCCAATTATTTACCTTTAAATACAACGGCTACAAAAAGCTTAAATAAGTTTTAGTGAGCGGTATCTTGAAGGGCTTCGGCGCTAAGTTTGTAGCGGCGGCCTTCGGTTTGCCAGCCGCGCACTTCGGCTTTGAATTTGCCAAAGACAATCACTTCAAAAAAGGCAATCATAAAGATCGACATTTCTACCCAACGCAAGAAGTAAAAGTATGGCATAGCGGCGATTAAGTTCCAGCGCTTAATGGCTACTGAAGAGGCCAAGGCGATTAAACTGTTAACAATAAAATCGATAGCGATTACAACTGGAATAATTCGTAGCGAGTGAGTACGCGAAATTGTCATCGGCACCAGAACGAATAATTCGAATAAAAAGATGACCATCTGCAGCATTTGATAACCCAAGCTAACGTCAATTAACTGCAAGCGGCGGCCAATTTTGTATTTTTTAACACCCTGGAAAAAGCCTCTTTGCCAACGCAAACTTTGCTTACAAAAGTCGCTCAAAGTTTGCGGATCCTGGGTGTAATTAACGGCTTTGGGAATGTATAAAATCCGGCCTAATTTCTTACGGTGGACTTGCAGGGTAATGTCAAAGTCCTCGGTTAAGCTGTTGGCTCGAAAGTCCAAGTTTTTGATGATATCGGTTCTAAAACAAGTGATTGGGCCAGGAAAAACAGAAATCATCCCCAGCTTAGACTGAATTCGGCGGTTAACATGTTGGCTGTAAGTGTAAGTTAGCGCCCGGTAAGTGCTAATCCAGTTGCCGCGTAAGCTTTGAACGAAGCCCACGGCCACGGCATATTTTTTGTGATCTAGCTTACTTTTATAAATTTTGAAGTAATTCGGGGCAAAGATACTATCGGCATCGGCGACATGAATCCAGCGGTAACGACTGACAATTTTGAATTTTTTGATAGCCTTTTCGACAGCCAAAGCTTTGCCGCTTCGTCGGACAGTTAAAACATGGTCTTCGCCAAGTAAGGCGACGGCTTTTTGGCGGGTGTCATCGTTGGAGCAGTCGTCGACCACATAAATATCAGACTTGTTTTGGCCAGCACTAATAGCGCTGCGGATCGTCTCAGCGATAATTAATTCTTCGTTATGGCCTGGCAAAAGCAGGGCCAATTTCTTCTTGCGCGTCTTCATAAGCCTCAAAAATCAATTTTGACGACTTATTTTACCACAAAACAGAGGAAATTACAATACCGCTAAAGCTATTTAAATATCGTGAATAACGGTAATTTGGGCGCCCAGAGCATTTAGCCTGGCGGCTAAATCTTCATAGCCACGATTAATCGTGTAAACGTTGCGTAACATCGATGTACCTTCGGCGGCAAGCATGCCAATAAGTAATAAACTGGCTGGCCGCAAGGCTGGCGGGCTGATAACTTCGGCCCGCGAAAAGGCAGTCGGGCCTTGGATGTAAATGCGGTGTGGATCAGCTAATTCAACATTCATGCCAACTTTGGTCATTTCGGTGTAATAAATTGCCCGGTTTTCGAACATCCAGTCATGGATGAGGGTGCGGCCCTTACAAACGGCCGCGATAGGCACAAAGTAAGGCAAGTTATCGGGGTTAATTCCCGGCCAAAGATTGGGATGTAATTTGTCTTTTGGTGCCACCAGACTGCCGTTGTGTTTATTAATTTCTACATCGGCCAGATCGATCATACCGTTGTCAGCTTTATATGTTGGCGAAACATTATAATTCAAGCCCATGGTTTTTAACTTAAATAACTCCAGGCCAATCCAGTAAATCGGCACACGTTTGATAGTTAATTTAGAGTTCGTTGTGACTGCTGCCGAAATAAAGAACATGGCTTCGATGGGGTCTTCGGTGGGGCTGTAAGTAACTGTCTTTTTAATACTAGAAACACCGGTCACAGTTAAAATTGGCGTACCAATGCCACTAATTTTGACGCCTAATTTTTGCAAGAAATAGCATAAATCCTGGACCATGTAGTCGGCACTGGCACCTTGGATGACAGTTGTGGCGTTGGTCCTGGCAGCCGCCATTAAAGCATTGTTGGTGACGGTGTTACCCTGCTCATACAAAATTACCCGGTCTCCTGGTTTCTTTTTGCTGACTACAACTTCATAAAATCCAGTTCGGGCTGTCACGCTGACGCCAAAACTTTCCAGGGCATAAAGATGCGGCGCAACTGTCCGCCGGCCTAATTTACAACCGCCGGCGTAAGGAATTTTGAACTCCGATAATTCATGCATTAATGGCCCCAATAGCATCAAAACACTGCGGGTTTTGCGGGCGGCAGTAGAATTTATTTTGCTGAGGTCAAACTTAGCCGGCGGACGTAGTTCCAAATCATTATCGTCGTTCCATTTTGTTTTTACGCCAATGCTTTCAAGCACCTCAATAATTCTATTAACTTCTTCAATGCGCGGGACTCTTTTTAAACGAGTCGTACCTTTATTCAAAATCGAAGCGCAGAGCAGGGCAACCGCGGCATTTTTGCTGGTTTTAAGGCTAATCGATCCTTGTAGCTCATGGCCACCTTCGATTTTAAGGTTAATGCCGCCTTCGCCGAGGCTAATTATTTGCTTGTTTAAAACATCGCTGATACGGCCTAATGTTTCGAGAGATAAATTTTGTTTGCCGTGTTCAATCCGGTTGATGGCCGATTGGCTGGTGCCCAACTGTTTGGCAAAACTGGCTTGAGTGAGGCCTCTTTCTTGCCTTATCTGATAAATAAGTTGGCCAATCTTTTCGTTTGTGTCAGACATCGGCCTCTAATTATACTCCATGTGATATTAATGAAAATAGCGATTTATCTATTGCCGGGCTTATTGCTACAATAAATCTATGATCTGAGGACTGTCTGCAACTGAATTGAATTATTGAACTGGAGGTATATTGTGAAAGATTTGAAAATCGAAGAACTAATAAAGAAAGAAATTAAGCGCCAAAGCGAGGGCTTGGAAATGATTCCCAGCGAAAACCACACTTCCGGCGATGTCTTAAAGGCTTTGGGATCGCGCTTAACCGATAAATATTCTGAGGGTTATCCCGGTAAACGCTACTACGGCGGTTGTGAATTTGTCGACCAAGTTGAAGATTTGGCGCGCGATCGGGCCAAGAAATTATTTGGGGTTGACCATGCCAACGTCCAGCCGCACTCCGGATCACCAGCCAACCAGGCGGTTTATTTCGCCTTAGTTGACCCTGGTGACAAAGTTATGGGCATGCATTTGTATTACGGTGGCCACATGACTCATGGATTGAAGGCTAACTTTTCCGGCACTATTTATGAATCAATCCAGTATCACACCGGCAAAGACGGTTACCTGGACTATGAAGAAATGGCTGAACTAACCGAGCGCGAAAAACCCAAGCTAATTTTTGTCGGCGCAACCGCTTACCCACGAATTTTTGATTGGAAAAAGCTACGCCAAATTGCCGATTTAGCCGACGCCTGGTTAGTGGCAGATATTTCTCATATTTCGGGGCTTATCGTGGCCGGTGCCCATCCATCACCAGCTGGCATTGCCGATGTCATCACCACAACTACTCACAAAACCTTGCGCGGCCCGCGCGGCGCTATGATTTTGTGCAATGGCAACCCATCCGACCCATTAAAAAAGGTGGAACGATCCAAAGAAAACTTGCCGACTTTAATTGACCGGGCAATAATTCCTGGGCTGCAAGGCGGTCCGCACAACCACCAAACCGCCGCCATCGCCGTCGCCCTGAACGAAGCTGCTTCGCCAGACTTTAAAACTTATGGCCACCAAGT
>CAZBLI010000024.1:0-6233 GCA_964492785.1 uncultured Candidatus Saccharibacteria bacterium
GTTTGGTGATGATGGCTTATGGGAAGGCGCCCTGTATATTTTTGACGGCCGCATGACGCAGCGATTTTCTGACAAGTCCAAGGACATTGGGCAGTGCAGCCATTGCGGTGCCAAAACCAGCCAGTTTATTAATTGTGCCGATAAATCCTGCAATAAATTGGTATTAGTTTGCCAAAAATGCGCTAAAAAAGCCCATTACTGCGCCGATCACAAAACCGCCACTGCAAAAGCTATACTGTAAGTATGAATAAAAAGCTGGAGAAAAAGTTAAAGGACTTGCCGAAGTCCCCAGGCGTTTACTTTCATAAGAATGCCAAAGGGACAATTATTTATGTTGGCAAAGCCGCTAATTTGCGTAATCGCGTCAGCCAGTATTTTCAAAAAAGCCGCACCCGTGATCCTAAAACCGAGTTATTAGTTGAAGAAATTGCCGATACTGATTGGGTAGTGGTGGATAGCGAAATCGACGCTCTATTTTTAGAAGCCGAGCTAATCCGCCGCTACATGCCGCAATACAATATTTTGTTGCGCGATGACAAGTCGATGGTGTTTGTGCGCATAGATATTGATAGCGATTTCCCAACTGTCTCGACCACGCGACGACCGTTGGATGACAAAGCTAAATACATTGGCCCATTCTTAAGCGCCTACAGTTTAAGGCAAGCTCTCAAATTGCTGCGGAGAATTTTCCCTTATGCGACTTCGCGCCAGCCCGGCCAAAAACGCGCCACACTTTATTATCATTTGGGCCTTGATCCCGGTTTAGAAGAAAATTTAACCGAGCTAAAAGATTACCGAGCCAATCTGCGCAAATTAATAGCCGTGCTGGAAGGCAAACGTAAAAACATTGAAAAAGAAATTGAACGTGAAATGAATTTGCGGGCCAAAGCTAAAGACTTCGAAGGCGCTGCTAAATTGCGCAACCAACTTTATGCCCTAAAGAATCTAAACCAAAAAATATTATTTAGTGACAAAGAATTCCAGGACATAAGCAAAGACCACGCTCTGAACGAGCTGGTTAATTTACTTGGCTTAAAAATCAGTCCGCGCCGTCTGGAAGGTTATGACATATCACACATGAGCGGTTCAAATGTGGTGGCCAGCATGGTGGTTTTTAGCAACGGCGCCAGCAACAAAAGCCAATACCGCAAATTTAAAATGACTCGCCAGGCCAACAACGACTTTGCCAATATGTTCGAAACTATCAGCCGCCGATTGGCTGAGCGAAATGTCAAACTATGGGGGTGTCCGGATTTAATTTTGATTGATGGCGGCAAAGGCCAGTTGGATGCAGCCATAAAAGCTCGTAATCAATCCGGCCATGCCGACTTGCCCTTTATTGGCCTCGCCAAAAGGGAAGAGCAAATTGTAATTCAAAAAGACAAATCTAACGTCACATTAAATAGTGATGTTTTAAGATCGTTGGCTGGTTATACCGAAGAATCGGACGATTTTATATTGGTTAATTTGCCCAAGCAGACTAACTTAGTAAAATTGCTGCAAAGAATTCGCGATGAATCGCACCGCTTTGCCGTCAGTTATCATACCACTCTCAAACGGCGCCAATTAACTACCAGCTTATTGGATGAAGTGCCCGGAATTGGCCCAGCGACTCGTAAAAAACTGATTAAAACATTTGGTTCTGTCCGCGGTATTGAGCAGGCCAGACAAATTGAATTAGAAAAATTACTAGGCGAAAAGAAAGCCACGGTCTTGCGCCAATATTTAAGAATGCAAAAGAAATCGGGCTAATTGATATAGAATAGGTCCTATGAACCAGAGGTTTACAGCTAGTTTCTTTGCCGGTAATCGCCAAAAATTAAGAAGTTTAGTTAATGCCGATACGCCAATTATATTAACCGGCAATGGTCTATTGCAGCGAACTGGCGATACAACTTTTCCTTTCCGTCAAGACAGTAATTTTTGGTATTTAACCGGCATTGATGAGCCAAATATTACTGTTGTAATTGACGGCAATGAAGAATATTTGATATTACCGGAGCTAAGCCAATACCAGGAAGTTATGGAAGTTAACTTTAATGCCAAAGAAATGTCTAAAGTTTCCGGCATTAAAAAAGTATATGAATTTAAAGAAGGCTGGGAAAATTTTGCTAAGCGCATTAAGGCTGCTAATAAGTTAGCCACTTTGTCGGCATCACCGGCTTACATTGACCATTATGGTTTTTACTCTAATCCGGCGCGTGCCAATTTAATCAAGAAAATAAAATATTATTCAGATAAAATTGAATTCATTGATTTACGGCCTCAACTAAGAGCTCTCAGAATGTTAAAACAGCTACCGGAAATAGATGCCTTGCAAGATGCCATTGATATTACCGGCTTAGCTTTAAAAACAATAAAGAATAATCTAAATAAATATAATAATGAATATGAAATTGAAGCTGATATCAGCCAAGTCTTTAGGCAAAACGGAGCACGTGGACACGGCTTCGCGCCAATTGTAGCAGGTGGTGTAAATGCCACAACACCACATTACGTAACAAATAATGAAAAACTCAAAACTGATACATTGGTTGTAATCGATATTGGCGCTGAGGTCAGCAATTATTCGGCCGACATTACTAGGACTATCAGCATGACTGAGCCTACAAGCCGGCAAAAAGTTATTTTTCAAGCAGTGCTAGAGGTTCAGCAAAACTGCTTAAGTCATATAAAACCAGGCATAACCATTCACCAATTAGAAGAGCAAACCGAAAAGTATATGGGCGATCAATTATTAAAGCTTGGTTTAATTAATTCACCGAACCATAAGTCGATTAGGCGGTTTTATCCGCATGGCGTGTCGCATTTTCTAGGTTTGGATGTGCATGATATCGGCGACTACAATCAGCCACTAAAACCAAATATGGTCATCACAGTAGAACCGGGAATTTATATAAAAGAAGAGAAAATTGGCGTTAGAATCGAAGACGATGTACTTGTTACTGAAGGCGGACACAAAGTTTTAAGCCAGCAAATACCGAAGAAGTTATGGTAGAATAACCACAAGCATGAAGAGCCCATTTAGCCGATTTTTAGTCCGTTGGTTTGTCTGTAGCCTTGGTTTGTGGATTGCGGCAAACTTGTTAGGCACTATTACATATGACCGCATCATAGTAATAATTATTGCTGGATTGATACTGGCAGTTGTAAACGCCATCATAAAACCGGTTGTTGTAATCTTGTCTTTACCGGCCATTCTTTTCAGCTTGGGCTTATTTATGATTGTTATTAATGGATTGATGCTATTGCTAGTTAGCTGGCTATATCCTTCCCTGGGAGTAACTAGCTTTGGCGGTGCAATACTTGCAGGTATCGTCATTGGCTTGGTAAACTTCTTAGTGACAGCCATTCTGGAGGAAAAATGAGCATATTCAATTACATTACGATCGGTTCGATGATTTTGTTGACAATCCTAATATTAGTCCAAACTAGAGGCGCATCTTTGGGGGCTGGTTTAGGCGGCAGTGCCGGAGAAGTTAACACTGTCCGGCGCGGTACCGATAAAACCCTTCATCAGATCACTATTGTTATGGTTGTAGTTTTCGCCTTGTCGATAATACTGGGCATTATCCGCTAAGCGAGGCTTAATGATAGACCGCACCACCCGCTTACGTTGGCGCCGTCGCGTCCGTCGAAGCAAACGCCAAGTTGAGGATATTAGTGTCCAAGCCGAACAAGGTTTAGAAAAACACTTTTTTAAAAGGCTTGTAAAATTACCAGGTGTTTTAAGATTTACTTTTACTTGGTTGCTACTTTTAATTTTATTAATAGGCGGTTTAGTCGTTCAAACCAGAGCGCTTGATAATTATTATTTAATTAACAAACCTGTTGCCGGCGGGACTTTCGTAGAAGGCATCCAGGGAAGTTTTACCAATGTTAATCCCTTGTTTGCTAGCGGTGCCGTCAACCAAAGCATTTCACGATTAGTTTTTTCCGGACTACTTAAATACAATACAAACAACAAGTTGGTAGGGGATTTAGCCAGCGAATGGCAAGTTAATCCCGGCGGCACAATTTATACCGTTCACTTGCCAGCGAATTTAAAATGGCAGGACGGCCAGGCATTAACGGTTGAAGATGTCTTGTTTACATTTCAAACTATCCAAAATCCGGATGTTCATTCACCTTTGTTCGTGTCTTTAAAAGACACCACAGTAACGGCTTTGAATTCACAAACCGTAACATTTACACTCAAGAATCCGTTAAGTACTTTTTCATCTTTTTTAACAACTGGTTTGATTCCAAAGCATATTTTACAAAACGTACCTGCCGACCAATTACGATCAATTGCATTTAATACCGTAAACCCGGTTGGTGCCGGTCCGTTTAAATGGGATGCTGTCCAGGTAACTGGTGACACGCCAGAAAATCGCCAAGAACAAATTGCCTTATTGCCCAACGAAAATTATGCAGGTGGCAAGCCGAAATTAAATAAATTTATTGTTAAAGCTTTTCACAACCAAAACAACATGATTGCTGCCTTTAAGCAACAAGACTTAAACGCCATGGTTGGCTTAGATGAAACTCCTCAGGATCTACAAAATAAAAGCGGCATTTATGAACACAGTATTCCCTTGATGGGTGAAACCATGGTTTTCTTTAAAATGTCTAATCCAATACTTAGCGATGTCAAAGTTCGCCAAGCATTGATTAGCGCGACTGACCGCTTAGATATAATTGACGGTTTAGGTTATCCGGTGCTTTCAGCCGACGAACCGCTATTAAAATCAACTCTTGGCTACAACGGAGCATACTCAGAAGCTGCTTATAATGTCGAAGCTGCAAAAAAATTGTTAAATAGCGCTGGTTGGCGCTTGAATGATCAGAATGTCATGGTCAAAGCTGGCCAGCCTCTAAAATTTACTTTGTATACTCAGGATTTGCCAAACTACAAATATGTAAGTAACAAACTACAAAGCCAATGGGCCAAAATTGGCGTCCAGGCAGATGTCCGCTTGCAAAGTAATGATGAATTGCAGCAAACTATCAGTAGCCACACTTACGATAGTTTGTTGTATAGCATTGAAATCGGGCCAGACCCCGATGTGTTCGCCTATTGGGGTAGCTCGCAAGCTGATGTACGAGCCCAAAGCCGGACAAACTTCTCAGAATACAAATCTTCGACAGCTGATGCTTCCCTGGAAGCCGGGCGTACCCGTTTAATGCCTCAGTTACGTAAGATAAAATACCAGCCTTTTTTACAAGCTTGGAAAGCTGACGCGCCAGCCGTGTCCTTATTTCAACCCAGATTCTTATATGTCACACGCGGCCAAATATTTGGTTTTGAACCAGGTACACTAGCGTCGGCCCTTAATCGTTATGCCAACGTTAATAACTGGATGATTCGCGAAGACAAACAACCAATTGCAAATTAGTTAATTGCCGGCCAAAGCAATTTAGCATACAATACCCCTGTAAATTTGGCGCAATATGGGGATGTGGCGGAATTGGTAGACGCGCTAGCTTCAGGAGCTAGTGGGCATTAGCCCGTGGAGGTTCAAGTCCTCTCATCCCCACCATTTTTACAACCTAGCAAAACATTACATTATTGCAAAAAGCTCAAAATTAGTATAATATAACTTCAAATTTAATTGAGTTATTTTATGACTAGTAAAAACTTTCAGACGGAACCGTTTATTGATGAACAACAACTTTCAAATCGCCGAAAATTCTTGGCAAAAGCTGCTGCCGCAACAGTTGTAGGTTTGGCAGTACCTACAATTATCACAGTTGAACCAGCTTCGGCGGCGGAGCTGCAAAGCCCACCACCGCAACCTGCTAATGGTACAGAGCTAACACCGCCAGCCACTCAATCAAAAGAGTCCAAAACCCTAGCATTTACCGGTGATAATATTGCCGACGAAACCGTCAATGCCCTTGGTATTATTGGATCAGGCGCCGTACTGGTTTGGTCAAGCAAGCATAATCAAAATGTTGTTCACCCAAGCACAGAAGAACAATAAATAATCATTTTTTAAATCTATTTCATAGATCAGTCTATGTTATGATTGAAAGTGACAAAAACGAGGGTAAATTGACTGAATTATGAGCAAAGTTGCGCATTATTTACAAGAACATTTGTTAGGCGAAGTAGTTGAATCTCCCAATGTTAGGCGATATTTCTCGACTGACGGCAGTATTTTTAGCATCACACCTTCAACCGTAGTTTATCCGCGCAACGAAAGCGATGTTAGAAAAACCGCCCGCTTTTGCTGGCAATTAGCCGAGCG
>CAZBLI010000024.1:6333-8982 GCA_964492785.1 uncultured Candidatus Saccharibacteria bacterium
GTCGGCGGCGCTATTGGCAATAACACCGGCGGCGAAAAATCTGTCAAATATGGCAGCATGCTCAACTTTGTAAAATCTTTGCGAGTTGTCTTAGCTAATGGCGAAGTTATCGAGACTAAGCGTATTAGCAAACGTGAATTAAATAAAAAGCTGGGTTTATCATCTTTAGAAGGAGAAATTTACCGGCAAATTGATGGTTTGATTGAGGAAAACGGCGAATTAATTAAACAAATGTCACTAAACGTTAGTAAAAATACTGCCGGCTACAACTTGCAGGCTGTCAAACACAAAGATGGTTCGTTTGACTTAACGCCTTTACTGGTAGGCTCGCAAGGCACACTGGGAATAATTACCGAAGCTGAAATTAGTACCGAAGCCCATAACCCATCGACATCATTATTAGTAGCTCACTTTGATGATATTAGAATTGCCGAACAAACTATCCAAGAACTTAGTAAATCGGCCGACAAACCAAGTTTAATCGAAGCAATTGACGGTCGATTATACGAGATGATCGAAAAACAAAGTCCCAACCAACTTAAGGGAATGGTCGAAAAGCCGTATCCAAAAATGACATTATTTATTGAGTTTGATAATTTGAGCTTACGTACCCAAAAGAAACTGATTAAAAAAGTACAGAAACAACTTAAACGAAATCAAATAGATAGTGTCATAGAAAGCGAAGAAGAAGCCAAAGAAAAGCTTTGGAAGTTACGTCATGCGGTGTCGGCCATGTTGGCTCAAGCAGATGGACGCATCCAGCCCATACCGTTTTTGGATGATGGTGTTGTGCCAGTTGAAAAGTTTAGTGATTTGCTCAAAGGTATAAACGCCATATGTGACCGTTACCAGTTCCAATCGGCAATATGGGGCCATGCCGGTGACGCCAATCTGCAATTCCAGCCATTTTTGGATTTGTCCCAAGTTGGCCATCGCCAACGTATTTTTAAAGCTATGGACGATTACTACAGGTTAATTATTGACCTGGGTGGTAGTACCAGCGGTGAACGGGGTGACGGACGCATCCGGGCACCATACCTTCAAGAACTATATGGCGCCAAAGTCTACGCTATTCTGCAAAAGGTTAAATTAGCATTTGATCCTTATGGTACCTTAAACCCCGGCGTTAAAATGAATGTAACTATTGACGATATTAAGCCGCTGCTGAGGAATGAATACAACCAGGACCGCTTGCTTGACCATTTGCCTCACGCCTAAGTTAAGTTTTTTTAGATTTGGCTTTTATTTTCGATTTTGGTTGTGAATCTGATAACGCAATCAATAAGCAAAGTATAGTTGCTATGAATGCCAAGATCATAAATGGTATCAGAAACATCGCCTGGAGACTAAACCAGGCATCGCCTTGAGCTTCTTTAGCGGGTGAAATATTAATTATGTAAATAAATATTCCCGTTAGCACTATATCAATTATTATTAGTGCAATTAAAATTTTTTTAGCCATTTTTCCCACCTTTGAGAAATAATTATAATATTGATTTATTTTTGTTATCGTTCTCTTTATTTTAACATAAACATATCAGCTTGAGTTTTTTAGTAAAAACAGATAAGATTAGCTGTACCTTAATCAGGGGCGAGTGGTGGAACTGGTAGACACGCAGCCTTGAGGTGGCTGTGCCGAAAGGTGTGGAGGTTCAAGTCCTCTCTCGCCCACCAAGCTCGCTTGCGTTAAAATTAAATTTATAGGTGACTAGCTCAGTTGGACTATAAGTTGCATCTCCGATGCTCTAGCCAATCGCTAATAGCCTAAAGTCGATTAAGGTTTACAATTTACAATTGACCCGGGTGATTAGCTCAGTTGGCTAGAGCATCTCGTTTACACCGAGAGGGTCGGGGGTTCGAGTCCCTCATCACCCACCAATTATATGAAGTGGCTCTTTAGCTCAGTTGGTAGAGCAGAGGCCTGAAGAGCGATGGGTAAGTTGTCCCTTGGGACACAAGGCTCTTGTACATTTATTTTCAATTAGTTAGCGTGGCTCTTTAGCTCAGTTGGTAGAGCAGAGGCCTGAAGAGCCTTGTGTCCCCAGTTCGAGTCTGGGAGGAGCCACCATTTATTATTTGAATCTTATTACTAAGCACACTTGCAAAAAACTAAAAATAGTATAAAATACTATGCTTTAAGTATTTATTAAGCAATTTTATTTATTGTGATGCGATGGAAGATTTAAAGCATATAATTACAGATAAAGAGCCGGCCCGGCCGTATTTGCCATTTCTGGCTGCCCAAGAAGAAGGCATTGTTAACCTTGACCAGCTCCAACCTCAAGATTTATCACAACCACTAGGCGTTATGTTACAAAATGGCCGTATGCCGGCCGTTGATGAAGCGGGCTTAATACGTTTAGGCGATGTAGTTTACGCGGTAGATCATGTTTACGTTAAAAGAGCCGACGCCAAAGAATTGCGCATAGGACCGGCTAACAAAGGCGATGTGAATAGTAAGGGCGATATTTTGGATACCGGTCTAATTGTTCTGACAAGAGCCTCAGACTTCCTACATATTCTATTAGGAAAAGCTGTTACAGGAAATTTGGCACCGTGGGTTTCGTCGTCAAAAACTATGGGCGGAGCAGCCATACGATTATATGGTATCGAGGCTCCTAGAATAATCGAGCCAAAAGTTGTTGAAGA
>CAZBLI010000025.1:0-2292 GCA_964492785.1 uncultured Candidatus Saccharibacteria bacterium
CATAAGTTTTTTTGCCAAGCAATAAATCAAATGGCTGGCCCATTTGTTTGGCCATTTCCTGGCCAAACACATCATCTAAGATTGGTGCTTGCCAGCCACCATATTCAAAATGTTCGGTTGGATCTTCCTCCGGTCCACCCGGCGCTTGCATGACGCCGTCTAAAGTTAAAAATTCAAGTACAATTATTTTTCTCATACCTTATATACTAATCCGCATTTAATGTAGCGGCAATTTTTAATCGTTGTTGAGTTTTGGTGGATCGGTGTGAATTGGTTGGCTAGGCGGCGCTTGTTTAACCGCCAGGCTAGGCTGCACCATGTTAGCTTCGGTTGGTGGCTTGACCGGTTCAGCCGTATCGTCGGCAAGTGATTTTATGGCCGGGGCCTTGGTGTGATGTAGGCGTTTCATAATTAGCCAACTGCCGCCAATTATTAAAGCCACTATGCCGGCGACTATGCCAATGGCAATATTTCTAAGCTTGTGGGAGGGGGCTGGAATTTTAACGTTAACGCCCAAAACTTGGGCCGGTTGGCCGCTGGCATTAAAGGTTTGGGTGACGGTTTGGCCCTTAGCAGTCACGCTCAAGTCATGGCTGCCGGCTACTAAATCTTTGATTTGAGCATTGCCGGCAGAATCAGTTTGCACAGCCGGCAAGGAATCTACTACAACATTGGCACCCTGAACTGGCTGGCCCTTGTGATCAACTACAGTAATTTCAACAACTTGAGTGCCGGCATCAACTTGGTCAGTGGTTTGAGTTTCAGAATAAGCCGTTTTGTTTTTTGAGCTTTTATTATTGGTGGATTTAGTGGTTGACTGGTTATTGGTATTTCCGCTAGTTGAAGTTGAACCAGAGCTTGTAGTCGGCGGAGCCACAATTTTAACCGATGCCAATACTAAAGATTGGCCCGGGCTATTAGCAGTTAACTGGCCATTAGCAACCGAGCAGGTAATTGCAGTATCAGTACCGGCTATCGTCACATTGGCTTCAATCGAGCTGATTGAAACCGTAACTTTGCTGCCGATCGCACCGCTGGCAGTTAAAGTTAAATCAGGGTAATGCGAAGTATAATCACCGTTGACTGGACCGCCATTCCAACTGCCGGTTGGCGAAGTAGGCGTTGCACCCGTCACAAGATATGTAATTTTAGTAGATTTGACGGTGGCAATATTGGAGTTAGCCGATCCGGTTATGCTGCTAAGTTTAAAGCTTTTACCGTAATAAACACTGTTAGGAGCTATGGCGGTATGGGTACCGGCCTGGCCATAACAATTTGCCGTAGCAGCAGTTGTTGGCAGGCTTTCATGCCATAACAAAATGCCAAATGCTGTTAAAAATAATGTGGCTGATAGTATGTACAGGTTAGCCAGCCTGTTTTTGCTCATGGCTATATCATAACAAAATTATCGTTTTGTTATTGAACTATAAAATACTTGCTTAAAGTGTTAAAATTAGGTATTAACATTACCGGTAAAATGAAAAAACGCCTGAAAAAAATTAAACACAAACTAAAAAATAAATATACATTTCCGACTATTTTTATAATTGTATTTGCACTGATTGGCGCCTTTTTTATTTTTAAAGCGCTCGGCGCTGGTTCCTCCGCTAATTTAGAGGCCGAAAAAGGATCCATTTCTAGCCCCGCCAAAACAATTACCGATAGCTCTGCCAGTGGTGGTAGCGCTGTGCAATTCAATAAAGCATCGTCGACTCCGCCCGGTGCTTGTATCGCCAATGCCGGCTCTAATTTATTTAAAGCCACTACTGCTAACGGCTTTGTCGACTACCCCACTCGCTCAACCGGCGGCCCGCAGGCCACAATTTATGGCGGCAGCATTCCAAATAACCGCGTCATTGATGCCACTGGTACTACTTGGCACGAGAGCGTAATTAGCCCCGATGGCGTAAATGTTTCTGACAATGTTTATGCCCTAAAGCCGGGTGTTGGTACCGGAGTTTGTTTTTCGGGTGGCAGTTTTATAGATACGACGACAGACACGGCTGTAAAAGACTGGCAACAAACTCATGATTTATACGGAGTTTATACTCAGGGCCTTATAAACCCAATCTTTGAGAATATGTATTTACACGGCTTTGGCGATCAATTCTCTTTGCACCATTCTGGCTCTACCCGAACCGATAACTTCCTAATAAGAGGCAGCCTTGTCCAACACTCACGAGATGATTGCGTCGAGGACGACGATCAATCTAGCGGTAGAATTACTGATTCCTTCTTTGATGGCTGCTATAACTTTTTTAGCTCTAAGGATAGCAGTGGCGCTTGGGATAG
>CAZBLI010000025.1:2392-8968 GCA_964492785.1 uncultured Candidatus Saccharibacteria bacterium
GATTCTGAAACCATATGAAATTTGTCTTTGTATTCCGGGAAAAATTTAGTACAGCCATAGTCGCCCTGCAATTGGGTGATGTAAATTTCATCGATTAAATCGATTGTTGATGCAAACAGTAAAGCACCGCCCAAGTTCCAAACGTCGCCCTTGGCTGTTTGTAAAAATTCTCGCGCGTCGGCTACGGCCGTGAAATCGTCTTTTAATTTTTGTGAATTTTTGCCGGTAGCTACAAAATTAGGCCCGGTACCTTGCGGTCGTTTAATTTCATGATAAAAACCGTAACCCATCAAAATCGGATCACCGTTACTTATTTTGTCGTGATAGTATTTGATGTCTGAAGGTATGCGGCCCTGCCACGGCAAGCCGTGATCATCGGCTAATCCTCTTTTTTCGTCAATGGCTACAATGCTGCGAATCATGATTTTAGAATAAGCGGTCTGATGTGATTCAGCAAATAAAACGAACCGGTCACAACTAGCAAATCCTCCGGCTGGTTGCATAAATCAATAAAGGCGTCTTCTGGAAGTTTGATAATTTTTACGTCTTCAAAACCGGCCTGTTGGGCAATATCAGCAATTACCTCAGCGTCGTAAGAAACTTTAGGAACATCTTGCTCGCCGGCAAAAGATGTCACAATTACTTTGCTACTCAAATGTTTAAGCTGAGCAAAAGCTTCGGGTGCCCGTTGGGCTTCACCCTCGGCAATACTGACCAGTAAGGCTACCGTTTGCTTGGGATGATTATGTTTTATACCGCTAACTAGAGCGGCCATTTTTTGGCCATTGTGAGATCCGTCGATAATTATGGTTTTATTTTTATATATAAATTCTTCCATGCGGGCTGGAATGCTAATATCGGCAGAGTTTTGTAGTTTTGCACGGCTTAACTTTGGCCAACCCTCATTGGTTGCCACAAAATCATAAACATTTTTTGCTAAAAAGAAATTGCGTTGTTTAAAGGTTGCTTGTTCATTGTCTGCCGATACCAGATGCAAGCTGGCATGCATCTGCCGGCAACGGTCTTCGACCTGCTCCATCACATCCTTCGCTTGGCGGTACATAAAAATCGAGTTGTGATCTTGAATGATGCCGGCTTTTTGGGTGGCAATCTTGGCCATGGTATTGCCCAGAACGCTGGTGTGGTCTAAGCCTATATCGGTAATAACACAAATTTTATCGGGCCGATGAATTACATTAGTACCATCTAACAATCCGCCCAAGCCAACTTCTACTACCGCGTAATCAACTTTTTCCTGGGCAAACTGCCAAAATGCAAAGGCCACCATTAGCTCAAAATAACTTGGTTTTAGGCCGCTGGCATCAACTAATTTTAAAAATTTTTTGAGCTGAACCAAAAATACCGGCGCCGGCAAGGGCTCTAAACCTATCTGGACTCTTTCATTGACATTATCAACATGCGGCGAAACCGTCAGGCCAACTTTTTGCCCGGCTTCCACGAGTAGTGCAGCAAGGTAATAACAAGTTGAGGTTTTACCTGATGTTCCTGCTACATGAATAGTTTTGTAAGCATCTTGCGGATTACCTAAATGTTTCATTAAGCCACGCATTTTATCGAGCGTGTAATTGCCATGTGGTTTGCCGCGGCTAATGAACGGTTCCAGCAGCTGATTAATTTCGTCAAAGTTATTATTTTGTGGCATGATTAGTTTATTGTAACTGATAATCTGTTAAAATAGACAAGTTATATGCCCGAGTAGCTCAGCGGATTAGAGCATCTGTCTTCGGAACAGAGGGTCGGGGGTTCGAATCCCTCCTCGGGTACCAATGTTGGCAGCATAAGCTTTTGACTTTTTGAACTTTGGTGATATTGTATATTTATGTCTGAGTCTACTCAAGATTCTCCAAAAGGTCTCGATTTAAGAATTCTGCATTTAAGCGCTAAATTTGATCCGGAAAAGAAGAAACCTACTCTCAGTGAAGTATTTATGGCTTCCAGGGAACAAATGGAAGGTAAAAATTTATCATTACGTTATTTAGATAAAGACCGGGATATTGTAGTCCAAAGCCAAATTGAATGGGCAGACTACGATACTGATGGCAAGATTATTATTAAAACAAAAGATGATCAGCAATTTGAAAGAATTAGAGAATTTGAGGGTAATGATAGAAATTATCGTTACAATGTGTGCGGCGAAAATGAATTATGGTTTCCGGGTAAATCTAGCGACCAATATAAAGAATGGTACTGCATTCACGATGGCCCAATACCAAATGTGAATTTAGAATTTTTAGAATAGAATCTTGTTACGTGCCGTAGTTCGACAGCAAGATTGATAGGTCAAATATATCTACTGTGCCGTTACGATTTAAGTCACAGCTGGAATTGGTAGAGCCCCAGTTGCTTAATACTTTAGACAAATCCAAAACATTTACCACGCCGTCATTGTTGGTATCGCCGGTTTTGAGGGCTGGCGTAGAAGTGGTCAAGCTGGCGGCCGATGAAGTGTTATTGTTACCGTCTAACGCAACCAGGCTGTAGGCGTAGCTAGTGCCCTCGGTCAAACCAGAGTCGGTGTAAGTTGTGGTATTGGCCCCTAGAGTAGCAATCGTGGTGCCGTTGCGTTGCAATCGGTAGCCGGTTACGGCCACATTGTCAGTACTGGCGGTCCAAGACAAATCAATTGATGTAAAAGTTTGGCCAGTTGTCTTAAAGTTTGCCGGGGTAGATGGCGGCGTATGGTCGGCGTTGTCGACAGTTACTGAAACATTGCTGGTTGTCTTGGTATTAGCCGGCGAGGCTGCATCGGTCGCTTTAGCAGCAATCGTGTGCGGTCCATCAAGCACTGTCTTAGTGTCCCAACTGAAAGTATAAGGGCTGGTTGTATCGGTTGCTTTTACCACGCCATCCACTAAGAAGTCGACTTTAGCAACACCAGTACCCCCAGTGTTATCACTAGCAGTAGCCGAAATATTGACCGTGCCACTTAAGGTACCGGTGGGTACGCTAATAGAAACTGTTGGTGCAGTTTGGTCGGTTAAGGTTACTGTGCTGGTAGCCGAGGTTGCGCTATTACCATATGGGTCAGAAGCCCGAGCAGCAATAGTGTGTGGACCGAGTGCCAAGCCGGTAGTATTCCAACTGTAGTTGTAGGGTGAGGCTGTAAGAGAAGTTTTTACTACACCGTCAATTAAAATTTCAACTTTAGAGACTGATGAATTGTCAGTAGCGTTTGCAGAGATCGTGTTAGTACTACCGCCCGCAAGAACCGTGCCGCTAGTCGGCGCCGTCAGGCTTACTGTTGGCGGTGTAGTATCAACCGCGAATAATCCGCCGGTCGTATTAGACAATGATCCATTTAGTAAATCCGTGTTGGTGCTCGAACTAACTAAAGCCGTGCCACTCGTAAAGGCGAAGGCTGAAGAGCCACCAACAGTTTTCGACTTAAAGGTAATCCGGGCTACGAATTGATCACCGGAAACTGTCGCACCGCCGGCACTGGTACCACCAGCAAAACTAACCTTGCCAGCACCACCAGTATTTTGAGCAATTGTAGTGAAAGCCGTGTTAGTTGTATCCGTACTGACATAATCAAATAAATTAGCATCGTAACTCAAGTTAGCCTGAATAGCATTTACTGCTGTAGTGCCACTAGTTTCGCGAATGTCGACCGTGAAGGTCGTGTTAATAGGGAAGGTCTGATTATTCGGAGTAATGTAAACATTCGGTGGCGCTGGGGCTGCCCGGCTAACTATTATTATGTAACCGACTGCGCCGACGATTAAGCCGTAGAAAAGCATTAATAATGGATTAAAAGTTTTTGATGATTTTAATTTATTTATCAATTTCATTTTTTAGTTCCCTGCACTGAATATTAGATCATTACTTTGTTTTAATATATCTTGATTGGTGTCCGCACTTACTAGATGAGTGTCATTATTGAATCTCAAGGTAGCATTCCCTGAACCATTTTTGGTTTTTAAACTAACTACTGCCACCAATTGGCGGCCGGTCAAACTGCCTTTGTGCCCACGGGCAATAACTATTTTGCCGTCCTTGCCGGTATTTTGAGCTTGAATCTCAAAAGCGCTGCGGCTGCCATCTGAGGATACATATGTGAATTTATTGGCGGGGTATTCTATGCTGGCCTGAACGGCATTAACCGGTTGATTGCCTGAGTCTTCCCAAACACTTACCTTTACAATATCACCAGTATTGGGAGTTTGATTGTTGGCTGTCATAGCCAAACTGCGGTTGGCTGATTCGGCTGTAGCTTGGGTGTCATAAGTAGTCGGATTGGAGACAGGATGTTGTTGCAGATATATGCCAGAAATTAATAAAATTATAAAAATCACCGCCAATAACAAAAGATGTGCCGGTGACTTTAGGAAACTGGTTTTTTTAACATCTGTTTTTTCAATAGTTTTTTTTGAATTGCTCATAAGCCCATCGGTGTTTAATCTAATTTTGATTGATTAGATTTTTTTGTCAACTCTTATGCTTATCTGATCGATTGGTAGATTTTTTGTTAGTCTGGTTAGATTTATTATTATCTGACGTCAACAGTTTAGGTTTAGTCTCTGGTGACTGATTTAATGACTGTTGTAATAGATTCAACATATGCTTGGCTTGGTCTTTACTCATGCCAACTCTAGAAACTGCCAAGGGCTGATTGCCTAAGCCGCTGGCCTGCATAAAATTCATCACTACGCCGACATCATTAATCACGACATGGACCATGTCGGTGTAAATAATCCTTAAATCGAGATTCTTGTTGGTGTCATCGGATTTGTTATCTGGTGCATATCCGGCCAGCTCCCAGAGACTATTAGCTTCAGCATCAGCCAAGCCTAAATGGCTGATTAAAAGTAACAACACATCTTCACTAGGCCGGCTCTTGCCCTTTTCGAATTGTTCTAAAGATTCAGTGTCAATTTCTACAGCGCCGGAAACTTCGGCAATAGATTCACTAAGCTGCTCTCGTGCCAGCTTGAGATGCCACCCCAGTAACCGGTAAGGTTGGTTGCCTTCGCTCATCCTCTATAATGTTAGCCCGAGAAGCTAATAGTTTCAAGTTGGGTATAATGTTGCTAATGGATATAAAGCAGAAAGTTGACCTCAAGCAGTTCTCGACCATGCGTCTGGGCGGTACCGCTGCTTATTTAGCTGATGTTCATGATAGGCACGAAGTCATCGTGGCAGTTGACTGGGCATCTAAACAAAATTTGCCGATTATTATGATTGGCGGCGGCAGTAATATTTTTTGGTCAGACGAAGGATATCCTGGACTGGTATTGGTAAATAAAATAATGCGTTTTGAACAGCAGGACGAAGACAGTGAGAACAGTTACTTAACAATTGGTGCCGGTGAAAATTGGGATAGCGTGGTTGAACGTTCTGTTAAGGCTGGTTTAACTGGTATCGAAGCTTTATCGCTGATTCCTGGTACGGCTGGAGCAACGCCGATTCAAAATGTCGGTGCTTATGGGCAAGAAATCGCCGATACATTAGTTAGCATCGAAGCTTATGACATGGCCAGCAAACAATTTGTCACGCTCGCCGCCAGCGACTGCCAGTTTGGCTATCGCACCAGCCGCTTCAAAACCAAGGACCGCGGCAAGTTTTTCATCACCGGCTTAACGCTTCACCTCACAAAAGGCCAGATGCTGCCACCCTTTTACCCCTCGGTCCAAGCTTATTTAGACCAGCATAACATTAAGGACATATCTCCTCAGTCGATTCGTGACGCCGTGATTGCTATTCGCCAAAGCAAACTACCTGACCCCAAAGTGGTAGCAAACAATGGTTCTTTTTTTGCCAACCCGATAGTTGATGAAGTCACTATAAATGAGATTAAAGATCATCACCCCAGCGTCCAGTATTGGCAGCAAGAAAACGGCAATTATAAAATCTCAGCCGCTTGGCTGATCGAACAAGCCGGCTTCAAAGACGTTCATGACCAACTTACCGGCATGGCAACCTGGCCTAATCAACCGCTAGTGCTGGTCAACGAACACGCCAAATCAACCGCGGATTTGCTGGCCTTTAAAAAACAAATAACCGACAAAGTGCAGGCTAGCTTTGGCGTTCAGCTGCAACAAGAACCGGAATATATCGACAGTTCGATTACCAAAATAAATGTTATTCGAAACTAAGCTTAACTTGTTAAGTATTATCACTATTTAGGTAATGGGAATTTAGCCGCCAATTGTTTAACTTCTGTCCTTAACTTGTTAAGTAATTTTTCGTCGTCAGGGTGGGTGATAGCTTGATCAATCCAGTCGGCAATTTGCTGCATTTCTTTCTCTTTCATGCCCCTGGTAGTTAGAGCTGGCGTGCCTAAACGAATGCCCGACGGGCTAAACGGTGGCCTGCTATCAAACGGCACGGTGTTTTTATTGACGGTGATGCCAGCTTTACCTAAAGCCAACTCGGCTTTGGCGCCAAAGACGCCCTTGTTAGTAAGGTTGATCAAAATTAAATGATTATCGGTACCACCGGTGACCAATTCAAAACCCTTGGCAGTAAGTTCTTTGGCCAAGGCTTTGGCGTTTTTAACGACTTGGTGGCCATAAGTTTTAAAGTCTGGCGAAGCAGCTTCGTTCAGGGCGACGG
>CAZBLI010000026.1:0-8010 GCA_964492785.1 uncultured Candidatus Saccharibacteria bacterium
CGGTTGATCCACTGGACTCCAACTCAACCATCCTCGACCCGGAAATTGTCGGTGACGAACACTACCAGGTAGCCCGTGAAGTCCAGCAAGTTCTGCAGCGTTACAAAGACTTGCAAGATATCATCGCGATTCTGGGTATGGAAGAATTGTCTGATGAAGACAAGCTAACAGTAAACCGGGCCCGTAAAATCCAACGATTCCTAACCCAACCATTCTTCGTAGCCGAAGTATTCTTAAGCACCCCGGGTAAATATGTCTCACTGGCTGATACCATTGCCGGTTTCCGCGAAATTTTGGACGGCAAACACGACGACAAACCAGAAAGCGCTTTTTACATGAAGGGCGACATTTCCGAAGTTAAAGCCACTCCGGAGAAAAAGTAATGGAAGGCTTGAGCCAGGAACAAATCAATTGCTTAGCCATTGAGCAAGGCTTAATGGCTGCCCGCGATACTTACGAAGACAGCCAATCACATGACGACCAAGCTCGTCGTAGTGAAGCGGCCGAAATAAGCGGCCGAATGTCTCTTGTAGCTGCAACAGAAAAGATAATTGTGACTGAAGACTGGAGTGCCGATGACTCAGATTTATTTAGATCAACCATATTAGGTTCACCAGAATAATGATTCACTTGCAGTTAATTTCACTGGGCGGCAACAAGTTTGATGATGATGTTTATGAGGTCCTGCTGCCTACTTTGGACGGCCAAATCGGCGTATTGCCTGGCCACATGCCACTCGTTAGCGTAGCTAACTCTGGCATTGTTAGCATTCGCCGTAAAGCCGGTGATCGCGACGATATGATGGATCATTTTGCCATCAGTGGTGGCGCTATTGAAGTTGAAAATGATAACCTGCGCCTTTTAGTTGACGAAGCCGACCACGCCGATGAAATTAACGAACAAGAAGTCCAAAAAGCCTTTGATTTAGCCAAAAAGATGAAATCCGAAGCTAAGGATCAAGTTTCACTTGAACATGCCCAGCGTTTAGTCGACCGTCATGCTGTCCGCTTGCAAGTTGCCGGCTTACGCCGCCGCCGACAACGTTAAGCCCTAACAGCCACACCGCGCATAGTGCCGGTCAAAACTTGTTTTGTAGCTAGTGCTACCATGGCATCTTGAAGAATTACAAGGTTAGGATCAAACGGCATCGAGTCTTGGTTGGCTTTAAAGAAAAGTGAGTTAACCCAACCGTCAGCACCAAAATGTTTTTGAGTGCTTTTATTATCATTAGTTGTGCGTTCAACTAAATTATAGGCTGCTGCTTCATCTTCTACATGTTCACCTGCCAAAACTATTCCTCGGGCGCCATTATTAATCGCAGCTGTAACAGCCTCTCTACCCGCAGGTAATACTGGCCTGCCAGATTGAAGTTTTCTATTTGCTAATTCGGCGTTAACTTGAGCTAAGCTTGTGGCGTCATCTTCTCGTCCGGCAATTACCTGTGGAGCAATTTCACGCAATTCGTCAATAACATCGTCAATATTTTCTAATAAAGTTGCTGCAATTTCAGCTGCCCGGGCTTCTCGTCCACAGCCTACCTTTAGAGAAAATTTGCCAATATTTATATCAGTAGCACCGGCTCCTTCGGCCGCTTCATCACTATGCACGCCACCAATTATTTCTGCCTTAGCATATTTCCCGCTAGTTTCTAATTCGGCATCGACATCTGATAATGAAGATTGAACAGAGCCTGGTTGGGACATTTCTTTCAGCACCATATAGTTCCAGGCTAGGCCTAGCCGTCCGCCAAACACTTTGGCATAAAGCGGTTCATTAGAGTCTACAGATGTTCGGCCGTCACCACAATTTACATGAATAGGCCCTTCTGGCAGCTCGACATATAGGGGATTAACTATTTCTAAAATTTGTTGTGAGGTCATTCTATTGCCGGTTAAAGCTGTTTGGTCAGGCATTATTTCTCCTTCATGATAATCAATCATTTTATTACTCCCGTAAAACTGTTATTTATATCAAAGTGGCCGCATTATAACTACGATAAATACCACAAAATCAAGATTTAACAATAACCCGACGGCTAATATTTGTAAATAGTAGCCAGTAATTATTTACTTCGGTCGTTGTAATTTATGATCTCATGTTATACAACAATAAAGTAATGTCTGATATGCTTAAAACATAAATAATTTGGAGGGTCCTATGTTTGGACAGAAAAAACTTGCCGCCGTTGTGGCTGAGTTTCTAGGTACGGGTTTGCTAACCCTATCCCTATATACAATAATTGCGAGAACCACCTTCCCGCTTTTCACCGGCGCAGCCGTAGGCGTAACGATCACATTATTAATAATGATGTTTGGGCGGATTTCCGGCGGACATTTTAACCCAGCCGTAACATTAGCTCACTGGACTCGAAACCATGTCAGTTCGTTGCACGCAATTGTTAACATTGCCGCCCAGTTCTTAGGCGCCGTCGCTGCCTGGGGTTTAATAACTTACTTCTTGAACCAGAAGTTAACCAGCATGGCGGCCGGACACTTTACCTGGCAGGTATTCGTGGCTGAAGCTATCGGAACAGCCATATTTACCTTTGGTATCGGTGCGGCTGTTTATATGGAAGTTGAAGGCAGCAAATTCGCAACAGCAGTTGGCTTGTCTCTATTTCTAGGCGTAATGGTAGCTTCACTGGCTTCAAATGCAATTTTGAACCCTGCCGTTGCACTGGGTATCCAATCCTGGGATTGGGCTTATGCTACAGCTCCTATTATTGGCGGTATTGTTGGCATGAACCTTTACTATTTAATGTTTGCAGCCGACTGGTCAAAATTGGGTAAGAAAACAACTGCTAAAAAGAAAAAGTCCCGTAAATAATTTTACTCATTTAAAAGAGCGCTTAAGTGGCGCTCTTTTAAATTTGGTTATTAATTAAATCGTCTTCAAAATCTAGCTGGCCCTTGGCATCCAGACTGTATTGTTCAATTTTTGGAAGCTCCAAATTAATTATGTGATTCCAAACGGAATTGATTAAGTTAAGCAATCGTTTCTTTTCATTATGGTCAGGCTCAAGTGTCAGTTGGTAATAAACATCGCGCCGAGTAGGCTCAACAAAAACGACCTTTGATGTTATTTTTGTAAACTCAAATTCCGGACTTAAATTAAACAAAAGTTCATAAAATAATAACTGCAACCTAAATCGATGTAACTTTTGTTTGTAGTAATCTTCAGTTACATGCCACGAATTCAGCGCCCGGCCGGTTTTAAAGTCAACAAGCGTTAATTCTTTATTTTCAATAATAAATTGGTCAACTGTACCAGTTAACTTTTTACCCTCCCATTCTAAATTTTGGTTACTAAAACTATATTCGCTAATACCGCCTGGTTGTAAAATATTATTGTGATCTAAGAAATCAGTTACCACTTGGACGATATCATCAGTATAAACCTCAGGCCAGTTAGCAGCTTCGCTTTTAACAAATTTATTTAACTGGCTGTTACTGGGTAGCGTGCCATTTTTGTTGAGGTGCTCCTGTGCAAATCGTATACTGCGATGCACTAAGCTGCCGAATATGGCTTCAGCCTGCACTGGCTCGCGAATGCCAAGCAAAATGCCGGTTAAAAAGTTATTCGGTCCACCGCGCCCGACATCTAAATATATTGTTAAGTGGGTAGCGCTCAGATGATAATTATCGAGACTTGGTTGTAGTAATTGTTTTAATGCAACTTTTTCTTGGGGGGTTTTTGGCAGGTACCATTGTCGCCATGATTTTTCTTCCGGCAGGCTATAAAATTCCAGTTGCTCAGAAATATACTGCTCAGATTTGATAGTTTCTAGGCCTGGAATAAGAGCTTTAGAATCATCCTTGACCATAACTAGTTCCTGCTTGGCCCGGGTCATAACCACATATAATAGTCGCAATTTGTCATCATTATTGGTGGCCTGTGGTTCCACGGCTGACCAACCTGGTGGCATGGTTAAGTTATTGCGCCGGCCACCTTCCTTGAACCAGGTGTGATAATCAGCGTGCAAAATGTACACCCTATCAAACTCCAAGCCTTTTGACTTATGAGCACTGAGCAAAACTACCGGTGCCTGCTGCTTGCCTTTAACGACTCTAAAATCAAGGCTTACGCCGGCTTGCTGGCAGAGCTGACTATAGCGAATTATGTCAGCCAAGCTGATATCGTTGCGGCCAAAATATGCCACAGCATGCTTATTTAATTGTTGAATTCTTTGGACCGCGCGGATTTTAAATACCCGAGCTGTAAGTTTTAAACTATCAGCAGCTTCTTTAATATCAAGTTTATTAGCTAAATCTTTGATAATTTTATAGGCCTCTTTTGTTTTTGGTTCTGTCATTGTCTTCATACATTGCCACCAATTAGACCGGTCGCTTTTAGCTTTAATAGCCAATTGCCAAGCCATTTCTCTTGATATATTAAATATGTCGGAGGCAATAATTTCCGGCAGCAAATAATTTGTCCGCTCATATTTCTTTTGCCTAATGGCCAATAATAACTCTGCCAGCAGCAAAATTTTTACTATCGATTCATCTTTTAATAAATCCTCATGGCCCTCATAAAAATAATTAATTTTGGCAGCGTCTAGCCTACTAGCTAACTCCAGTAAATATTTGTGCTTAGTTGCAATTATGGCTAGCTGATGGTTTTCATCGGCACTTTTAGCACTACCGACTGCCTTATCGATCACCGCGTTAGCAGAATTAGCGGCAATAATTAATGGGTCAACATTGGGGTGCGGCGCTTTTGCAATCAATGTTTTATCTATGTCTTCGTAATGAGACTCTAGCCGATTTTTACCTTGTGTGATAATTGACCTGGCTGTCGATAAAATATGTTCGGTTGAACGATAATTTTCTTTTAAAATCACAACTTTAACCGCTCGCCAGCGTTCACGAAAATCTATTAAGACGTCTCCCAAGGCGCCCTGAAAGCCATAAATCGCCTGGTCGTCATCACCCACCACCATGACATTGGGCCGACCTTCATTAACTGGATTATCAGCAATTAAATTGATAATGCTGGCTTGGGCAGCATTGGTGTCCTGATACTCGTCGGCTAAAATGTATTGGAAATTTTCTTGAACCTGCGATAAAAATTCAGGGTTATTTTTTAGTTTTTCAAGGGCAAATAAAATCATATCGTCATAATCATAAATTTGCCGACGCTTTAATTCGTTTTCGTAATCATCATACAATTCGGCCAAAGCTGATAATTTTTTAATCTGGTCAGTAGGTTTGAAATATAGTTGGCCGGCCTCACTGCTAAACCATAGTTTTTTAAAGACACTGAGCGCTGCGGTTTTGCCGCTGGCTTGGCTTTCGGTAATTGCAGCTGACAATTGTTCTAAACATTCTCTACCAAGTTCTGAATCGCCACCGTCATTTAAAAGTGGTTCTAAATCTTTTGCCAACATATCAATTGCTTTTGGCGATAATCGCCCGGTCTTTCTAAAAGCAGTCGTTAATTTACGGCCAGTTAATTGGCACCAGCTGGAATCAGCTTCAGCTTTTTGGACGGCTGTTTGCGGCGCGATGCCGGCTTGTTTCAACTGGCTAATACGATCGCGGGCATCGGCCTGATAAATGAACTGACCATAAGCCTGTCGGCTCAAAGGATTTTTACGCGGCAATGCCGCTAAGCAAGCTCGTAAAGCTTCATACAAAGTCAAATCTTCGGCTGGCCGAAAGTTAGCCAGTTCCGGAAAGAAATCGGGAAATCGATTTATTAGTCGCGTGCCAAATCCATGAAAGGTGTGCACTTCGACTTTTTTAGCGGCTGGCCCAAGGAAATCGGCTAAACGGCTAATCATAGCCTCTTTGCCTGATTCGGTATAGGTCAAACACAAAATATTGTAAGCTTGGACATCAGTCTTTCTTAAAATATTAGCAACCCGTAAGCTTAGAAGCTGGGTTTTGCCGGTTCCCGGGCCGGCCACTACTAAAACTGGGCCCTCGATGGCATCGACGGCCTGACGCTGAGCTGGGTTCAGTCGTTGATATTCACTTTCAAATCTGTTCATCTATATATATTCTACTTGGTTTTGTGGCTTGTGTCAGAGGAGTTTTACTATTATGCTTATTCTTATATATGTCCGATTTAAAAACAGATATAGCTAAGATTTTTAGCGGTGAGCTTGATGATAGCGATGATACTAGAGCAATTTATAGCCACGATGCCAGTTTATTTGAATTAAAGCCACAGTTAGTTGCTTACCCCAAAAATTCTGAGGATGTAAAAACGATTGTTAAATATGTGTCGCAACATCGAAAAGAAGACAGAAATTTATATATCACCCCACGTAGTGCCGGCACCGATATGTCGGGTGGCGCGGTTGGCGAAGGTATAACCTTGGATTTCACCAAGCATTTCAACAACATTGAATCAGTTAGCGCCACCGAAGCTCATGTCATGCCTGGCGTTCACTACCGCGACTTTGAACCAAAAACATTAAAACATGGTGCCTGGATGCCCAGCTTCCCAGCCAGCCGCGAACTTTGTACGGTTGGCGGCATGGTGGCTAACAATTCTGGCGGTGAATTGTCGTTAAAGTATGGCAAAACAATTAATTTTGTAAATGAGTTAAAAGTAGTTTTTAGCGACGGCAACGAGTACACCGTTAAACCGCTTAACAAACATGAATTAGTTAAAAAAATGGCCCAAAATGATTTTGAAGGCCATGTCTATAAACGAGTGTTTAATTTGGTCGAAAAACATTATGACCACATTAAAGCCGCCCGGCCACATGTGTCAAAAAATTCCACCGGCTATAATCTATGGGATATTTGGGACCGCGAAACCGGTATTTTTGATTTAACTAAGGCTATTGTTGGTTCGCAAGGTACTTTAGGATTGGTAACCGATATAAAATTCCGGTTGGTGCCCCAAGAGCCATATTCTGGCGTGCTAGTATGCTTTATGAAAAACATGAATAATTTGGGTGAAATTATTAATGAAGTAGTAGCCCAAAAACCGGATAGCTTTGAATCGTTTGATAATTACACGCTAAACTTGTCAATCAAATTTTTCCCTTATTTTCGCTACAACTTGGGCTGGTTAGGCTTAGCTAAGTTGGGTATTCAATTATTGCCAGACGCCTTAATTTTAGGCCGAGGCATTCCTAAACTAATTCTGCTAATTGAGTTTAGCGGCCAAAGCCAGCAAGAAGTAAATGACAAATTAGACGTCATGAAAGTGCTATTAAGGAAGCACAAGCTCCAAGCTATTGAAAAAGATGAAACACCGGCCAAAGCCTGGAAATTTCGCATTATGCGCCGCGAAAGCTTTAATTTGTTGCGTAAAAAAGTTAAAGACAAACACACTGCCCCATACATTGATGATTTAGTTGTACCGCCACCTCATTTGCCGGAATTTCTGCCAAAATTACGACAGTTAATTAATAAATACAAGTTACAGGCGACAGTGGCCGGGCATATGGGCGATGGAAACTTTCATATTATTCCGTTGATGAAAATAGAAGATAAAAAAGAACGCGCCAAAATTGAGCCATCGATGCGTGAAATTAATGAATTAGTATTAAAATATTGAGGTTCGATATATGGAGATCATAATGATGGGCTGATACGAGGACCATGGCTGAGACGTGTGTACGGCGGCGAAATACTAGGCTACTTCAAAGAATTAAAAGACATATTTGACCCGGACAATATTTTTAATCCGCACATCAAAGCGACATCAGATTGGGATTACTCAATGTCGCATGTGCGTCAGCACTTTTAATTTTCGTTAACAGCTAAGCGTCGGTTAACAATTACTAAACCAATTGCAACTACGGTTAGATAAAGCAAGCCGCTTATACAGGTGCTTAAAATATTGGCGCCGGCAAAAACAATTAACATGAAACCAGTAGCGACTGTAGAGCCCACTAATCCATAACTAAAACGGGTGCCCCGCCGGTTTGGTTTGAAAATTAAATAACTTGTCAAAATTATACTGCTGACGGCACTTAAGATATGTAAAACTATTAGCATAAGCTAATTATACGATTCTGCCGCCGATAATGCCATCTAAAATTAA
>CAZBLI010000027.1:0-7962 GCA_964492785.1 uncultured Candidatus Saccharibacteria bacterium
CTTGCACAATTATCTGTAACATGGCAGCCAGGGTGCTGGGGCCGACAATTGTAACCTTCTTTTCAGCGGCCGCATAGTGCATTAAGTTTCTGCCAGAAACGCCGCTCAAGCCAATTTTGTTGGCCAATAAATCATAATAAATTGCTTCGCTGGGAATAAACATTAGGGCCTGGTCGAGCGTGCCTTTGTTGGGCTTGATGTAGCGGGCCGTTTCGTCGATGCGTTTCTTTAAATCGTCTTTAAAAGCTTTCTCTAGAGCCGGTCGCCTGTCGGCGCTGGCTTCTACCAGGCGGTTATAATTTTCCAAACTGAATTTACTGTCGATTGGCAAGATTTTGTCATCTAGTTTGACTATAGCGTCGACTATTAGGCCCTCGCCCATTTTGTATTGCAGTTGGAAGGTACCTGGCGGCAACATGTCTTTTAAGATTTGTTCTAAGTAATACTCGCCTAGTACGCCGCGTTGTTTGGGATTTTGCAAGACATTTTGCAGGCTTTTAAGTTCGGCCGCTACATCCCCCACACTTTTGTTGGTTCTATCGAGTTCAGTCAATTTTTGGGTAACGTCAGCAATGATTTTGGCACTGGCATTAAATTGGGCAGTCATTTGTTTGTTGCTAGTACCGAGCTGATCTGAAAGTTGCTTTTGTAAGCCTTGCTGCAAAGTGCCCATCGCCTTGGTCAGCTCAGTCATGTCGGCTTTTAGCAACATGGCGCTGTTGTCTGGTGCGGTACTAGGTTTGCGCAAAATAAAAAATAATACCAGACCAATTAAGGCTATACATAGCACTCCCAAAACAATAATTGCCGCTAGCATAATTATATTTTATCAATAATTAGATAAATCTGGTGACTACAAACATAAAGACAGCGCCAAGCACCGTTAAACCAATGGTGGCATAAGACGAATGTTCGCTGTGAGCTTCCGGTAAAATTTCGCTGGCTCCAATGTAAAGTAAGAAGCCGGCAAAGAAACCAAGATAAACAATTAAAGCGGTTGGAGAAATTGTAATTAATAAAGTTGAGGCGGCGCCAATAATTGGCGCTAAAGAATCAGCGATTAAAAATTTCTTGGTGCGAGCTTCGGAGTTTTTGTGCAGCATCATTAAGCTGACAGTATTGATGCCGTCGCTAAAGTCGTGGGCAATTACGGCGATTGCCACGGCAATGCCTACTGTCTGGTTAACTTGAAAGCCCAGACCAATGCCGACACCATCCAAAAAGCTATGGGCAATTAAGGCAGAAGCCGATGCTACGCCAACGTGCGGGTGGTGATGCTGGCCGTATTCTTCTTCTTGGGCGTTATGCAGTAAAATTGATTTTTCGATTATATGGAAAGTTAAAAAGCCAGTCACTAGCGGTACCATTGCCCAATCAGCCGATAAACCTTGAACATGCAATGATTCAAAAATTTCCGGCAAAACATCAAAGGCCACCACGCCCAAAATTACGCCGGCCGTAAAGCCGAGGATGCGATGTAGTCTATCACTGTGCCGGAGGGCGAATAAGCCGCCCAAAAATGTTGAAACAACTGTTGCGGCCGCTAACAATATCGGTAACATAACACTTTATTATGTATGATTTTGTAAATTAAATGCAAATGAGCTTGAATTATGAATTACCATAAGCATTGACGCTTAAGTTATAATTATAGATGGAAGTGTGAGGCTTCCACCGACCCTGACATCACCGTTGGGGTCATTTTTATGGCTTAGAAACGTAAGGATTGCCTTTAATATAAAACCGCCACGGCTGATCAACCGCTTGTTTAATGCCGATTCTGGTAGTGGTTACAATTTCAGCCGGTTTAATACCTGGCTCCAGGCGCAACTGGCCATTGTTTAATAAATTAGCACCGTAATCGGCTTTAGTTATACCCATAGCCTGGACTAATTTTGCCGGCCCGTTGGTCAGATTATGCACCTGGTCGGTATGGCGCCGATGCTTCATTATGGCAACGCCTTCTAACGGTTCTAGGGCTCTGATTAAAATTGCCTGGCCACTGCCAGCAGGACCGGTCACGACATTAAAACAGTAATGCATGCCATAAGTGAAATAGACATAGGCAAAACCAGCTGGGCCAAACATCACTGAATTTCTGGCAGTTTGGCCCCGGTATGTGTGACTAGCCGGATCAGATTGATGATAGGCTTCAGTTTCGACAATAATGCCACTGGTGATTCCGTGGCTTGTTTCATGAACCAGTTTATAACCCAATAAATCCTTAGCAGCTTGAACAGAGTCATCTAGCAGTAAGTCTTTTATCACCAACTAAGTATAGGCTAGCTTAAATTATTCTAACCAGGATAAGTAAAATCAAAACTAGCGTGCCAATCGTGCGGCGAAAATAATTAACACCACGCGTAGCCTCTAAAAATGCCCAAATCACCAAGGCGATCAAAGAAATCCAAGCCAGTAATTTTTGCGGCCAGCCTAAAGGTACAAACCAACCAATAAATAAAGTTATAAACCAAGTCCACAAGAATTTATTAGGTTTTTGCCAAACTACAAAGTTGCCATTTTTATCTTCCCAGAATTTCTGGCTAAAAGTGCGATTGATGACACTACCGCGTCGAGCTCTTTGTCTTGGCATAACCAGTTTATTGTAAGCTTTTGTTAATTAAGATTCCAGACCCATTGGATTAATTCCATTGGCCGAAAAATACTCAACTCTGGCGGCCGATTCACTGTCTTGAACCAGAGACAAACAGTGTTCATAAGCTAAACCAACTCCAGCTAAAATCATCCTGGGGTGAAAAGTCGGATCAATTGCCAATACTGTATTTGAAGAATTAGGCATTTCATTAAAAGCGCTCGGATATGATTCTACTAGCCAGTTCATTAGTGGTAGTTCATTGTGTGATAATTGCTCTAATTCAAATAAGCGTCGAGCCGGTTCACTGCCAATATTTGAAGTTTGCATAATGTCTTTGAAGTCCAGATTAAATCCGCTAGGCAATTTATCGCCCCTCAAGGCCATACTTATATATAGGCTATAGCCTTGCGTAAAAATTTCTGGTGCAACGCCAGTATCACGGGCAGCATTATGAGCAATTTGGTTGACCGCTTGTTTTTGGTCGTCGCTTAATACATTGACGGATTCTTTTATCTTTTCGGCTACGCTGTAAGCAGCTATAAACGGCCGACTTTCTGACAAAACGGGCCTTTTTGTAAGCGATCGCCTTCTGCGTAATTCCTTATCCAGTGCTATTTTTGCAAGATTATTTTCTGCAAAAATTTTGTGATAAACCCAATTTCTGTGATCAACCGTGCCAAGCGCATACTTTATGTCTTCAAATGTTACGCCTAATCCATATGCCCCCTTAAAGCTATCTTCTAATATGTCAGCTTGCTCATTAAAGACTTGTCGCCAGTTACGGGGTAGCGCTGCAGCTTCAGGGTTTTTCATAACATAAAACTATATTTAAATCCGTTATAAAAAGCAATTTACTTCATCTAATTATATTTTTCGCAAATTTGTTAGGCAGGATTTTATATAATGTAACTATGAACGAACCGTTGGCGGAGCGAATGAGGCCGGAAAAACTAAGCGCAGTGGCCGGCCAGCAGCATTTAGTGGCTGAGGGCAAAATTATAAGCGAAATGATTGCCCGCAAGCAACCAGCTAGTTTAATTTTTTGGGGTCCACCGGGATCGGGCAAGACTACCTTAGCCAGGATTATAGCCCGCGAAACCGGTGCCGATTTTATAGAAATTAGCGCTGTCACCTCTGGTAAAGCAGATGTTAATAAAGTTATAGAGCATGCCCAAGCCAACCAGCGACTCGGCCAAAAGACAATTTTATTTGTTGACGAAATCCATCGTTTTAACAAAGCCCAACAGGACGCTTTTTTACCACACGTAGAGAATGGCACCATAATTTTAATTGGCGCAACAACCGAAAACCCCAGCTTTGAAGTCATAAATCCTCTGCTTAGCCGCAGTCGGGTACTAGTGCTCGAACCGCTGACTTTAGACGATGTAAAATCAATTGTTAAGAAAGCCGCTAAAGCCGAAAAATTAAGTGCCAAGCGTTTGCCGGCTAAAAGTGTTGACCTACTAGCCGAACTATCTGGCGGCGATGCCAGAATCGCCTTGAGCAATTTAGAGTTAGCTATGCAGCTAACAAATGGACCAATTACAACTGATGTAGTAGAAACAGCCGCTCAAAAAAGACTGCCGGGCTATGACAAAAAGGGCGAGAACCATTACAACATTATCAGTGCGTTTATAAAAAGCCTGCGCGGCAGCGACGCCAATGCCACACTATATTATTTAGCCCGCATGCTGCAGGCTGGCGAAGATCCCAAATTTATAGCCCGCCGCATGGTAATTTTTGCCAGCGAAGATGTCGGTATCGCGGCTTCACCGGCTCTCAATTTAGCCGTTGCCACTTTCCAAGCCGTCGAAAGAATTGGCATGCCAGAGTGCCAATATAATTTATTCCATTGCGCTACGGTGCTCGCAAAGTGCGATAAATCCAGAGTTGTTGCTAACGCCATGACTAAAGCCCAATCGGCAGCTCGTGAATACCCTAACTTGCCGGTACCTTTACATTTGCGCAATGCACCGACTAAATTAATGAAAGATTTAGGCTATCAAAAAGGCACTAAATGGGAGGCCGGCTTTAAACACCCCGATGGTTTTATGCCAGAAAGCTTAACTGATCTGGATTTTTTTAATTAACAAAATTAAAGACGCCTCGTCGTCAACAATATTGTATTATTAATACAAATTGTTATGGAAAAAGATAATAAATATACTAATGGAATCGCTAACTGGCTAAATCAAAACCTAGACCAGAAAAGTCTGCTTTTTGTGAGCGGTGGATCTACTGCCAAAATTGCTGTAAAAGCTATAAATAGTTTGCCTAAAGATAAAAAATCATTATTAATCATCACTTTGGCAGACGAAAGATTTGGGCCGCCAAAGCATAAAGATTCAAATTGGCAATTATTATTAGAACTAGGCTTAAAAAGTGATGCGTCACAGCTAATACCAATTTTGGGTTCCAATTTAAAAACTATCGCAGAAACTACCGAATCATGGCAATCTAAAATAAATAATATTTTAGAGACCGATACTAAGGTTATGGCAATCTTTGGGATTGGTACGGACTCCCACATTGCCGGCCTGAAACCAGGCTCCGAGTTGCTGTCAAGCCAATCAAATGTCGGCTATTATACGGCCAACGATTGGCAAAGAATTACAATTGCTCCAGCAATATTCAAACAAATTGATGATTGCATAGTTTACGCCGAAGGACCCACCAAGAAAGAAGCTATTGATTTATTGCAAAAAGATTATGACTGGCACAGCTATCCAGCCCAATTAATTAAACAAACTAAGCATTATAAGATATATTATCAAGTATGATGGGTGGTAAAAAAATCGGTTTTGTCGGTCTAGGCAAAATGGGATCACAAATTGTACAAAAACTGTTAGGCGATGGTCTTGAAGTTGTAGTATATGATCCAAATCTAGATTTAGTTAAAGCTTGTTCAGCTTTAGGGGCTATACCTGCTACTAGCCGCGAAGATTTAGTAGCTAAATTAAATGGACAGAAAATTGTTTGGTTGATGATTCCTGCCAAAGCAGTGGAAAACGAGGTTACCAGCTATGCCAATCTATTGTCGAGTGAAGATATTATTATTGATGGCGGTAACTCTTTTTATCAAGATAGCCAACGGCGAGCAGATTTCTGCCGGCAGAAATCAATCCATTTTGTTGATGTTGGCACCAGCGGGGGTATTTTAGGCTTATCAAATGGTTTTAGTTTGATGGTGGGTGGAGATAATACAGTTGTAAATCTTTTGCAGCCTGCTTTTGAGTCTTTGGCAAAGCCCAGTGGTGGAATAGCCTATATCGGCCCTTCTGGTTCGGGCCATTACGTCAAAATGATTCATAATGGCATTGAATATGCATTGATGCAAGCCTACGCAGAAGGTTATGATTTATTAAAATATGGGCCTGTTGCGAATATCGATCTTGGTAAAGTAGCTGCCGTTTGGCAAAAAGGCAGCATAATAAATTCAACCTTAAATAGCATCATCGAGCAAGTCCTTACTGAAAATCCCGATCTTGCTGGCATAGATGGCTATGTTGCCACCTCCGGCGAAGCCGAATGGACACTAAAAACTGCGAGGGAAGCCGATGTAGCAATGCCTGCCTTAGAACAAGCTATGGCAGTAAGAATTGCCAGCCAACAAGGCCGAGTCTATTTCCCGACAAAATTACTCGCGGCAATGCGAAATAAATTTGGCGGCCACGCAATAAACAAAACTGAAATAAAATAATGTTAAATTTACCACCAACCACTTTAGTTATTTTCGGATCAAGCGGTAATTTATCAAAACACAAGTTAATTCCAGCACTTTATAAGTTGTTAAAAGCCAATCAATTACCTGACCATTTTGCTATTGTCTGTATCTTTAGAGATACCAAACAAAATGTAAATAATCTGTTCCAGGAAGCCGAAATTCAAGTTTTGCGCGACCATATGGAGTGCGATCCAGAGGTTATGTCGAAACTGAAATCGATGGTTCAACCTTTAATTATAGATAGTACCAATCCGGCAGATTATTCTAAATTGCGCGATCTTTTAAACGCCATTGATCACCAAACCGGTCAAATAATGGACAGGTTGTTTTATCTGGCAATTCCGCCAACAATTTTTAAAACAGTAGTAAACTGTTTGGGTGAATCGGGCTTAAACATGCCTCCCGACGCTAATCATTCCAGCCAGATTTTAGTCGAAAAGCCATTTGGTAACGATTTAGCCTCCGCTCAAGAATTAATTAATTATCTTGGGAGATATTTTAAAGAAAGCCAGATCTATCGTGTTGATCATTATTTGGCCAAAGAAACAGCGCAGAATATTCTAGCTTTTAGATTTAGCAATCCAATAATCGAAGGCATATGGAGCCGGGAATTTATTGATCACATTCAAATTACTGCCGCCGAGAATGTCGGCATAGAATGGCGAGTTGGCTATTACGAAACCACTGGGGCTTTGAGGGATATTGTCCAAAGCCATTTATTACAAATGATGGCACTGGTTATGATGGAATACCCGGAAGGGCTAAGTTCAGCTTCTATTCATGCTGAAAAATTAAAGTTGTTGTCGAACATCCTGCCGGTGGACGCTTCAGTAATTAATAAATTAGCTGTTCGAGGCCAGTACGAAACTTATCGTCAAGAAGTTAATAATCCACAATCCATGACAGAAACTTACGCGGCTTTAAAATTAGAAGTTCATAACCAGCGATGGGGCGGCGTACCAATCTTGTTACGAAGTGGTAAAGCACTAGCCCAGAAAACAACCGATATCCATGTGGTGTTTAAAGATAGGATTCACCGATCCTTGCCTGCCAATCAGTTAATTATAAATATCCAGCCAAATGAAGGCATTTCACTTAAATTACTGGCGAAGAAACCGGGATTAGAAAATCATTTACAAATAGTAGATATGAATTTTGATTATAAAGAATCTTTCGATGGGGCGGCGCCGCCAGATGCTTACCAAAGAGTCTTAGTTGACACTATGCGCGGCGACCAATCTCTTTTTGCGACTGGCGACGAGGTATTAGCATGCTGGAATGTACTTCAACCGGTAGTAAATGCGTGGTCACAAGATAAAAGTAATTTACAAATATATCCAACTGGATCTTGGGGACCGCCGGTATCTAATGCTATGGCAGCCAGTTATGGTTACGAGTGGTATAACCCCGGAAGTTAGCACTGTCAAATATAATTTAAAACTTACATTCAAAAGACGAATTTGATATAATCACCCCTGTTCATTGACCTTAGGGACAAGAGCAGCCGGAGAGTTGGATTCATTCCAACCACCGCGCGATGAGAAAAACCGTAGATTTGTCTCATACATTGGGGATTAGCCAAGCGGTAAGGCAACGGGTTCTGGTCCCGTGATCGGGGGTTCGAATCCCTCATCCCCAGCCA
>CAZBLI010000028.1:0-7276 GCA_964492785.1 uncultured Candidatus Saccharibacteria bacterium
GAAATCCGCCGGCCTCTTAGTCCGGGCAATGAAAATATATTGCCGCTTGGTTTTGAATCCATGCAGGATATTTGCAAGCAAATTACTATTCGGCCTGGCCAAAGCCCGTCAGTAGCCGATAATTCAAGCTGCCCGGCTTTTTAACCATTATCCGAATGGCGATGAAATTTAGTGTGAACTGATTTTAAGTGCGGGTCGGTGACGTGGGTATAGATCTGAGTGGTGGCAATATTGCTGTGTCCCAGCAGGGCCTGGACACTGCGCAAGTCAGCGCCATTCATTAGTAAATCTGTCGCGAATGAGTGCCTCAACGTATGAGGTGAAACGTGTTTAGTAATTCCGGCTAAGAGGGCATAACGCGCCACCATGCGCTGGACGCTGCGAGCCGTCAGGCGGTGATAATTACCGCTCAAATCGACTTTTTTACTGCCACTGTAACGTACAAACAGTGGTTTTGTGCCATCTTTGCGGGCCTCCAGGTACTTATTTATCCATTCGGCAGCATCAGGGCTAATAAATATCGGCCGGTCCTTTTGGCCCTTGCCGCGCACTGTGAACTCGCGCCGCTTGAGGTTGATATGATCGCGGTCTAAACCGACTAATTCTGACACTCGCAAACCGCTACTAAACAACAGCTCAAGTATTGCCCGGTCACGCAAGCCTTGGATTTTACTGGTATCGGCCTGGTTAAAAAGCATTTGGACTTCTTCTGGTGTCAAAAAAGTGACTTGTTTGCGGGTGGTTTTGGCCAACTCCACTTTATCGGCCGTCAGGGCAGGGATATCGCGCTTAGCGCAAAATTTCAAGAAACTTCTGAGCGCAATTAAATGATAATTCTGGGTTGTTTTTTGTAATTCATCAGATACATTGGTGCCTAATCGGTTGAGCCACAAACGCCATTTACGGATGAGTTCCGGCGTAATGTCGCTAACGTTAATATCGCCGGCGTAATCAATCAAACGAGTCAGGTAATGGTCGTAATTGGCAATGGTTTTTTGCGAGCGGTTTTGCTCAATTTCCAGATATTCCAGAAAATCAGTTAAGGCTTTTTGAAACTTCATATGTTTATATTGTACGACACAAAAGCCCAGACTGCTCATCTGTTATAATAAGTAAAAGTAAAAAGGAAATTTATGGAACACACACTTGTTATTCTTAAGCCAGATACCATCCAACGCGGCATTATTGGCGAAGTCATCTCACGCTTCGAAAAAGCCGGTTTTAAAATTGTCGGAACCAAGATGTTGGAGCCCGATTACGACCACTATTTTCATCACTACGAGACTATTGGTACACTCAAAACCCGTAAGGGCGACGAAATCTTCGAAGGCCAATTAGCCACTATGCAACAGGGGCCAGTCATTGCCTTGGTTTTAGAAGGCGTTGATGCCATCGACACAGTCCGCAAGATGGTCGGCGACACCGAGCCCAAGAGTGCTAAGCCCGGCACCATCAGGGGCGATTTTGCCCATGTTAGCTATGGCGCCGCTTCCAGCACCGGCAAGGGCGTTAATAACATTGTCCATGCCTCTGCTACCCAAGAAGAAGCTCAAAAAGAAATTGACCATTGGTTTAAAGGCGAAGAAATCTACAACTACAAATCAGTTCACGAAGGCTTTACCCAGCCCAAAGTTTAATTTGGTGCCCCCACTGCGATTCGAACACAGATCTGCTCCTTAGGACGGAGTTATTCTATCCATTGAACTATAGGGGCGCTGCCACATTCTAACACCTAGTAAGCATCAACCAAAAGCATTACAATATTGTCATGGCCGATGAAGATAACGGTGAAGCCAAGGCTAAGCCGGAACATAAAAAATTATTTGATGACCAGTTTGATGACGAAGAAGTAAAGTTTGTCTTCCGCAAACATCCGATAGTCATGCGTAAAGGCTTGGTCATTGGCTGTATTATGCCGCTGCTGGGAGTTCTCCCGGCCACCATTAATCTAAACCTTGGCCTAGGCTGGTTCTTTGGCGGCTTAGGCATTGGCATGTTGCTGTGGGGCTTAATATTATTCCCGTTCTGGATCACATGGTACTACAGCATTATGATCGTCACCGACCAACGACTAATCCAAATCACCCAAAAAGGCTTGTTCCATAAAACCGTCGTCGACTTAGGTTTAACTCAGATTCAAATGGTAAATTATCAAGTCGCCGGCCTCCAGCAAACCCTTCTTGGTTATGGTACAATCATGATGCAAACTTACGTTGGTGACCTGGTAATCCACGAAATTCATCACCCTGCCAAAATCCAGAAAAAGATTTTAAACATCTTACGCGAAGAGGGTATCGTGACTAAAGCCACACCTGTGAATGAGGAATAATTTTGAAGAAACCTAGTATCAAAAAACTAGTACCCAAGCGTCGTGGCAAGCAAGCCGAAACTGCTCCTGAGGCAGAAGTTCAGGACGAATCAGTTCCACGAATTACTAACGAAACTGTCGCCGAACACCGCGAGAAAGTTCTAGGCAGCGCCCGCAAGTATATTTATCCGCTGCAGCATTCCAAACACAAAATCGTACTTATATCTTCGGCTTTATTTATCGCCGCTTTAATTAGCTTTTTCACTTACTGCACCCTGGAACTCTACCGTTTTAAGTCTACATCCGGCTTTTTGTACGGTGTTACCAGAGTAATTCCGTTTCCAATTGCCAAAGCCGGATCCGATTATGTATCCTACGAAAATTATTTATTTGAGATCCGCCACTATATCCATTATTACCAGACTCAACAGCAAGTCGACTTTAACGATACCGTTGGCAAGCAACAATTATCCAGCTACCGCCAAAGGGCCTTACAAAAGGTCGTTGATGACGCCTATGTCAAACAGTTAGCCGCTCAAAATCATGTATCTATCAGCGATAAGGAGCTCAATAACGTTATAGATCTGGTGCGCAGCCAAAATCGGCTAGGCGCCAACGAAAAAGGCTTTGAGGATATCCTAAAAGATAACTTTGGTTGGTCAATCAGTGATTTCAAGCGTAGCTTGCGACAGGAGTTATTAGCCCAAAAACTGGTTGCCACTCTTGACCACGAGACATCCAACAAGGCCGGCCAGGCTTTGCAGGAAATTAAAAATGGCGCCAAGTTTGAGGATGTGGCCAAGAAGTACAGCGAGGACACTAATAGCAAGTCTAACGGCGGCCAATATGGCTTTTTAATTGACAAAACTAACCGCGATATCTCGGCTCAGGTAACCCAAGAGTTATTTGACCTCAAGGCTGGCCAAACTTCAGAAGTGATTAACACTGGCTACACCCTAGAGATTGTCAAAAACTTAGGCTTCCAGGGCGGTAAAGTCAAAGCGGCCCACATCGTGTTTACCCTAAAAGACATTAATGTTTATTTAAACCCTCTCAAAGATAAGCAAAAAACTCGCGTCTTTGTAAGATTGTAAAAAAGACGTTAACTTAAGCATTATCACAGTACTGCGCGTATAATAAAAAGGGCAACCCTTAAAAGAAAGGAGTGCCATATGCGCAAGAAATTAATAAGTAAAATGCAGCAAATGCTGCCAAATAAAGTGTTGAGGCGAGAGCAATTTAGTAGACGCCTAAAGAATCGTAAGCGACACGACCGCACCTACAAAGCTTATGACTACAAGCAGCACGCCGTTAAGCCCAGCCGCTTTAATAGCTGGCAGGAATACAAGCGCTTTAATGATCGATCATATCAATAAAGGGGTCCAATGACCCCTTTATTTTATGGCTCAGAATGACCGATTTTACATAGCAGCGTTAGTGCTGCTGCTCTTGCCACGGTGACTATTTCGGCCGCCTTTAGCCCGATCTTCTTGAGTTAAGTTTTTACCACGGTTGTTAGATTTATTCTCTGCCATTATGCCTCCTTCTAATTAGGTTTGCTAACTCATTGTATAAACTATGGATGATAAAATCTGTGAAATATATTATGAAGCCGGTTCAACAATGCCGTATTTGGCTACGTATGCCCGGTGGAGAGTTTTGGTCGGATCAAACGGGGCGGCAGAAATATAATTCATAATTTTATCAAGGCTAACACCTTTAGACCGTTGATTCTTTATATAATCTACAGTCTGAATATAACCGTCATAGTAGCTAATATCTTTTGTGTTTACACCAATAATCTGATTACCAGGCGATCCTCGATAGATTCGATTCATTAAGCGCCAAGCTTGGTCAGACAAGGCTTCTTCATCCACTGACTTACCAGCAGCTTGTTTTGCAACTATTAATTCATCTAAATAAACTTTTTGTAATTCTAGACGGCTAAGGGCTGGCTGGCCAAGTTGGCCCAGTGCCAGTGCAGTGTATAAATATAGATTACTTTCTTTAGCGACTTTAGTATTTTTTAAAGCCATTTCCACAAACGCGCCTAGTCCTTCTTCTGAATCTAAGAAGTCCGGCAAGCCCAAACGCATCAGGCCTTGGTCTTTTTTACTACCATTTACTGATCGCATACAATGGACTAATACTTCGTGGCCAAACAAGGGTACCAGTCTCTCGGGATCGTTACCGTTTTTGCCAACCCACATAGTTTTATTATGCCGGTCTTCTTCCATGGCATTATTAGTGGGATGAATTTTGACTTGCCATTCCAGCCAAGTTGGATCTTCTTCAGCTAAAACATCCAGGCCTGCCTGGAATAAATCTCTAACTTCTTCGGGTGGTATCTTTTCCTGGCGGTCTTTAATTGAGTCAAAAACCTCAAAGGCTTTGGCGTAACGGTTTAGCATATAATCTCTGACTTCACCCAAAAGCTCTAGGGTAGTTGGATCCATCTCATCATTTATGGATGGATCTGGCTCACCAATCTGGCCCCAATAAAAATCAGTCAATCTTTGCAGGCGGGTTTGGTCAACATCGTAGTTATCTTCATAACTCAAGAAATTGTTTAATTTTCGATTGGCCAGGTGAGCAGCTTTGACTGAGTCAGGCTGGCCATACAGCTCTATTGAAGCTTTAGTAAAATGATCGGCCATCTCTGGCAAAAAGTGTGGTGAACGCAAATTAGGGGAGTGCCGCTGCATTCTTTCAGCCGTTAAAACAAAGTAATCAACTGCTAGTTGACGAGCTTTGGCTTCTTCTTCGAGGGTGTCTGGTTCTGACTCCAAAAAATCTTCATAATCAGCCTGGCTTTCAAATTTAGCTACTTCAGCAAACTCATCTAAGTGAGGGTAATTTATAACTTCAGACGAAGGATCGGACTCACCCCGCTTGAAAGCCTCCAGTATAGTAACCGGAGCTTGTGGGGAAGTATTGTCATTTTCTGTTTTTGGTGACATTAAAGCTTATAATATCACAAAATACTCTAAAAGTCCAGAGGTAATGGTGCGGGATACGAGAATCTAACTCGTACCTCTTGCTTGGGAAGCAAGCGTACTAACACTATACTAATCCCGCATCAGTTAACTATAATACGTATTCGCCGCGATTTGGTGAAGACTCGTTAGCGTGGCTAAGGGTAAAATCAGCAATTTTGCCAACTTTTGCTTGATAATCATCATTTAAGCGTTCAGCTTCTGCCACTACATCAATTAAACCGCCAGCGCTTGCCTGAAGGGCATAACATTCATCTAGCATTGCGCATAATTCATCATGGAAAAGGGGATCTGGGTCAATCGGTCGTTCACTTAAATACAGCTCTGGAGCACTAATAATTTGTGGTGTTTTGTGTTTTGAGTTTCTGTTTCCAAATAACATAAGCCGAAAATCTGTTTCAGTTTTTTACCATTATTTTTTAACCTTACTCTAATTTTACTCCCCACAGTCAAGCATTAAAATGTGTATAACTTTTCCTAATCTGTAACTGGAGCCGATAGGCGGAATCGAACCGCCGACCTTCACTTTACGAAAGTGCTGCTCTACCAGCTGAGCTATATCGGCAATTACACAATTATATAACAAGTGATAATTTAGCTAATTATTGTGTGGGCCCAGCGTTAACTTCTTCGATAAGTTTTAGCATTACCAGCCAGCCAAATGCATCATTAGCATCTTCGACAAGAAATATACTCCCCAATTGTTTATTAGACATCGCTTCGTCAGAGTTAACATATCTTCCCAGAACTAATTCCATGGCCTCAAATCTATCAGGCATATTGGCCCACAAACTTTTTACCACTGGTTCTAATTCTTCCGGAGTAGAATCAACTTGCAGCCCGTGTTTCTCCCGTAGGCGAGTGGCCCACTCATCAATTGGGGGCTTAGATAGGTTAAAGGGAGCACTTGATTCGTACCTCGAATTCATAATGTAATTATAAAATAATAAAGCCATTAAAGCAATAAATTTTGATTATCCTAACTTGCTTTTTTAGGGGTAAATTGATATCATCACATCTGTTCTTAAAGCAAATGGCCATGGGCTCGTAGTGAAGTCGGCCTATCACGCCTCCCTGTCACGGAGGAGATCGCCGGTTCGAATCCGGTCGGGCCCGCCAGACCGTATGCAGAGTCTCGACAAGACTCGCTTCACCCTCGTTATCGGGGGTGTTTTTCTTTATTCGAAAGTCCTTTTCGACTTTACGGTGCATTTCGACTCGTTTCGAAATAGCTGAGGAGTAAGGGTTATACTCAACGATTAAATCAGCTCCGTCTAGGCGTAACTCCGAAAACAGTTCACTCAGCAGCTTACGTTTCTCAGCCGGAGACTTCTGAGCGTAAACCTGAGCTGCTTTCTGAGACTTCTCCAGTACGTCTATGCCTGTTAGTAGCTGTTTGCGACTATTATCTGCCATATGGTTAATGTTCTTCTCTAAGTCCTTCTGCTCCTGCATAATCTTCTTGCTCAGTTCATCATATCTTTCGGGCGTTATACGCTCACTTAGACGGTCTTCATACAGCAAATCGAGTTGTCGCTTCTTACGGTCATGCTCCTGTCTTAGAACGTCCACAGAAGCCGAATAATCGTACATATCGTCCTGATGCTTGGCCTTAAGCGACTCTATAATCCACTCGGCAATTTCGGGGCTTGGACACAATAGCTTATCAAAGTGCTCGAAGACTTGCAGTTCAACGTCCTCCTGTTTAGCATACTGTTTCTTTGGACAGCCTTTATAGCGATTGCAGTGACCATACCACACGCCTTTCTGGAATTCCCAAGTAATAGTTCCTCCACAGTCAGAGCAATAAATAATGCTACGTAAATCAGGGTCATGCTTACGGTACTTGGGGGGTTTCTTTCGACTCATCTTAGCTTTTACGTTCTCGTATAGCTCCTCGTCAATGATAGGTTCTTGTTTGCCAGGATAATCCACGCCTTGCCAGCGATTAATACCCAGGTAAAATGGATTT
>CAZBLI010000029.1:0-7177 GCA_964492785.1 uncultured Candidatus Saccharibacteria bacterium
TAGGCTGGTTCAGTAGTTGGCTCTGTGCTGTCAACTGTCTTTTGTTCTAGTACATCTAACACAAACTTCGCTCTGCCAGTTTCTGCACCTTGACTGACACCGTGCTTAAAAATCAGTCTTGCGTTAATGGGAAAGCGATCTTGGCCATAAATGAAAGCGCCAGCAGCGGTTAGAATTCCTAGAAGCGTTATTGAAAATTCATTACCAACATGGCCAGTACCTATTTCGTATCCAGTTACCAGGCCAACGGTGGCGACACCAGCTGCAGCGACACCACCTATTCTATTAAACACTCTTCGCAGACGACCGGCTTCTTGTTCTGCAGTATCATTCTCTCTAGTATGCAGTGTTGAAATATAGTCTTTTAGAGCTACTCTTGCTTTGGTATCTGGTGCCAAAGTCGAGTGATTTTCAAACTGGGTCTGTATCTTACCAACAGATGCTCTATCAATATTTATATCTGCTTCCGCAATTTTATGTTCTAAAGAAAACACGCTGGTGTGTAAGTTAGCACTCGAGGCACCATAAGGATCTATTTTTAGTTCGCGTGATGTAGTGTGCACATCAAGAGTGAGTCCAACATCGAAATGTTCTTCGGCCGGCTGCCAATTAAAATTAAGTACCACCTCTCCTGGTACTGGATTTGCCGATGGCTCAGCTTCTATTGACATGGTATCCCCCTAAACCCTCGTTAATTGTGTTTATTATATAACAATTCTTGCTACAACGTTACAAGCTTTTCAGGCTCCACGGGATTAGTCCATATTTCCTTTGTACCACTGAGCAGTGCTTTTACTGTTGTTACATAAAAGTCAAAATCTTCTAATTGAGACTCCGAGTACTTTATAGCCTTAACTTCGTTTCTGTCATCTGGGCATACTAATAAGACAGAGGGGTATGGGGTTTTGTCTGGCCATTCTTCGTTTCGATGTTCTATGTAGTACTTAATGTGCTTTTTTATAACGAAAAACGGCTCGTTTAGGTAGAGATTGAGCATGAAGTCCCTTTTGCCATCTTTAGAGGCTAAAAATAGGTCTGGGAGCTGTTCGGGGTACTGTTTAAACGTAGTGAGCTCAGCTTTGGTAAAGATATCGTATGTCTTTTTATATTCTCCATTAAGAGTGATGTATGAGCTAAAGACTGCAAGATTGTGAGCAATGAACTGATCGGACACGATCGAGTTTTTATAGATAGCATTTACGATAGTTTCGGCTAGCTTGAAACGGGCTTTTAGGTGCTTTATTCCTTGAGAAGTTAAGTAATAGACTGCTGATTCGCCACGTATTTTTGATTTATTAGTATACCTGCGCGTAATTAGTTTATGTTCCACTAGTCTTAGTAAAGAATCATTTATAGCTCGTCTACTAACACCACGATATTGTGCTATTAACTCATTAGTACCGAATCTAAATTTGTATAGAACTTGCAGTATGAGTAGTTGGCTTTCATAGACACTTTCAACCGTTTTGCCTTTTCTGTCTCTACCTACCATTATTATCTCTTCTTTCCTTATATGTATATATAATAGAGAGGAAGTAAAAGTAAGTAAATTACTAGTGTTAAGTTAAGATTGAAACCTACCATAGGAGTGGCATAGTAGTTGTAGATAAAAATACTATAAAATTACTTGATAATCACACTATAGAGATAGTATAATAACTCTATAGAGTTAGTTCGTAAGAGGGTAATATGGACGAACCAAGCACTACAAACCAAGACGAAGATAGAGTTAATGACTTCTATTTGCCTGATGAAAAGCAGATAAAAAAACTGCGAGAGATATTGTGGTCAGAATCGGGCTTTAAGTTTAGTTACAAAGAAATTGAAGAGATAAGTTTCCAGCTAATCTCATTATATGAGTGTTTGGCCAGAGGAAAGCCGATAAGACCTCTTAGGGGTGGCCATGAACCAGGATAACAAGGCCGTCATTCTGGCCCGTGTATCGAGCAAGGCGCAGGAAGATGAGGGCTACTCGCTTGAGTCGCAAGTAAAACTACTCAAAAACTACTGCCTCAGTAAAAACTTAATCGTCTGTGAAGTATTTAAGATTACTGAGTCGGCTTCAAAGTCGGTACAAAGGAATATCTTCAAGAAGGCTTTGACTTATATAGAGCAGGAAAATATCAAGCACCTAGTTATTGAGAAGGTAGATCGCCATGTTAGAAACCTGCACGACGCTGTAGAAACACATGACTGGCTGATATCAGACGAAGAAAAGCGCGTTCACTTTGTAAAAGACTCACTGGTACTGCACAAACACTCTAAGTCACAAGAATGGCTCAATTGGGGTATTCGTGTAGTTATGGCTAAAAACTACATAGATAACCTAAGAGAGGAAGCCATGAAGGGCTGGGCTGAGAAACTAGCTCAAGGCTGGCTACCCGCTACACCGCCACTTGGGTATATGACAATAGTTGAAAATGGTAAGCGTATTCATGTGCCTGATCCGAAAACCTATAGAATCGTACAAAGAGTTTTTAAGCTTTACTTAAATGCCGGACAAAATCTGCAAACTATTGCTGACGAACTACGTCGTTTGGGAATAACAACTCGAAAAGGCCGCCCATATTCAAAAAGCCGTGTCCACAAAATGCTACAAAACCCATTCTATATAGGCATTAACAGGTTTAACGGTGCAGATTATCCTGGTGCCCAGAAGCCAATAATCTCTAAAAAGCTTTTTGCAGCCGTTCAAGCTAAGCGCACTAAAACCCTACCCGCAAAGTACCAGAAACATAACCCAATACTTAAGAATATGGTTTCTTGTGCTCACTGCGGGAAGGTAGTTACCTGGCAAATTCAAAAAGGTCGTTTATATGGTTCGTGCCAAAGACGTACTGAGGCCTGTAGGAGCCAGAAGTTCCTAAAAGAAACCGATGCCAACACGGTAGTAGAGAATGTGCTGGACGACCTTATTAGTCCCTCTCAGCAGGTTGTAGCTTGGCTTACTGAATTACTTAGAACTGACTTTAAGACAGAAGTGAACAGCCACGAAGAAGCCACAAAGTCTGTAGAGCAACGTATTCAAAAGATAAAGCACATGGACGACATGCTGTATGACGACAAGCTTACCGGTGAAGTATCAACTGAACGCTATAAAACAAAGCATCAGGCGTTTCAGAAAGAGATTGACGAATTACATAACAAGTTAGGAGGTATCAGCGAGAATTACAAAAATAAGTACATGGAAGGAGTGTCAATTATCGAGCTATCACAAGTAGCAAAAGCACAGTTTCAAGACCGAAATATTAGCAACGACGACAAACGTGACGTTTTAACCAAACTTTTTGCTGGCATCACGCTTAAAGATGGTTTTTTATCTGTTAAATATACTAAATTAGCTCAGGCAATCGCTCATAAGAGCGGCCAAACAAGGAGGATATATGCCGAAGCCAAAAACGCCTAACCAAACCGACAATTTAGAAGAAAAAAACAGGGGTGAAGAAGATGAATTTGCCCTCTCACCCCAAATCTGTTCTCTATGGCTGGGGAGAAGGGACTCGAACCCCTGCTGCCGGGACCAAAACCCGGTGTCCTACCACTAGACGACTCCCCATCATCTTTAACAGATTGATTTTAGCGTATTTTAACTGTTATCTCAATGAAAGAGTTTGAGCCAGTGCGCTTTGGACAAGATCAAAATCTTTAAACTTCAATGGATGGGCCAAACCTTTGCGCGCGATAGCACTATCCGGACCTCTAAAAAAATGCTTCTCTGCTCTTAATGGCTGGCCAGGGCTTTCAATTAAAGATATAGCTTTATTTGGGAAAATTGTATTAATATATTCGGGTTGTAAGAATAATGTGCTATACACAGTACCAAGCTCAGAACTATTTAACTTAAACCTGATTAACTCGTGTGATGCTGTATCTTCAGTTTCGGTTTCTGTTTCACCTACAAAATCAACTTCAACCCCTAATAATTTATGAAAATCATCAAAATAATTAGGTTCAGCTTGAAGCCGTTCGTTCATCTCAACTGAAACAGTGTAATCATCTTCTTGCCCGGGCAGATAATAACCCAACGCCACCCGTGCTGATTCTAACTCTACGATAGCCATATTTCCCTCTTTTTTGTATGAACTTTTATTTAACCTATATTCTTGGTTTACTCTCCTGTTGTAAATTTGTCAAGAAATTCATTTTAAGCAGTTCTAAGTTTTATCAAGGTATAATTAAGTCAGCATGAGAGTTATCGAACCTCATCAGTTGTATACACTCAAAAAATCTAGAGCTGTTAAATCAAGAAATCGAGTGCTTCGAACGGCTTTGTATTGTTTGTTAATTATTTTAATCCTGGTCGGCAGCCTTGGATTCTATGCCTATATGTCTCCTGTGCCAAAAGTTGCCGCCACCACAGTTACTGTTACTAGTAAAGGTAGTTCGGTTGATATTCCTTGGCCGGATTATGGCCAATCAGCAGTTGGTGCGGTCGGCTATGGCGTCTTAGCTACATCAGCCAGTAAATCAGCTGTACCGACTGCCAGCGTAGCTAAAGTCATGACTGCCCTTGCAGTGCTGAAAGAAAAACCGCTAAAAATCGATGAAACTGGTCCCACTATAACTTTAACGACTGCCGATGAAGCTTTATATAATGAGTATGTCGCAAAACAAGGTTCGGTGGTGCCGGTAGATGCTGGCGAGCAAATTACCGAACGTCAAGCTCTCGAGGCTATGCTACTACCTTCTTCCAATAATATGGCTGATAGTTTGGCGATCTGGGCCTTTGGTAGCGTTCAAAAATATGCTGAATATGCTAATGAATATGCTCGCCAGTTAGGCCTAAACAACACTGTAATAACCAGCGCCAGCGGCTTTCCGCCCGATACTGTCAGTACGGCCTCGGATTTAGTAAAACTGGGTATCGCCGCCATGAATAATCCGGTAGTCGCTAGTATAGTTGTTGAGCAAAATGCCAAAATCCCCGTGGCTGGTCAAATACACAATGTAAATTTTTTCTTAGGCAAGAATAATATTGTTGGCGTTAAAACCGGTAATACCGACCAAGCCGGCGGTGTCTATTTATTTGCTTCTAAGCGCACCGTAGATAACCAAAACATTACTCTCGTAGGTGCAGTCATGGGAGCAAAAACCTTAGCTCAAGCCATGAATGATAGTTTAGGCATTTTAAATATCAGTTTTCAAAATTTTACGGCTAGGCGTCTGGTTAATAAGGGCGATAAATTAGGCTATTATAATCTGCCATGGGGCGGCAATGCAGTGGCCACAGCGGCTGCAAACATTGATGTGGTGGGCTGGAAAAGTAGTGACATGCATGGCCAAGTTGAATTAAAGCCAGTAACAATCGGTGATAAAACTGGCTTAAGCGTTGGTAAGGTCAAAGTTGGTGAAAAATCGACAGCCATTACTTTAAATTCTGATGTCCCGCCGCCCAGCCAAAGCTGGCGGCTTTTTCGCTGGTTCTAGATAACTGCTTATACTTGCAGTTCATCTGTAAATAACGTACTTTTAAGTAACGTTATGGCTAAAAAACAACTATCAAATCCAGCTGAATATATTGAACCGCTTTACATGAATGGCTTGCGTGGCAGAATGCTGAGATTAAAAGCCAGCCCACGCAAACAAAAAGAAATTTTGATAGTCTATGGCGAACACACAAGCTTAGAACGAATTTTTGGTTTGGCCGAAGCTTTGAACAGCTATGGTGGTGTGACGGTGCCGGACTTACCTGGTTTTGGCGGCATGCAAAGTTTTTATAAATTAAACGAAAAACCTAGCACTGATAACATGGCTGACTACCTGGCAGCATTTATAAAATTACGCTACAAAAATCGACGATTTTCAGTAGTGGCTGTCGGTTACGGATTTTCTATTTTAACTAGAGTTTTACAGCGCTACCCCGAAATTGTTAAAAAAGTCGACCTGTTAGTTAGTTTAGGCGGCTATGTCCATCACGAGGACCTGCACATTAGTAAAATTGATTATTATAACTTGCGCCTCAGTAGCGGCTTGCTGTCTAAACAGCCAATGGCGTCTCTGGCGAAATTATTCATACGGCCGGCCCTAATTCGCTGGACATACCAGACTTTTAATTCTAAAAGCCCAAAATTAAGCGGCGTTTCTGCCGAAGAAAGAGAACAAAGAATCGCTTTCGAAATTCATTTATGGCGGACTAATGATCTGCGCACGCAAATGTACTGCACTTCGACGGCACTCAAGTTAGACTTGTGTAATGCTCAGGTTGATTTACCGGTTTATCATGTACGGCTCAAACAAGGCCGGGATATAAATGAGGATGTGGCCGAGCAGCATTTAAATGTTGTATACAAAAAAGTTCATATTTATAACTCCAGTTTAAAAATTCCAAACTTATCGACAGCGTTTTTTGATACAAAAGATTCCAACCGCTTGATTCCAGTTAGCCTGAAAAAACTATTTAACAAAGCTTAATTATTAATTAAGCGTTGCAAGTAATTCGCCATCTGAGATAATTAATAGTATGTTTCAGCTCTTACAGGGCAAAAAGCCAAAAGAAATCGAAATAACCATTACTAACGCGACTGTTTTGCGGGTGTTGGCCTTAATACTTGTATCATTTTTCTTCTTTTTAGCATTGCGCCGGGCCGCCCATGCTTTAACGCTAATCTTTGTGGCTTTCTTTTTAACCTTGGCGGTTAACACGCCGGTTCACCGCTTGGCCGAAAATTTACCAGGCAAAAAACGCGGCAATCGAATTTTAGCAACAACCATTGCCTTTGCAATTGTGGTTTTGCTGTTAGCTGGCTTTGTGGCCAGTATTGCGCCGCCGCTGGTGCGCCAAACCAGCAGTTTTGTCACCGCTGCTCCCAACATCATTGAAGATGTTCATAACCAAAACACTAGCTTAGGCAAATTTGTCCGACAACATCATTTAGAAAACCAAGTTGATAAATTCGCTACACAGTTGTCACAAAGATTAAACGTTATCGGCGGTTCGGCTTTTTCAACCATTACCAGAATAACCAGCAGTATTTTCTCAGTGCTAACTGTGCTAGTGCTGACCTTTATGATGCTGATTGAAGGGCCGCGCTGGCTCGATATCGGCCGACGCTTAATCCCCGATCATCGCGAAGGCCATGTTGCCCAACTGGCTGGCGAAATGTATGACGTAGTCCGTGGCTATGTCAACGGCCAGGTATTGTTAGCTCTACTAGCAGCCTTATTAATTTCAATACCC
>CAZBLI010000030.1:0-1954 GCA_964492785.1 uncultured Candidatus Saccharibacteria bacterium
AAATTTTTAGCGTTTGCCTTCTAGTTTGCGTAAATCTCGGCCCATTGCGATTAACATTGGTCCGGAAATCAAAGCGTACAAACCTAGAATCCAAACAAAGGCTACACCGGCAGATGCAGGCTGGAAGAGCAGAATGATTCCTGCTAGTACCGCAGCTACGCCAACGATGACTGCCAAAGTTTTTGAAGTTGCACCATCATCTTCTGACAACGAAGCCACAATAGCCACAATGCCATCGATAATCAACATGAAGCCAATCAATAGAATTAATGTAGCGAAGGTTACGTGCGGGTGTCTAAGCAAGTAAACGCCAACGCCTAGTTCTAACAAGCCAACCACAATGGTTAAGAAACCTAACTGGTGGTGGCCTACCCGGCCAATACCGGCAACAATTCTAATGACTCCATCTACCAAAACCCAGGCACTAAACAAATAAAGTAGAGTTACAAGGGTAATACCGGGCCAAAATACAGCCGCGATTCCGAACAATATAGCGGCGATGCCACGAAATGTTAGTGACGTCGAAATTGCTTGTACATCGTCCATAATTTCTCCTAATTATTAAATTACTTTTTGTCTCCACCCTCATTGCTTCATAGGCAGGGTCCTTGTTCTGGCCGCGACCAGATTTACTAGCTCAATCGATAATAGAATAAACAAAATTGAACGAATCAACGTGGCCCAGCTAAACGAAGCGATGACAAAAGCCATGATGATTAGACCAATCACTAGAACCGCGACCACAATTTGCCATAAATATTTACGGACAAGCTTGCGGAAACCAAGCCAATCTTTATAAAAACCAGTCTTTTTGTACCTTTTAAGTTGTTGGGCCAGGTATTTGCTGCGATTAATAAATTTCTGGCTGTAAACCAAGGCAATTATGAAAATCGCTAAGCTGCCAAAAAAGACGCTGGTGGCACCTTTCTTAAACGAACTCAGTAGCGTGTCGTAAACTACGCCAACGGCCGGCCGGAAAGCATAGTCTTGTATTTGGTTTAAGATTGTCGGCCGTAACACCTTGACGCCAATTAATTGTAGTAAAGCAATTACTAGCATTATTAAGCTGATTGTCATCAGCAATCGGCGCCGGCGCAAACTTAATACCATGGCCCCCACCAGACAAACCAGGGCGAGCACGCCCAGCGTTCCGTTTAAGAAGTCGGCGGTTCGGATGTAAGATTTAACATTATTAAGCGAAGTTTTAAGATTAACAGCTAGAGCCACATTATTTTTACTCGGCGTATTGTTGGGGTCTTTGTTGCTAGCCCTTTGGTTTAAGAAACTGCTAACACTGTCTTTAACGCCGGATAAATCAAGGTTAAAACGAGCATTGCTTTGGGCGGTTTGCGGCGTTTGGCCGCGGGCACTATCTAGTAGGCGCTGATGAGCGGCTTTATTAGCCGAAGTCCAAAGACTGGTAAACTTATCACTTTGAATTAACTGCTTGGTGCGGTTGGTTAGGCGGCTCTGTAGTTGGTCGGTCAATGTTGGCGCCAAGAAGCTGGCACGCGGTGGTAAAGCCTGGCTAATGCGGTTCTCGAGGTCTGACTGAGTAAATAATTGATTGACGCTGTAGGTGCTGAGAGCACTGGCTACTTGATCGTTTTTAGGCAACGGGCCTACCACTTGCACCCAATTGTCGGTGGTTAGAATTTGCCGCTCTGTCCAATGAACAAAACTAAAGCCAACTAAAGAAATTAGGCCGACAACTGTCAAAATTGATACAGCTATCGCCCGCCACCCGAAATTAACTCTGTATTTCGACCTGACTTTTTTAGCTACCATTGGCGGCGCTCCACTAATACTTATATATAGTAAAACACTTTTTCTGTATTTTTGGAAGATTTTATAGCCTGTTGTTGTAGCGAATACAAATAGTGGCAAGAATTAGCTTATATCTGTTAACATAAAAGCAAGTAAGCCTCAGGGAGTATTATGGCCAAAACTAAAG
>CAZBLI010000030.1:2054-6950 GCA_964492785.1 uncultured Candidatus Saccharibacteria bacterium
GCCCTCAAGCAAGCTGATGTAAAACTGGTGCAAACCCAAAGTTCCAGCAACTTCTTTATGGTTAATGTCCAGTTCAAGGATGGTACTGACGCCAAAAAAGCTACCGACCAACTTAAAAACGAGGTTAACAAACAAGCTCAAATTCCACCTTCTGCCCAAGTCCAATACATTGTGCCGTACTTTAACCAAGCTAATGACTTTACCCGGCCGATCGATATTGCAGTCTCGTTTTATGACGTCAATAACAAAGCCACAACCGAACAAACAGTTGCCCAAGCTCAAGCCGCCGCTAACTTCTTAAATTCTCAGCATATTGCCGGCGCCAAAAACTTCTTCGTCAGCAATCCATTCGAGAAAGCCACAGATCCTACCACCGGCAAAGCCGTCGTCGTCCAACATAATTTTGATAGGTTTGGCGTACGCCAAAATTCCCAAAACAAGTTTAATTCCTCGGTAATTATCGGCGTCACCGCCGAAAAAGGTACCGACATAATTAAGTTAGACAACCATGTTCGCGAAGGTATCGAAAAACTTAAACAGCAACCCGAATTTGCCAACTACAACGCCGAAATTAGCGCAACTGCTGCCACAACCATCAAGGACAGCATCAATGAATTGCAGCGAGTATTGCTGGAAGGCTTAATTGCAGTATTAGTTGTCGGTTCGATAGTTATTGCCATTCGGGCCTCGCTGATAACGGTAGTTTCTATGATCACTGTTTTGCTGGCATCAATTGGGTTGCTTTACCTTGTCGGCTATTCATTGAATGTCATTACCTTGTTTGCCTTGATTTTAGGACTGGCCTTAATTGTCGATGACACCATCATTATGGTTGAAGCGATTGATGCTTCACGGCGGCGCAATACCGACCGTCGTAAAACCGTCCAGGAAGCCACTCGCCGCATCAGTCGGGCGATGGTAGCCGCTACCCTAACTGCTTCGTTAAGTTTTGCGCCGCTACTGTTTGTCGGCGGCGTTTTAGGATCCTTTATTCGGGCCATTCCAGTGACCATCATCGCATCATTGATTATTAGTTTGCTGGTAGCCTTAATATTGATTCCGTTTATGGCCCGTTTTGTCTTGCTGGGCAAAAAGCAAATGGGCAAAGAAGGCGTCGAAGAAGTTGCCGCTGGTTTTGAGGCCAATGTTGCCAAATTTATATCAGCACCAATGCTCTGGGCCCGCAATTCCAAGAAGCGCTTATTTAGCATTGGCATTACCGCTTTAGTGATTGGTTTTGGCTTCATCTTTGCCGGTATATTTATTTCTACCAAAGTGGTCTTTAACATCTTCCCGCCCACCAAAGACACCAACGGCCTGGTCTTGAATTTAAACTTCCCGCCCGGTACTACTATTGAACAAGCCCAAAATATTTCAGCCCAAGCCGATCAAATTGTGTCTAACGTCGTCGGCAGCAATTTTGTACAAAGTTCTTTGTATAACAGCGGCACCGCCGAAAGTGCCAACCAAAGCGTAGAACTAATTTCTTACTCCAAGCGTGATGTCACTTCGCAGGATCTAAAGAAGCAATTGCAGGCCAAATTCGATAGCGACTTTAAGCAAGCCAAGGTTGTCGTTGGCCAAAGCGATGTCGGACCGCCCAGCTCTAGTTTCATAGCCCAAATTGATGCCACTGACCGAGCCAAGGCCTTCAAAGCAGCCCAGGCGCTGGCCAGCTATATGAATACAGCTGAACTAAAACGAGTTAGTGGCAAAACCGCTCACTTCACCAACATAACTATTTCCAGCTCCAGCCAGTATGACCGCGAGGATGGCAAGCCGATTGTAACTGTAAGTTCCGGTTTTGACGGTGATGACACCACTACTTTAGTGGTACTGGCCCAAGATGCCGTCAAGCAAGAATTTAACGAGGCCAAGCTCCATCAGTACGGCCTAAAGAGCGATGCCATTAGCTTTAACCTGGGGCAAGAAGAAGACAACCAAAACTCCTTTAAAACTCTGGTTCTGGCCTTCCCGATTTTGCTACTGGTAATGTACATTTTGTTGTTCTTCGAGTTCCGCTCGCTAATTCAGCCGCTGTTAATCTTTATGGCGATTCCGTTTAGCATCTTTGGCGTCATGCTGGGGCTTTACCTGACTCACAACGCCATTAGCTTCTTTGCCCTGCTTGGCTTCTTTGCCTTGCTTGGTTTGAGCATCAAGAACACGATTCTACTGACAGACTATGCTAACCAGGCCCGCCGCAGCGGCATGGGCGCGATTGATGCGGCCCACGCTGCCTTGGCCGAACGGTTCAGGCCGTTGTTTGCGACCAGTGTTACTGCTGTGGTTTCGTTGATCCCGCTGGCCCTGACCAGCCCCTTCTGGCAAGGTTTGGCTGTCGTTTTGATCTTTGGCTTGCTGTCCAGCACCTTCTTAGTGGTGACAGTCTTCCCTTACTACTACTTAGGCGCCGAATACCTGCGCTTGCGCATCCGGCCGCGTGACTTCTTTGTCTGGTTTTTTGTGACCTTGCTGGTAACAATCGTGGTAGCTAAAATATTTGGCAGCGTGGCCGGCCTAGTCTTCCCGCTAAGTATTTTGCTGGTAATTTTGCAATCAGTCTTTAAACGAGTTTTGCCGCCCCGCAAAGCCTAGTGATTAAAATCACTTTCAGTTAGATTCGGTGGTATATAGTAGAAGTTAACATTTAAAAATTAAGGTGGGATAAAAATGGCTAGTAAAACCGAAAAACGTAAAAGTCTCGACAAGATTTTAATTGCTCTGGGATCGATCGTAACCGTATTGTTGATAATATTTGGTGCCGTGGCCTGGACAGCTTATTCATTTACAACTAAAAACGTCCGTAGTGAATTAGCTGCCCAAAAAATATACTTCCCGGTTGCCGGCAGTCCGGCAATTGCGGCTCTGCCAGCTGCCGACCAAGCCATGGTAAAGCAGTATGCCGGCCAACAAGTGCTGAATGGCGATCAGGCCAAAGTTTTTGCTAACAACTACATTGCTGTGCACTTAAGAGAAGTCGCCGGTGGCCAAACTTACGCCGAAGTCAGTGCCCAAGCTCTGAAGGATCCTACTAACACCAAGTTACAGGGCCAAGCTAACACTTTATTTAAAGGCGAAACTCTGCGCGGCTTGCTGCTAGGCGATGCCTACGCCTTCTGGACAGTCGGCCATATTGCTCAAATTGCTGCCTGGGTTTGCTTCTGTGGCGCCCTAATCATGGCTATGCTGGTTTTTATGGGCCTCGGCCATTTAGCAATTATCAGCCAAAAATAATCTCTGCTCTGCTAAAATAATTAGTAATGATTTCATTTATCCAGGCCATAATTATTGGGCTGCTCCAAGGAGTGACCGAATTATTTCCAATTTCCAGTTTAGGCCACTCGGTATTGTTTGCGGATTTATTTGGCTGGCACAACATTTTACGCAGTGAATCCGGCGAATCATTCTTCTTAGCCTTTTTAGTGGTTTTGCATGTTGCTACCGCTATTGCCTTACTAATTTTTTACTGGCGGGAATGGGTTAAAATTATTGGCGGCTTCTTTAAATCCGTCAAAACCCGCAAAATTGAATCCTCATACCAAAAGTTAGCCTGGTTAATTATTGTGGCGACAATTCCAGCCGGACTGGTTGGTTTAATTTTTGAGCATTCATTGCGTTCACAATTTGCCAAACCGATGGCTGCAGCAGTATTTTTGGTTATCAATGGCTTTGTATTGTTATTAGGCGAACGGGCAATCCGCGCCAAACATGACCGGACCGACTTTAGCATGGACCAATCAGCCAAAAACACCGGCAAGATTAGCTTTGGCCGGGCTGGAATCATTGGCACCGCCCAAGTCGGCGCCTTGTTTGCCGGCATTAGCCGCTCCGGCATAACTATGGTTAGTGGCTTGGTCAGCGGCTTGGACCATGAGGATGCGGCTCGTTTTTCTTTCTTATTGGCCACACCGATTATTTTGGCCGCCGGCATCTACAAGGCACCGGATTTCTTTGGTAAACTCGGCGACGGCGCCCGGCCACAAATGTTAGTCGGCGGACTAGCCGCCGGTATCGCTGCTTACTTGTCGGTACGCTTCCTGGATAAATACTTTAAGTCCAAGAGCTTAATTCCATTTGCTATCTATTGTTTAGCATTCGGTAGCTTTATGATCTTTTTCACAGCCATACACGGTTAGCTATACTTAAACTATGACTAAAGATGTTAAACTGCAGATTTTCGCCTGGTCTTTAAGTGCCCTGGTAGTGTTGTTAGCCTTTTTAGGCTGGGGTCAGGGTTTACACTGGCAGTTTGGCCATTTATCGGTTTACAGTTTCTTTCCGCTACTGGGCTTGATGGCATTTAGCATAATGTGGTCACATTACATTATTAGTGCAGCCCGCCAACACTTTTTAATTGATAAATCTGTGCTAAAAACTTATATCGAAGTGACTGGCTGGATTGTATTAATATTAATTCTTTTGCATCCTGGGCTGTTAGAGTGGCAACTCTCGAAAGACGGCTTTGGACTGCCGCCATGCAGTGTCCTAAATAATTACGTGGCCGCAAGCCTAAGGTTATTTGCAGTTTTCGGATTTATTGGCTTATTCCTTATGTTGGCCTATGAACTGCGCCGCTGGTTTAGCCAAAAGAGCTGGTGGCAATATCTGGGCTATGCCATCGATGCCGGCACGCTACTATTATTTTTTCATAGCCTTAAACTAGGCCAAAATCTCCAACATGGCTGGCTAAAAGTAGTCTGGTTATTTTATGGCATCAGCTTAGTGTTGGCACTAAGTTATATGTACTATCTTAAATTCTCCAAAAAACCAAAAAATTAAAAAACAATTGGTTAAGGCCAGTTTACAGAATATGGCGGAGAGGGAGGGATATCGCTTTTCCTCGCTTTGCTCGGTCGCTCCTCCACTGCGGCGTGCTCGATGCAAGCATCTGCG
>CAZBLI010000031.1:0-4048 GCA_964492785.1 uncultured Candidatus Saccharibacteria bacterium
AGCTGCCATAGCGGCCGACCGCATAGCTGGTGGCCCATTTTAATTGTGTTACCGGATTGGTTTGCCAATCACCGCCAAAGGCAGCCATCTTGTTACCAGGAGTAGCTTGGCCTAGTCCATAACCCAGGTTGGATGGAATATAACTTGGAGCATAACCAGGGCAGTAGCCGGCTTGGCCTTGTAGTTTGGTCGGGCACCAGCCCGATTCATGGCTAATAATGAAGTTGACGTAAGCGTAGTCTGATGAAGAGATGCCGGCAGCGGCCATAACCGAAGATTTGTCGGACGGAATGTAAACCGCTTTACCGCGGGCAATAATTTTATCAACCGGTTTTTCGGCCACGACTGACTGGATCTTTTTGCGCGAGACTTCCTTGCCGTTGACGATTTTAATTTCGTAAGTGACAACTTTTTTGCCGACGGAGCCTTCTTGCCTGACGGCAGTGGCACCGAATGATAATGATGGGTCTTCAACGATTTTGGTGTCGGGCGGAATTGATTCAATTACAGTGGCAATGCGGGTGCCTTTGCGTGATATCGTAACTGTCATATTAGTGGTTATTTTTTTGTCAAGCCCCGGTTCGACGGTGTCACCGCTTGCCAGCTGAATTTGTTTTTCGGCCAATAAAGCTTTAACTGTCGTGGCATGGGTGCGCAAACCAAGCGGCGTACCATAAAGATTAACCAACACTGGTGTGGCGCGGTCAATTGTTAATTCTTCACCAATGCTGGCCGAGGGCAAGAACGAGTCGGGAATTTTTACTGTCAAAATATCTTCCGGATAAACTTTTATGCCAGCTTGGGCAGCAATACTGCGAGGCGTAGTGGCGGCACTGTAGGCAAAAATTTTGTGCTTGCCATCGTCAATTGTGACCGGCTTAGCCCGGTAAACATTGATTCGATAATTATCTTCCACGATTTGCGTTGACACATCAGGCTCGACAATATCGCCATCATGTAATTTGATATTTAAGCGCTTTAATAGCTCGCCAACAGTATCGGCGGTAGTTGGCACAGTTTGCTTTTGATTATCATAAGACACTATCACTACATGCGAATTGCCAGTATCGATGGTTTTGCTGCCAAAAAATACAAAAGCAATGCCGGTAATTGTCAGCAGCACCAGCAAGGTCATGACCGGCACAGCAAAGGGATGGTTTTTGATGTGCAAAAACCGGCGCCGTTTATCAAAGACGTATCTAGGTGAAAATTTCTTAAAACTTATTTTGCGCATGTATTATACTTGAGAATTTTTACAGGGGTAAATTTTGCAGGAAACATCTTGTAGTGTAGCAAAATTCGCAACCAATCTAAAGCTGGATTATAGCTTTTCTAGCGGTGCAAAGGCGGCATTGAGTTGTTTGGTTCCCTTGTTTTGGAAATGTATGCTGACCACGTCGCCATCGACGGCCACGACTGTGCCATTGCCAAATAATTGGTGCCGCACGCCGTCACCGACTTCTAATTCCATGACGTAGCGCGGCTCGTCAGTATTACTGACTGGTGAAGACAAAAGTTCGTTCATCGGCTGAGTTTGCAGCTGGGCATCGATGTCGGCCAGGAAGCGTGATGGCGGATTATATTGTTGGCCGCCGTACAGCATGCGCGATGAAGCCGAGATCAAAAATAATTCCTGTTTAGCGCGCGTCATGCCAACGTAACACAGGCGGCGTTCTTCTTCCATTTCGGCCTGGTCATACAAAGCCCGCGAGTGCGGAAAGATGGTCTCTTCCATGCCAATCATAAATACCACCGGGAATTCCAATCCTTTGGCGGCATGTAGGGTCATTAAAGTAACCGAGTCACTGCCAAAGTCGGCGCTGTCCAAATCACTAACCAGTGAAACTTCCTCCAAAAAACCACCCAAATCCAGGTCGCGATATTCCTCAGCCACACTGATCAATTCTTTAACGTTTTCCTGGCGCGATTGGCCTTGCGGCGAGCCATCATCCAAAAAGTTTAAGTAATCCAGGCGACGAATTAATGAATCCAGTAGTGCTGGCAAGGGCGCGTCGGCCATGACTTGTCGCATGGCGTCTAGACTTTCACCTAGTTCAGCCAAAGCCTTTTTAGCTCGGGGCGTCAAACCGTCAGCTTCAGCTACTTTTAATAAAGCCTCGCGCAGAGTTATTCGGCTATTGGATTGCCAATCCAAAAATGTTTGGACTGATTTAGTGCCAATGCCACGGGTTGGCACATTGACAATTCGTTCAAAGCTGACTTTATCTTCCGGCTGATAAATTAAACGAAGGTAAGCCATGATGTCTTTGATTTCTTTACGATCATAAAAGCGTACGCCGCCGACGATTCGATAAGGCAAGCCATAGCGAACAAAAGTTTCTTCGATGGCCCGGCTTTGGGCGTTGGTCCGATACAAAACGGCGAAATCTTTGTACTGGCGGGCACCAAGATCAACAGCTGTTTTGACGCGGCGGACAATGGCTTCGCTTTCAGCCCGCTCGCTTTGGACTTGCAGCAACTGCACTGGAGCACCCTCGCCCAAATCCGTCCAAAGTTTTTTGGTTGAGCGATGCTGGTTTTTGGAAATTACTTTGTGGGCGGCTTCTAAAATACTGGCAGTCGAACGATAATTTTGTTCCAGTTTAATAATTGTGCAATCTGGGTAATCTTTCTCGAAGTTCAAAATATTGCGGAAGTCCGCGCCTCGCCAACTGTATATCGAATTGTGTACGACAAAATCTCCAGCAATGTAATTATGGACTTTTTCAATATCTAGGTCATACACATAATCTTGATAAATCTTTTTATTGACTGAAACGATTCTGTCTTCGACAACTTGGCCATTTTCATGAACCGGTATTATCATATCCGGGTGTAGGTGCGCCGCTGGCGTAAACATAAATTTATTATCTGTTAGATAGGCGTATTTATTGACCTGGAGATCTTGATTGTTTAGCTTTACTGTTTCGGCTAATTGTTCGATATTGCCATAGTCTAAATTATGTACTTCAGTCCGCAATGTATTTGCCCGGCCATCGCGAACGGCGTAATCCAGTCTTTCAAAAAATACTAAATCTTGGCGATCGGATGTATTTATTGATAGCCGACTGGCCGACCAAGGACTGTTCGCCGTTATGCGTTTGTCGCCAAATAAAACAATATTTAAATTAACTTTTTTACGACCATTTCTGGTAGCCGCTTGAGGGATAAAATGAGGGTACTCCGGCGCTATCCCCAAATCAACCATTAGAGATTTAACCCTCTCGCCTGTATCAATTTGGTCATATACCGCATCAATGTAATTTTGGCCTAACTGCATAGCCCGATTACTATAAGCATGGAATACTAACATAGGAATTCCGTATTTGTACGAGAATAAAGCTTCGTAATAAATTGCTTCTTGCCTGTCTTTACAAACTTTTAAAATCCACATTTTGTCTGCCCGTTCTTGGTTAGCTCTAACCCGTAATCCTATGTCATATTTCTTGCCGTCAAATCTGGTGCCTTTAGTTAAGCCGATACGATAACCCTTATCTTTGGCATACATTAAATAAACTAGATAGGAATCTGTTTTGTCCCATCGTGAAAAAAGTAAATGATTGGGCGTACATTTCAGTTTTTTTCCTGAGGCGGTTACAATTTCTACCAACTCGCCATGGTGTTTAAATTTTTTAGTTTTTGTCACTTTAAAGTAATTAGTTCTACCATAGCCAGCCGCTGATCGCACGAGCTGGCCAGCTTTAATATTTTCGACTTTAATTTGCTTATCAGGTGTTTCAATTAAAGTGCCCTCAGGAAGACACTGCCAGTCATCTCCAACTACAGCAACATTTTTTTGTTGGTTAGTCAGCAGTTTAATTAGCTTATACTGTGCGGCATTTGTATCCTGATATTCGTCAATCATGATGTATTTAAATTGGTCCTGCCATCTTTTCTTGACGTCCGAATTTTGGCTAAGCATTTTGACTGTCCGGCCAATTAAATCATCAAAGTCCAGGGCCGCGTTTTCTTTGAGGATTTTCTCGTACAAAGGATAAATTTGGGCGGCCGCACGTTCGGCCGGGCCATTGGCGGTACCAGAATATTC
>CAZBLI010000031.1:4148-6732 GCA_964492785.1 uncultured Candidatus Saccharibacteria bacterium
GCGGCTTTGTTGGTAAAGGTTACGGCCAAAATGTTAAATGGCGTGGCCTTTTGGCTATGAATTAAATGAGCAATACGATGAGTTAGGGTCTTGGTCTTGCCACTGCCAGCGCCAGCCAATATCAGCAGAGGACCTTCGGTTGCTTTCACCGCCCTGGCCTGCTCGGCATTCAAACCTTTTAATAAATCTTCAGACACTAAGTTATTTTAACAGAGTTATCTATTCAATTTTGATTGAATCATGAATAGTTAAAACTTCATTAGCTGAAGTACCATTTTGTTTATATATAGTTTCGTCTGTACTGATCTCAGGCAATGCATAAGTATATCCATTGGCCTCCACAAAAATCTGTTTTATGGTTGCGCCATTCTGCGTATATTTAACTTCAACTGCTTTTTTGCCGCTAAACAATATATCTGTGGTTGTAATATTGATACTCGTGCCGGGTTTGCTATTACCTGGACCTTGTATGTACTTTTTTAATTGCGTAACTGATTGGCTCATCGGTTGATCAAAAACATCAATTTGTATAGCCGCCATTTGCGAAGCTTCTTTTGTGGAAACTGTGTAAACAATATTTTTTGAGGCGTTATCAGAAAAAACATTTTGTGATCCGTCTTTTTTTAGAACTACAAAAGATTTGGCCTCATTCCAATCATCTGGATAGTAAAATGTTAGCTTGGTTTTGGGATCATTATATTTCTTCCATGTTGAAGGAACTGTAGTTGTAATTTTATAAGGAACCGGCTGGCTGCTACTGTTAGTTGAAGGCTTTGAAGAGGTATTTTGGGGTACTGGAACTGATGGTGTTGCAACATTATTATCTTTGAAGAATTCAAATGGCAATTTGATGTTGGTTTTAATTAGGCCGACGTCGATCATTAAGTAGATTAGAGCAAAGCCCAACAACAAAATTAGTAATGCGCCTAAAATGATTCGCCGCATGGAGCGCTTCTTTTGAGCCTTGCCGCCAATTGGCACATGGTATTTCTTTGATTCGATGAGTTTTTCGGCTTCGATCGACTTCTCATCTACTGCGGGTGCTTGGTCTTCCGCCTTTTTTGCTACAGCTGCGGTGGTGGCTTCAATTGAAGTATGGTTTTCTGATTCTGATTTTTTGAATTCACTTATTGATTTTTCGGCCTCGGCTTTATCAACTTTTGGTGGTCCGGTTGGTGCGATGGCTTGTGACGAAACTGCGGTGGTCTTAACTGGGATAACGGTGCTGTCTGATGGCTTGGCTTTAGATTCGGACTTTTTATCCTTATTACTACTAAGCGGATTTAAGTTTAATTTAGATTCGGATGGAGCTGAGGCTTTTTTGCTTGAAGATGAACTGTCTTTTTGAGTTGGCAACGGTGGGCTGCCTGAGGGGATATCATCTTCAAAATCATGGTCAATTTTGGCCGTTTTGTTTTCTTCTAATTCGTCAATCGCTTTTTCTTTGACCATCGGGTCTTTAAGAATTGGTTTGTGGCCAACAATTAAAGGACGGCTGCTGGCATTAGCCGCAGCTTTGCCCGGCTTGGCGACATCAAAAACTTTATCATCTTTACTGGCTGCCATCTAACTAGCCCTTGCTGCATGAAGTCGGTCGGCAGCTTCAACTATTCCTGAAAATTCAATGTAATTTAGGCTGGCACCACCAACCAATAATCCGTCGATGCCTTCCATCGACAAAATATTATAAGCCGACGAAGCATTGGTACTGCCGCCGTATAAAACCCGCATGGCATTAGCCGCATGATCGCCATACAAATGGCTGACGTTTTTGCGGATAGCTTCTACGGCTTTGGTAATTTCATCTGGTTTTGGTACTTCGTGATGCAAATAATCAGTACCATTGCTTAATGCCCAAACTGGTTCGTAAGCAATGACTAATTCTCTAATCTCTTCTGAAGTTAAATTTGCAACAGCCGTTGTGATTTGATCATGCAGTACTTGCATGCGTTCACCAGCTAATTTTTCTTGCTTGGTTTCGCCAACACATAGTATCGGCACGATTTGATTCCTAAAGGCTGCTGCAACTTTTTCTTTAATATCTACCAGGCTCTCGTTGAATTTGTAGCGGCGGTCGGAGTGGCCAATGATGGCGTAGTGCACCAAGTCTTGTAGCATGGTAAAGCTGACTTCGCCGGTATAAGGCCCTTCGTCTTTGTAGTATGCATTTTGAGCGGCCAACCGGAATTTACGGCGATCTATTTGCAGGCTAATTGGCTGCAATGTTAGCATGCTGGGCGCTAAAACAACTTCGATATTACGGTGAATTTTGATGCGTTCTTGTAAACGATGGACTAGCAGACTGGCTTGGGCAGTGTCCAAATTCATTTTCCAGTTACCGGCTATCAGGGTACGTTTACTACTCATATGATAATTATTCTTATGCTTAAGTTTAACACTAGTCTTATTTATTCTCTAGGGCATCAACTCCTGGCAATGGTTTGCCCAACATTAGATCCAAACTGGCGCCGCCGCCGGTTGAAACATGGTTAAAATAATCTGTTTGGTGTTGATTCTCAATATAACTGGCCGTATCGCCGCCGCCAACAATCGAAAACGGTTTATGGCCAAAGTGCCCGGCCAT
>CAZBLI010000032.1:0-6716 GCA_964492785.1 uncultured Candidatus Saccharibacteria bacterium
ATTTTAGATAACATTAAAGCCAATCATAATACCTTGTATGGCATACTGCGCATGAGCCAACCAGCTTATGAAAACGGCGTCTTAACCTTATCTTTTAAATTTGTTTTTCACCAAAAACGCATTAGCGAACCAAAAATGCAGCAGCTGATTAATAGTACTTTTACCGACATGGGCTATCAGCCGGTTAAGATTTTGGCGATAGTGTCTGCCAAGGCAGAAGCAGAGCCGGTAAAAGTAAAAGCCAAAGATGAGCCAGCCGTCGATGTGGCAGCCATAAGCAATATTTTTGGTGAAGCTGAAGTGTTAGAATCCTAGTTAAAAGAGGAGCACAAGTTGGACAATTCGGGGGCAATCATTCCACCACAAAATACTGATGCTGAAGCCAGTTTGTTGGGCGCTATTTTGATCGATAGTGATGCAATTGTAAAAGTAGCCGATGATGTCTCGGCCGAAGATTTTTATGATCCTAAAAACCAGCGAATTTATGAAGCCATCACTAACCTCTACGAAAAGCACAGCCCAATTGATGTATTAACTTTATCCGATCAATTAAAAAGCAGCGGTTATTTGGATTTTGTCGGCGGCTCAGCCTATTTAACAGAGCTGACAAATTATGTTCCGACGGCTGCCCACGTTGACCAATATGCCTCAATTGTCTCCCAAAAAGCTATGCGCCGGCGGTTAATTAAAGCTTCACAAGACATTGTCGAGCTGGGCTATGACGAAAAACAAAACTTGCGCCAGCTTATCGAAGAGGCCGAAAGCCGCTTGTTTGATGTTAGCCAGCGCCATGTTAAACAAGATGTTACCAGCCTGGAGACAATCTTAGGCGAAAGTTTTGAACGATTAGACGAATTACACAAAGATAAAGGCAAAATCCGCGGCGTACCAACTGGCTTCAGAGACATTGATAATGTTTTGGCGGGTTTGCAGCGGTCTGATTTGTTTATATTAGCTGCCCGGCCATCGATGGGCAAAACGGCGTTAGCCTTAAATATAGCTCATAATGTCGCGATTCAGGCTGATGTGCCGGTTTTAATGTTTTCGCTGGAAATGAGCAAGGAGCAGCTGGTTGACCGATTGCTAGCTATGGAGTCAGGCGTAGACGCCTGGGCCTTAAGAACGGGTAATCTAACTGACCAGGACTTTGAAAAAATCGGCCAAGCCATGGGTAGTTTAAGCGAAGCTAAAATGTACATCGACGACTCGCCGGGCATTACAGTCAGCGACTTAAGAACCAAGGCCAGACGGGAGCATCATCAACACCCGCTTGGCTTAGTTATTGTTGATTACCTGCAATTAATGAGTGGCGGTAGCCGTTTTGGCGGCGAAGCCAACCGTGTGCAGGAAATATCAGAAATTTCGCGTGGCTTAAAGGGCATTGCCAGGGAATTAAATGTACCGGTTGTTGCACTTAGCCAGTTAAGCCGATCGGTCGAGAGCCGCAGCCCGCAAATTCCCCAGTTAGCTGACTTGCGTGAATCAGGTTCCATTGAGCAAGATGCCGACGTGGTAGCTTTTATCTATCGTGAAGACTATTACAACCCGGAATCAGAGCGTAAAAATATTACCGATATTTTAATTAAAAAACATCGTAATGGCCCAACGGGAAATGTCGAACTATACTTTGATCGCGACAAACAACGCTTTAGGAGCCTTGATAAACGCCAAAATCAACCGTTCACAGAGTAGACCAAGGGCTGTTATACTAAGCATAAGCAAATGAAAACCAAGCGATTGAGATTATTTTTAGTCGGTGTGTGGGAGCCAGTGCTAATTGGAGTAGCCGCAATTGCCATATTGAGTGGCTTATTATTGTTCCGCCTGGGTTCTTTAACGCCGGGCCTAAGCTCACCGGAAGTGATTGCGCACAAAGCAACCTCCAGCCTAAACTTAATAGTTAATAACCCCCTAAACCTACCTTACAAAGCCTTATCTTACGGTCTTAACAACTTAACAACACCTAATCCTTGGTCACTAAGAGCTGCTAGCGTATTATTTGCCACCATAACTATTTTGCTGTTTTATTATGTTTTGTCACGCTGGTATAGCCGCTTTATAGCGATTTTAGGGGCCTTACTTTTTGCGTGTTCAGCTTGGTTCCTGCATTATGCCCGTTTAGCTATTCCAGATATAACTTTAACTTTGTTAGTTTGCTCATTAGCCTATGGATTATGGATCCGTAAAACCAAAAGGTCGGCTTTGGTGGGAATAATTGGTATTTTTTTAGCGGCTGGCTTGTTATATGTACCTGGTTTAATTATTTTGGTTGTCATCGGCGGAATTTGGCAAAGCAAACACATTGCCCAGCACATCAAAGAAACTAAATTAACTATTCCATTAATAATTATATTGGCGGCATTATTATTAGCACCCTTGGCTTTTGGACTTATTAAGCATCCCAGCCTGGTTAGGCCATGGGTTGGTTTGCCGGCCGGTCATTGGCCGACTTTATTAGATTTTATAAAGCATACTTTGAATGTTCCGGTGCAAATATTTTTGCGGGGGCCGAAGGACCCGGTCTTGTGGTTGGGCCGCTTGCCGTTACTTGATATTTTTGCAACGGCTATGTTTGTCTTGGGCGCCTATAAATATTATCAGCATCGTAAACTCGACACTGCTAAATTAGTTTTCGGATCAATTATTCTAGGCTCATTACTAATTGGCTTGAGCGGAACAGTTTCAATGATAATATTGACTCCGTTTATATACTTGCTGGCAGTGGCGGGGATTGACTACTTATTGACTCAATGGCAATCTGTCTTTCCGCGCAACCCGCTAGCGCGCGTAATCGGTGCCAGTATAATTACATTTGCAGTGTTACTGTCATGCTTTTACAATCTGCGGCAATATTTCATTGCTTGGCCGGGTACTCCCGCCACCAAAATCACTTTCCGGCATAAGGTTTAAACTGCTACAATATAGGATAGAAATAAAGCAAGGGAGTTTATTTTACAATGAGTCGTTTTGACCAAGCTAAAATGTTGATGAAAATTAAAAAAGTACAAAAAGAGCTACAGAAGCAAGTCATTGAAGTCGAGCAGGGTGATGGCGCTGTTAAGGTTGAAATAACTGGCGAGCAAAAAATTAAAAAAATTCACATCGATCCTGAATACGTAGATTTAGATGATATTCACGAATTAGAACGCTGGGTGGAAGATGCTGTAAAAGAAGCAATATCAGAAAGCCAGAAATTAGCCGCTGAAAAAATGCAGCCTTTTATGGGTATGCTCGGCGACTTGGGTATGTAAAGTGTCGGTTCTGCCGTCAGCCTTAACTGATTTAATTGAATCTTTGGGCGTTCTGCCTGGAGTTGGACCGCGCACAGCTGAACGGTATGCTTACTTTTTGTTAAAAGCTGATCCGTCACAAATAAATAAATTAGGCCAAAGATTAGGCGCTTTACAGGCTTCGGTTGGCCAATGTAAGAAAACTTTTGCTTTAGTAGACAAAGGTGAGGAATTATCACCCCTATATACAGATCCATCACGCGACAAGTCAGTTGTGGCTGTTGTAGCCGAACCTTTTGATGTCGTGGCTCTGGAAAAAACCGGTAATTTCCATGGCACCTACCATGTTTTGGGAGGTTTAGTATCGCCAATTGATAATGTTGGTCCTGACCAATTAAAAATTAAAGAGCTTGTTAAACGAATTGATGACGATAAGGTCAAAGAAATAATCCTGGCAACTAACGCCAGCGTTGAAGGTGAATCAACTGCGTTATATATCCAACAACAAATCGGTAATCGCAAAATTAAAATTACTAGGCTGGCTCGTGGCTTGCCAATTGGTGTTGATTTGGAATATGCTGACCAAATTACCTTGGGCCGGGCCCTAGAAGGCAGAACCGCCCTATGAGCAGTTATAAAGAAGCCGATAAAATTAAAGATTTAGTTGGTGGCGCCCAATCAATAGTTATTATTCAAGCCGACAATCCCGATGGCGACAGTTTAGCCAGTGCCTTGGCATTAGAACAAATAATAGGCGACCAGGGCAAGGCAACTCATCTTTATTGCGGCGTAGACATTCCTGATTATTTAAAGCATTTGCCTGGTTGGGATAGGGTTGGTAAAGATGTTCCCAGCCAATTTGATTTGAGTATTATTGTCGACACCAGTGCCAATATTTTGTTAGAAAAGTTAAACGACAGCCATTATCGCAATTGGGTAGCCTCAAAACCAGTTCTTGTACTAGATCATCATAGTGACGTCGAATGCGACATTCCCTATGCCACACTTGTCATCAATGATAATAATGCTGTTGCCACAGGTGAAGTTATCTACCAATTAGCCAAGCAGTTAGGCTGGCCTATTAATTTAACCGCTAAATCGATGATAGCCGGCTCCATACTAGCCGATTCACTGGGATTAACCAGTGAGGGCACAACAGCTGATACATATAGAATCATGGCGGAATTGATTGACTCCGGAGTTGACCGGCCAGCTCTAGAAGAAGCCAGGCGAGCTTTAACCAAAATGCCGGAAGAAATCTTTAAATACAAAGCCCGCTTGATTGACCGCACGGACCTTATCAATCAGAACAAAATAGCGCTGGTGACAATTCCGCATAATGAGTTGATGGAATTCAGCCCGCTTTATAATCCGGCTCCACTTATACAAACCGACATGCTACAAACCGACCATGTGCGGGTGGCGATAGTGCTTAAACACTACAAAGACGGCAAAGTTACTGGCTCGATTCGCTGCGGTTATAATACTAAAATCGCGGCCGATCTGGCTAAACATTTCGGTGGCGGCGGTCATCCTTACGCCAGTGGTTTTAAAATTGAAGACGGCCGGCCCTTTAATGAGATAAAATCGGAGTGTATAAAAGTTGCGACTGAACTTTTAAACAACTCTAATTAGGATAAATATGAAACTTTTTAATACTTTAAGCCGCCAGATCGAGAATTTTCAGCCACAGGAAGATAACAAAGCCACCATTTATAGTTGTGGCCCGACAGTTTATAACCACATTCATATTGGCAATTTGAGCAGTTTTATAGCGGCCGACACACTGCGCCGAACGCTTAAGGCTAATGGCCTAGACGTGCAACACGTTATGAATTTTACTGACATTGACGATAAAACCATTGCTCGTAGTGCCGAGCAATTTCCGGATGATTCGCCAGAAGCAGCATTAAAAAATCTAACTAGCCACTACTCCGAAATATTCTTAAATGATTTGCAGTCTATTGGCTTTGATGTGGCGACTATGAAGTTTATAAATGCCACTGACAATATTGCTGAAATGCAAAAATTAATTACCGAATTATACGAGCATAAATTTGCCTACATTACTGATGATGGCGTTTACTTCTCGATCCAGGCCTACCAGGCAGCCGGCAAAAAATACGGCCAGTTGTCGCCAATCACAGTTGATAGTACCAGCCAAGCCAGGATTAGAAATGATGAGTATGACAAAGAATCAGCTCATGATTTTGTGCTTTGGAAACTGAAAACCGCAAATGAACCGGCGTGGGAATTTAATTTGGACGGGCATCAACTTACAGGCCGGCCAGGCTGGCATATTGAATGTTCAGCCATGAGTCAAAAAACACTTGGCCAGCCATTTGATATCCATACCGGTGGAGTTGATTTGATTTTCCCGCATCACGAAAATGAAATTGCCCAAAGCACCGCAACTAAAAATGAAAAATACGCCAATTATTTTATTCATAACGAACATTTACTGGTCGATGGACGCAAAATGAGTAAATCGCTCAATAACTTTTTTACCTTGCGTGATATTGTCGAAAAAGCTTATGACCCAATTGCATTCCGCTTAATGGTTTTACAAAGCCACTATCGAAATCAAAGTAATTTTACGTGGGAAAATCTAAGCGCAGCCCAAAACCGGCTTAAATCTTACCAAGCTATGGCTGATCTTAAACACCAAACAAATGAATCTGCCAAAAGCCTAGGTAATGATTACTTTATAAATATTGAGCAACAACTAAAAGAGGTCCTTAGTGACGACCTGAAAACCCCTGAAGCTTTAAAACTAGTCAGTGAAATGGCGAGCCAAATTGAATCAAATGGTTTATGCTTGAGCCCCAGTGACATTGCGGCATTTGAAACATTATTGAAATTTATTGATGAATCCCTTGGGATTAACTTAAGTAATCGTCCCGATATCGATGAAGAGTTAAAGAATTTACTGCACCAAAGAGAAACTGCCCGCCAGCAAAATAACTGGCCAGTTGCCGATCAATTACGCGCAAAACTTGAAGAGCAGGGGATTGGACTAAAAGACACCCCCGGTGCGGCTATTTGGTTCCGGCTTTAACTGGAGCCGGATCCAGTAAATTTTTTCTGGTTAAATAGTCGGTCAAAAATATTTTTAGACAACCTGCAATGGGAATTGCCACCAAACCGCCCAGTAAGCCGCTGAAACTGACGCCAATAATCACCGAAACAAAAACCAACAAGGGGCTCATATTAGTATTGTTAGCTTGTAAACGCGGCTGAATGACATAGTTTTCGATTTGCTGATAGCCAATGTAATAAGCCAATATAATAATTGCCGCCAGCGGCGAGTGGAAAAGTGCAATGGTGGTTACAATTACGGCGCCAATGGTGTGCCCTACCAGTGGTATCAGACCGCAAATAAAAACAATTACCACCAAAGCGACCGGATAGCTCACATTCAAAATAAATAAGGGTATTGAAATTAATAAGGCTGCTAGTAGAGCTAACAATACCTGGCCGTTGACA
>CAZBLI010000033.1:0-6604 GCA_964492785.1 uncultured Candidatus Saccharibacteria bacterium
TATCAGGAAGATCTTGCCTGTAGTTACCAAACCATCCAGCAGGAACTAAAAGAATATCAAGTCGATCTAACTAAGCGGCCGCAAATCGTTGCCTTAAATAAAGCCGAGGGTTTAGACGAAGAAATTATTGCTGACCGCCTCAGCCAAATACAAAAAGTTGTGCCGCCACAGACGCCATTATTTGCAATTTCGGCCGCCAGCCACGAAAACATCAAACCGCTACTTTATGAAATTGCCGGGCTCGTTAAAGCTCAAAAAACCAAGCAGAGCCGCAAAGCCAACAAAAAAGTTCTGCCAGTACTTAAATTCACTGGGGGCGACAATCACTTCCAAGTTATTAAAGAAGATGACATTTTTGTTGTGACAGGCGCCAAAATTGAACGATTTGCCAGCCGGACTGATTTTGGCAGCCTAGCCGGAGTGGAACGGCTGCGCGACATTATATCTAAAATGGGTATCAAGCGTGAGCTTGAGCGCCAAGGCATCGAGCCGGGTCAAAAGATTTATATCGGCCACCAACGTCAAAACAGTTTAGAATATTAGACATGCAATTTTATTTTTATGACTTAGAAACCACCGGATTTAATTCCCGGGAGGGCCGCATTATGCAGTTTGCCGGCCAACGGACCAATTTAAAAATGGAGCCGATTGGCCAGCCGGATAACATGCTAGTTAAAATTAGTGATGATATATTGCCTGACCCCGATGCGGTTTTGATAACTGGCATCACACCGCAAAAAACTTTATCTGACGGTATAACCGAAGCTGAATTTTGTAATTATTTTGCAGAAAAAATTAATTTGCCCAAGACGATTTTTGTCGGCTTTAACAATATCCGTTTTGACGATGAATTTATGCGCCATTTGTTTTACCGAAATTTTTACGACGCCTATGAATGGCAGTGGCAGAATAAAAATTCCCGTTGGGACTTGCTTGATGTCGTAAGGATGACCCGGGCTTTGCGGCCCGAAGGTATAAACTGGCCCTTTGCCAGTGATGGCAAGCCTAGCAACCAACTTGGCTTATTAACAGCCGTCAATAAACTCGACCACCTTAATGCCCACGACGCCTTAAGCGATGTCCAGGCTACGATTGCTGTCGCCAAACTAATTCATGATAAGCAGCCAAAATTATTTAATTTTTTACTGGATATTCGCAATAAGCAAGCAGTTGATGATTTTGTTATGAAGCAAAAAAAGTTTGTCTATTCATCTGGCAAATATGCCAGCCAGTATGAAAAAACCACTGTCGTAGCTAACCTTGGCAAGAATAATCGGGGCGATGGCGCGCTGGTTTATGACTTAAGGTTCGATCCAGCTCCATATGCCGAGCTAACCGTAGAGGAACTGGCAGATGCTTGGCGCCGCTGGAAACCCGAAGAAGGTTTGATCCTGCCAATTAAAACCTTGAAGTTTAACCATTGCCCGGCCATAGCACCACTAAACGTACTCGATGAAGCTAGCCAAAAAAGACTACAAATTGATTTAAAAAAGATTGAAGCTAACTACGACAAACTGCAAAATATCAAAGACTGGCCAGACAAGTTATTGGCTGCTCTCGAAAAATTAGACAAAGACCGCCAGCAAAGATTCCTGCCCGATGAACAGGATGTCGATAACCAGCTTTACGATGATTTTTTTAGCAATACCGATAAACAAGCCATGAGTTTAGTGCGGGCAGCTGAGCCAGCCGAACTAGCTGATCTCCAGTCATACTTTAAAGACAACCGTTTGAAGGCTTTATTACCATTGTACAAAGCTCGCAATTTTAAAAAGTATTTAACTCCGGAAGAAACAAAAAATTGGGAAAAATACCGCCAAAACCGACTAATGTCGGGCGCTACAGATAGCCGTTTGGCCCGATATATGGCTCGGATTGAAGAATTAAAGGCCCAGCCAAAACTAAGAGGCCAAAATAAATACTTGCTGACCGAATTAGAACTTTACGGGCAATCGGTTGCGCCGCCAGCTAGTTAAACAAGGCTAATTGTTGGCCGTCTTCTAATTGCTTGTTATTGCTAGCGTAAATATTTCGATAACTGCTGATAAAGAAGATGAAGTAAATGCCAAAGGCAATATCAACAATCATTGCTAAAATCAGCAGATAGAAAAAAGTGATTTGAATGTTGGTGCCCGGTATAAGCCCGAGCACAAAAAAGTTTAACATCATGTGCTTTTCCTCCCAGGAGCTTTTTAAAACCTCGAAAACTTTGAGCATTAGTATATATAAAATTGCTTAAATGTCAATAATATTGTATGTGCTTATGTTTTAGTATTTTTATCTCTGCAGGCGTCTTAGACACTAGAAATTTCCTCTGTAATTGTGTATAATTGTTGGACTTTATGAGTGAGCAAATTGTTGTCAAAGGTGCCCGTGAGCACAACTTGAAGAATGTCGATGTAACCATCCCCCGGGGACAGCTGGTGGTTATTACCGGCTTGTCCGGTTCAGGCAAATCCAGCCTGGCCTTTGACACTATTTATGCCGAGGGCCAGCGCCGCTACGTCGAATCGCTCAGTAGTTATGCCCGCCAATTCCTGGGACTAATGGAAAAGCCTGAGGTTGATCAAATTGACGGCCTTAGCCCGGCCATTAGCATTGACCAAAAATCAACCAGCCGCAATCCGCGCAGTACTGTCGCCACAGTTACCGAAATTTATGATTATTTGCGTTTATTATTTGCCAGGATTGGCATTCCGCATTGTCCAATTGACGGCAAACCAGTAACGCGCCAAACCACCGCCGACATCACTGACAAAATTGCTAATTTGCCAGCCGATGCCCGGCTAATGATCCTGGCACCGGTTGTGATTGATAAAAAGGGCGCCTTTGAGCATATCCCTGAACAATACCAGCGCGCCGGCTTTGCCCGGGCTAGGGTAGACGGTGTAATTTACGCGCTTGATGAGTTCCCTGAGCTGGATAAAAAATATAAGCACAAAATTGATGTTGTGATCGACCGCTTAGTTAATAATGAGGACAGCCGTACCCGGTTAGCCCAATCAGTTGAGCAAGCCCTGGAAGTAGCCGAAGGTAAAATAACTGTATTAAACGCCGATTCAAATGAAGAATTTGCTTATTCTTTAATGTACGCCTGCACCGATCATCCGGATTTGGCAATTCCCGAACTCGAACCGCGCACCTTTAGTTTTAACAGCCCGCACGGTGCTTGCCCGGTTTGTACCGGTCTAGGCTCCAGGTTGGAAGTAGACCCGGAACTAGTTATTCCTAATGGTAAGCTAACCATTGCCGAAGGCGCGATCCGGCCATTTAACCGAATTAACGTAGATGCCTGGTGGATGAAAAAGTTGCAAGCCGTGGCCGATACACATGGCTTTAGTTTGCACGAGCCGACCAGCCAATTAACCAAAGATCAAATGGATATAATTATGTATGGCACCGGTAATGAAAAATTCCGGGTGTCACTTGGTTTTGGTCGTAATTTTGATACAACTTACGAAGGTGTGGTCAATAATTTAGAGCGGCGCCACAAAGAAACCGAAAGTGATTTTGTGCGTCGTGACATCGAACGCTTTATGCAAGAGCGGCCTTGCCACGCCTGCCATGGTTTGCGCTTAAAACCAGAAGTATTAGCTGTAACTGTGGCCAATAAATCGATTATGGATCTATGCCAAATGTCGATCGACGAAGCCAATGACTTTTTTGGTAATTTAAAACTCAACGACAAAGAAGCTAAAATTGCCCAACTAATCCTAAAAGAAATTTGTGCCCGCCTGAAATTCCTGCAAGACGTCGGCTTGAATTATTTAAACCTACTGCGCAGCGCCGTCACCTTATCTGGCGGTGAAGCCCAGCGTATCCGCTTGGCCACGCAAATCGGCTCTGGCTTACAAGGTGTTTTATACGTTCTGGACGAGCCTTCGATCGGTTTGCACCAGCGCGATAATAGCCGCTTAATTGCGACGCTCAAAAATCTGCGTGATTTAGGCAATACAGTCATTGTCGTTGAACATGATGAAGAAACTATTCGCACGGCTGATTATTTATTAGATATTGGCCCGGGAGCTGGTATTCATGGCGGTAAAATTGTGGCTCAGGGTTCGCCGGACGAAGTCGCTAAAAATAAAGACAGCATTACCGGCCAATACTTGCAGGGTGTCAAACAAATTGCTGTGCCCAAGAAACGCCGCCAAGGCAACGGCAAAAGTTTAGTGATTAAAGGCGCTAAAGAAAATAATTTGCAATCTGTTGATGTTGAAATTCCATTAGGCGAATTAGTTGTTGTAAGTGGCGTATCCGGCAGCGGTAAATCCAGCCTAATCAATGACATTCTGGCCAAAGAATTATCAGCCCGTTTACACCGCGCTAATACCGTGCCAGGCAAGCATGAGGACATCGAAGGCATCAGCCACTTAGACAAAGCAATTATTATTGACCAATCACCAATTGGCCGCACACCGCGCTCAAACCCGGCCACCTACACTGGTTTGTTTACGCCGATCCGTGAATTATTTGCCACCACACCAGAAGCTAAGTTACGTGGTTATTCACCGGGCCGGTTTAGCTTTAACGTCAAGGGCGGCCGCTGTGAAAACTGCGCCGGTGATGGCATTATCAAGATTGAGATGCACTTTTTGCCCGATGTTTATGTGCCCTGTGAAGTCTGCCATGGCAAGCGCTACAACCGTGAGGCTTTGGAAATTCACTACAAAGGCAAAACAATTTCTGATGTGCTGGAAATGACTTGCGAGCAAGCACTGGAGTTCTTCCAGAACATTCCCTCGATTGCCCGCAAACTGCAAACTCTGGTTGACGTTGGCTTAGGCTACATTGGCTTGGGCCAGCCAGCCACGACTTTATCCGGCGGTGAAGCTCAAAGAATAAAATTAGCTAGCGAATTATCGCGGCGACCGACTGGCCGAACGCTTTATATTCTTGATGAACCCACTACTGGTTTGCACATGGCCGACGTTGATAAATTATTACAAGTGCTCCATGCCTTAGTTGATGCCGGTAATAGTATGATTGTAATCGAACATAATTTGGATGTAATTAAATCAGCCGATCATATTATCGACATGGGCCCGGAGGGTGGTTCGGCTGGTGGCCAAGTGGTGGCCGAAGGCACGCCCGAACAAGTCGCTAAAAACAACCAAAGTTACACTGGGCAATTTCTCAGGAAAATGCTTTAGTCTTGCTTCTTGCGGCTGACTTTTGATCTAACTGCGGCCCGAATCTTAGGGTCTTTAAAGGCGTGATAAATTGTTGGCAAAAGAAAGGCCAATACCACTACCAATAATAGCGGTTCAACATATTTCTCAATGCCAGGAATGCGGCTGCCCACAAAGTAGCCAAACAAAACAATTAAAACCGTCCAGGCAATAATGCCAATGGCATCAAAAATCACGAATAGTTTGCGGTTCATATTACCGGCTCCGGCTGCAACTGGCGCAAAGGATCGGACTATCGGAATAAAATGGGCGGCCAACATGGTTTTGCTGCCATATTTTTCAAAAAAGTTTTCGGCCCGCATGATGTAATCGTGCCTAAAAACCACACTATCTTTTTTGGTGAATAATTTTGGCCCAAAGCTTTTACCAATCTGGTAACCGACGTTGTCGCCAATTATGGCGGCTACCGCGATGACTATTAAAACTTCCGGTAAAGCCAGGCTACCGGCGGCGGCCAAAATTCCAGCACTCAGCAGCAGGGTGTCGCCCGGGAAGAAAAAGCCAACCATCATGCCGGATTCAGCAAAAATAATTAAGGCAATCAGCAGCAATCCGCCGCTTTCAATGATGTGATTAACATCAAACATATGCACAAGCATAACACACTAAACTGATAAAAATTTGATACAATAAAGTGAAGCAAAGGAGAAAAATGAGCAACGAAGAAATTGGTTTGGCTCTCAAAGAGCGCGAGGTTGTGGGCAAGAAAGTTAAACAATTAAGACGCGACGGGTCTATACCGGCCGTGATTCATGACCATGGTAAACCATCAAAGATTGTAATGGCTCCGGTGATTGAAATAACTAAGGCTTTTCATCAAGCTGGCAAGCATCACCCGGTTAACTTATCGGTTGGCAATCAAAAATACCTGGCCATTATTAAAGATGTTGATTTTGATCCTAAAAAGCATCAGATCCGGCACGTTGTCTTCAATGCTATTAAACAAGACCAAAAGGTTGAAACCGAAGTTCCGGTTCACTTAGTCGGCGAAATACCAGCCGAAAAAGCCGGCCTGATGATAATTACCAACCTCGACACAATTGAGATTGAAGCTTTGCCAAAAGATTTAGTTGATGAGTTTGAGGTTGATGCCGCTGGATTGGTTGAAATTGGCGACAAAGTTTTTGTATCTGACATTAAAGTGCCAAATGGAGTCACCATCTTGACTGAGGCCGAGCATCCTATCGCTACAGTTGAAGAAACCAAGGAGCAGATCTCTGAGGCCGCCGAAGAAGAAGCTGCCGAGGGTGAAGAAGGCGCCGAGGGTGAATCGGGCGCTGAAGGCGCAGCCGGTGAATCTAAAGACGGCAACGAAGATGAGTAGCCTAGAAGCTATTGATCCAAATTCTGGACCAATTGTTTACGAAGAAGATCTTCGAACAGTTGAACTAATTGAGCAACAAAAAGCTGAA
>CAZBLI010000034.1:0-6419 GCA_964492785.1 uncultured Candidatus Saccharibacteria bacterium
GTCTATTGATGGTGGCCGAGCTATTGACTTGTTGTCAACAATTCAACAGGGCGATATTGTCCAAGCTAAAAGTGGATTTATTAAAGCCATGGAAGACCCCATAAAAGACACGATAAAAGCAGCCAATAGTGAAGAGGCAACTGTGGGTATAGCTGAGCTGGAAAGACATAGAGCAGAGGGATTAACTGATGACCAGATTAAGAAAACCGTGGTTGGCGGTAGTCACTTGATTCAACTTGAGAAAATGCGCAGATTATCTCCTGCCATAAAAGATGAAATGTTCTTAGCCGCATCAAGGTACTCTCAGAGCTCAACTGATACCAAGACTAGAGCAAGGAAAATTATTGAGGATGTTGGCCTTGGACCAGAATTTGAAGCGACTGAAGCACGAGGTTATGATCCTAATAGGGATAATAATTCGATTCAGCCTCCAGGCGGTGATCCTGGTGGAGGTGGAGGCACAGGTGCCTAGTCTATGCCAAAACCGGGTTTAATTTTATAATCATAAGCAATGGCAACGTATAAGGTTTTACAAGATATTGAGGCCGAGGATAAGTTCGTCGGCCCGTTAACGCTAAAGCAATTTATTTTAGCTTGTATTACTCTAGTATGTGGCTGGGTTTGTGTCTTTTTTATCCAGCATCATATTTGGTTTTTAACCTTACCATTGATTCCGGTCATGTTGTTTTCAGCCTTTTTGGCCATACCCTGGGGCCGTGACCAGCCAACCGAAACCTGGCTGTTGGCAAAAGTTCGATTCTTTTTGAAGCCGCGCAATCGGATTTGGGATCAAACCGGTATGCGTGAGTTGGTTACGATTACTGCGCCAAAACGCGCGGCACAGCAGTTTTCCGGCAATAATTTGAGTCAGACGGAGGTCAAAAGCCGTCTTAGAGCTCTGGCAGATACTATTGATAGCCATGGCTGGGCAATTAAAAACGTCAATGTCAACATGTACACTCAGCCTGGTTATGGGGCAGTGGCTCAATCAACCGACCGTTTAGTCGATGCTTCGACCCTAGTCCGTGATGTGCCTTCGGTCGATATTTCGGCTTCGGAAGACATGTTGGATGAACAAAATAATCCCACCGCCCAACACCTAGACCAGATGATTGCTGAATCTTCTAATGCCCGTCGACAGGGTGCGATTCAGCAAATGCAAGATGTCCGCGATAATAAAAAACCAAGTAAAGCTATAGCCGGTAAAAAAACAAAGCAGCCACCGGCCGACTTTTGGTTTATGCGCGATCTGCCCAAGCCATCACTACCAAAAAATTTCACAACTTTTGGCGCCACGCCGACAGTCCATCCGGGCAGCGATGATGACGATTCAAATTCTAACGCACCATTAACCGCCGATGAGCAAAAGCTTTTGGATCGGCGCCATGCCGAGGAGGCCACCACGCCGGTTCAGTATGGCCACACCCGCGTCATTGAGACTCCTGAACATCAAAAAAAGCATAAAGCTCACTCTGCTAAATCCAAGCCAAAAAGCCACAAGCAAACTGTGACACCGGCCCCTGATCCTGCTATACTTAGCATGGCAAAAGACAATAATTTGTCGGTGGGAACAATCGCTCACGAAATCAATCAAAAACGTGAGCCAGAACCACCCCAAGGTGAAGTCATTGTTCCACTCCGTTAATAGCCCGGCTGGGCGACAATTATCTAAAGGTGGGCCACAGATACACACATGAATCCTTCTCAACCAAATTCACAACTTCCTGGTAGCGCCCCGGGTTATGGCCACTTTACGCCTCCCCAACCCGGCGGTTATGCTAATGGTCCCCAAGCAACGCCACCTCCCGGCCAAGCGCCTGGTCAACCGGGTGCTCAACCAGCTATCGCGCCACCGCCAACCAACCCCAACAGCACTCAAAACAGCTTGCAGATAGCCGAGATTCGTGACGGCATTGTCATCATGAACGACGGTTCATACCGCTCGGTCATTATGGTGAAGTCAATCAACTTTGACCTAATGAGTCCGCAAGAGCGTGAAGCGGTTGAATACAGCTACCAGGGCTTCTTGAATTCGCTGTACTTCCCAGTCCAAATTTACATTCACTCGCGCAAAGTTGACCTTGGCCCCTACATCGAAAAGCTCGATAAGATCCGCACCGAACATGAAAACATGCTGTTGTCGCTGTTGATGCAGGATTACATTACCTTTATGGACCAAATCGCTATGCAGACTAACATTATGGATAAGAAATTCTACGTCGTGGTGCCGTACTTCCCAACCATTGATATTCAAAACGCCCTGGCGGCCAGCAAAGGCTTAATCAGCGGCCTGTCCAGCTTGTTCAGCAATAAAGAAAATCATGTGGTCGTTAACGAAACCGACCTAAACAAAGCCAAAGACGAGCTTAAAAACCGCGTCCAAGCTGTCTTGAACGGCCTTTTGCAATGCAACATCCAGGGTTTGCCGTTAGACACCCAGGAATTAATTGAACTTTATTACGATGTCTACAACCCCGACACCGCCACCCGCCAGGAACTAAAGAACTTCAATGATTTATCTGTGCCGGTGGTAACTAAGGGGCAGGGCGAAGCGCCCAACCCTAACCTCGATAAGGAGCTGCAATAATGGCATTTGGTAAAAAACCAAAAGTTGATCCTGTGGCCATGGCCGAGCAGCAACGCATGCGCGAGGAACAAGAGGTTAACACGGCTTTTCAAAAGGGTATTACCGCTTTGCGCGACTTTATCGCGCCCAGCTCGCTTAAATATGAACAGGGTTACTTCCACCTGGGCACCCGCCTGGCCCGAACTTTTTACGTATACGGCTACCCGCGCCAGATTTACACTGGTTGGCTGTCCAATATGGTTAACCTAGACGAGGTCATGGACATGTCGATTTATGTTTATCCGGTGGAGAGCCAGGTGGTGATGGATAATTTGCGCAAGAAGGTAACTCAGTTGGAGGCTGGTATTCAAATCGACGCCGAAAAGGGCCGCGTGCGCGACCCCAGCAAACAAGCCGCCATCCAGGATGCCGAAGAAATGCGAGACAAATTGCAAGTTGGCGAAGAGCGCTTCTTCCGTTTTGGCCTGTACTTTACGGTTTACGCATCATCGCTCGACGAGCTGGACTTTATTACCCACAAAGTTGAATCGATCCTGGGCCAGCAGTTAGTCTACTCCAAAACCGCCAGCTCCCAGCAGGAGCAAGGCTTTAACAGCACCGTGCCACAGTTTACCGACCAGTTACAAATCCGCCGCAACATGAACACCGGTGCTATTTCGACCAGTTTCCCATTCACTAGCGCCGACCTCAGCCAGGACAATGGCATTTTGTATGGCATCAACATGCACAACTCCGGCCTGGTTATCTTTGACCGCTTCACGCTGGAGAATAGCAACTCAGTCGTCTTTGCCAAGTCCGGTGCCGGTAAAAGTTTTGCCGTTAAGCTGGAGGCTTTGCGTAGCCTGATGTTTGGCACCGAAATATTTATTATCGACCCGGAGAACGAGTACGAGCGCATGGCCGAAGCCGTCGGCGGCGCTTACGTACGCCTGAGCTTAAACTCCAACACCCGGATAAATCCGTTTGATTTGCCAAGCGTGGTTGATACCGATGAAGCCGATAACGCCCTGCGCAGCAATTTAATTACTTTGCACGGCTTACTGCGCTTAATGATGGGCGGGGCCCAAACCCAAATGGTTGGCGGTAATGCCGCCACCGTACCGGCTCTAACACCGGTAGAAGAAGCCGATTTAGACGCCGCTTTGATTGAAACATACTCTAAGGCCGGCATTACTAACGATCCGCTGACCCACACTTCGCAACCGCCGACGATTAATGACTTGTATGACACGCTGTTGCACATGGGTGGTACCGGCCCACAGCTAGCTCAAAGGTTGCGCAAGTACACTAGCGGTACCTTTGCCGGCATATTCTCGCAGCAAAGTAACATTGATATTAATAACCCCTTAGTGGTATTCAACATTCGCGACCTAGAGGACGAACTGCGTCCGGTCGCCATGTACATTGTCCTAAACTACATTTGGAATAAAACTAAAAGTGATAAGAAACGGCGCATTCTGGTGGTCGACGAGGCCTGGCAACTGATGAAATACGAAGACTCAGCTAATTTCTTGTTTAGCTTGGCTAAGCGCGCCCGCAAATACAACCTGGGCATTACCACTATCAGCCAGGATGTCGAAGACTTTATGGGTTCGCGCATGGGCCGGGCAATTGTGGCCAACGCCTCGATGCAGCTACTGCTCAAGCAATCACCATCAGCCGTTGATGTTTTGACCGATGTCTTTAAATTGACCAGTGAGGAACGCAAGCGCTTGAGCCAATTCCCAGTCGGCCAGGGCTTATTCTTTGCCGGCCAAAGCCATGTTCACATCCAAATTACCGCCAGTCCGACCGAAACCGGCTTGATTACCACCAATCCCGAACAAGTTCGGCAAATTGAGCAGCAGGGTGAGCTGAACCAACCACAAGGTACGATTGACTTAAGTAATCGCTTGTCGCCAGGGATGTAGTAAATGGCTCAGACGTCACCCGTCTACGATCCAGACGAAGAACAAAAAAAGCACCTCAGTGCCGAAGAAAAAGCCGCCCAACGCTGGGGAATGGCTCCACCTGAACCGTCAGAGCCTGATGAGGAACCAGATGATGAGGGTTCTGAGGGCTCAACTGCTCGTGATAAGGCCAATAAGCGTTGGGGTATGTCCTCAGACGAACTTAAAAAAGCAGAAGAAAATCCTAAATCTGACGGCTCGTCATCTGAATCTGATCCGACAACCACTGAGAATATTACTGACCAAGTAGGCAAAGGATTTAACCCTAAAGACGCCGGTCGCTTCGCAACCATTAGAGGCATTTTAGGTACAAGCCGGCGGCGTGGATTATTGGGTGGAGGTATCGCGGCCATAATTATCAGCATTATTGTGGCGGGCTTTCTATCATTATTACCTCTGAAGATTCTTCATATTGTTGAAAATCTACAAAACCACTTTTTCTCCACATCAGAGAACGCTATTCAAAATGAAACTCAAATTATGCTGAGTAGTTATATAAAAAAGTATGTGGTGCCAAGCCTCAGTAAATGCTCTGGTTCAACTATCGATAAAAATTGTAATACTATCGTTGGTAACGGTAACAACCCGGTCATAAATCTATACCGGGCCTGGAGCCAAGCAAAAATAGAAAATAAATTGGCCGACAATTACGGCATTGAAATCATGAAAAAGGGCAATGTTTACTACATGAAGACTCCTGGCATGCCCAATTTCGGTGACGGCTATGACGAGAACGGTAAAAATATTACCCCGCTAGTTGAAGATGCCGATAAGGTTGACGGTAATTTATTCCAGCAGGTTGGCCGTAATGAGGTGCGAACCACAATCAATAGCGCCATGGAAAAAGAAACTAAGTGGAAACAGTTGATGTTTAGGTTCAAGGTTGGCCGATTTCTGGAAAACAAATACGACATTAAGCGCTGCATCGTAGCCTGTAAAACTAAAGATAATTTTGCTGATTGGAAAGATAACAAAAAGAAGGCGGCTAAAACTATTCTGGTGCAACGGGTGCTGGAGCCGCATGCCGAAGGCATTGGTTTAGTGCTGGAATGTATTATTAATACCAGTGATAACTGTCTTAGTATCGCCAAGGGTTCGGATGGTAAGGGTGTAAATGGCGAACCACTTAATAAGTTTGAAAAAGAGTTGCAGGAAAAACTGGCTGCTTTATCAGAAAAGTATGGCCAGGAAGCCATTGATAAGTTATTAACCGACGCCCAGGCTTTAGCCGATAAGGGCTTCACGCAATTTGCAGTCGAAAAGGTAGTGTCGTCGGTATTTACAAAGTTAGCTGGTGCAGAAGCCGGTGAAAAAACTGCCGAAGTGGCGGGCAATGCGGTACCGATTGTGGGGACCTTAAATGCCACCGCCAATGCCATTACCGCCCTCAGACACGCTGGCCAAACCATAAAATATGTTTCTTACGCCATAAATTCCTATGGCATGGTTCAGTTATACATGACTTACCGCACTCACGCCGATGAGATTAGGGCTGGGCATGTCGACTCTGAATTAGTCGGTTCATTTACAGATGCTATGTCACGTAACCAACAAAAAAATAAAGATGGCAGTTTTAGCGGCGCTGGTGCTGAGGATACGCCACTTTATAGTAGCTTAATCGACAACAACGCCCGCGTCCCTGACTCAAGCTCACCCTACCAGTACAAATGTGATAATGGCAATGCAGTTTCTACAAATAAAATAATCTGTCCAGAAGAAAACTTAAGTGTCTCTAACTATATAACCGAGATATCTGATAGCCTTAATCAACCACCCTTAAGTGTATTTTCAGATATTGGCGAGTTTATTCACGGTACTCTGGGCAAGATTACCGGCTTAATTAGCACCTTTTTTAGTGACCTAATTTCAAATATTCCCGGTGT
>CAZBLI010000035.1:0-5609 GCA_964492785.1 uncultured Candidatus Saccharibacteria bacterium
AGAATATTGGCAATGGATGAGATAAAACAAGCGGTCCGGTCTGCCGTTAAGGATTTGTTCAATGTTGAGGTTGAACCAGTTCTGACACGCCCGGACGAACAATTTGGTGACTATTCAACCAACGTGGCCATGCAGCTGGCCGGCCAACTGCAGAAAAGTCCTCAAGAAATCGCCAGCCAATTAGCAAAAAAATTAACAGGCCAGGGCGCTATTGCCAAAGCCGAGGTAGCCGGACCTGGTTTCATAAACTTGCATTTGAATGATGACTTCCTCATCAAACAAGCCTTCGAGCAGAAAACTGAAAAGTCTTTAGAGGGGCAGGAGATTCTAGTTGAGTTTGGTGATCCCAATCCCTTTAAAGAGATGCATATTGGCCATTTGTACAGTTACATAGTCGGCGATGCCATTAGTTCATTGCTGGAATCTGCCGGTGCGACAGTTCGGCGCTTAAGTTATCACGGCGATGTCGGCCTGCACGTTGCCAAAGCCATTTGGGGTATGCAACATGAAGAAGCCGGCAAAGACATCGGTTTCTATTACGCCAAAGGTGCCTCAGCTTATCAAGACAACGAACAAGCCAAGCATGAAATTGATGACATTAATAAGCAAGTTTACAACCAAGACACCACCATCAAAGATTTGTATGAACAGGGCAAAACTAGCAGTTTTGACAGCTTTGATAAAACTTTAGCTGAATTAGGTATCAAAACAGATGAAAACGGCCGCTTTTTAGAAAGTAATTCAGCCCCCATTGGCGTTGAAATTGTTAAGAACAATGTCGGCAAAGTCTTTAAAGAAAGTGAAGGCGCCATTGTTTATGAGGGCGAAAAAGTCGGTCTGCACACTCGTGTATTCATCACTAGTAAAGGCCTGCCAACCTATGAAGCCAAAGACTTAGGCCTAACCGAGCTGAAGAATCGCCAATATCCCAATGCCTCCCAATCAATAATTATTACCGCTAACGAGCAAGCTGAATACTTCAAAGTCATGCTGGCCGCATTAAACGAAATTAACCCCGAAGTGGCGAATAAAACTAAACATTTAACACATGGTTTTGTCAGCTTATCATCTGGCAAAATGAGCAGCCGGACCGGTGATGTTTATAGCGCCAATGACCTGATCGAAAGCGTTAAAAATGCCTCTGAAGAATCACAAAAGAACACCACGCCAGAGATTGAAATCGGGGCTATTAAATACGCCTTTACCAAGCACCGTTTGGGCGGAGACATTGTTTATGATGTTAATGAGTCTATTAGCCTGGAAGGCAACTCCGGGCCATATTTACAATATGCCCACGCCCGGGCCTGCAGTATCTTGAATAGGGCCGGCGGCGCCAGCCAAGTAGATTTAAACGATCTGCAAGCCGGCGAACGCAGCCTACTACGAAAACTGGGTGAATACCCAGAGGTCGTTGCTAAAGCCGTTAACGAACTGATGCCGCATCACATCGCAACTTATCTATACGAATTAGCCCAGGTTTTCAATCGTTTTTACGAGCAAAACCGGGTAATTGATGACCCGCGCCAAGCCATCCGGCTTAGATTAGTCCAAGCCTATGCTGACACTCTTAAGCATGGTCTAAAGCTTTTAAATATCGCCGCCCCGGAGAAGATGTGAAATCAAGCGCCCAAACGGTCGAGGAATATTTAAAAGAATTACCACCCGATCGAGCCGAAGCAATAAGTAAAGTCAGGCAAGTCATACTTAAAAATCTACCCAAGGGCTACGAAGAAGCCATGAACTGGGGCATGATCAGTTACCAGGTACCTTTAGAAGTTTATCCAGACACGTATAACAAGCAACCGCTAATGTATGCGGCGCTCGGCAGCCAAAAAAATTATATGGCCATCTATACTATGGGGTCATATGGATCACCAAAACTGCGCAAGCAATTAGAAGATGGCTTTAAAATTGCCGGCAAAAAACTGGAAATGGGCCAATCTTGTATTAGATTCAAAAAACTTGATGAATTGCCTCTCGACACAATTGGCCGCATAATTGCCGGTTTGCCGATGAACGAGTATATCGCACATGCCAAAAGCATCAGATCTAAGTAAAGCTCTTCGGGCAGTCGCTACTCCTGCCAAAGCCAAAGCTTCCAGCTGGTTTTTTAAAACCGGGCCTGGCCAGTATGGTGAAGGTGATAAATTCCTTGGCGTAACAGTGCCAGAACAGCGTAAAGTCGCCCAACAATTCAAAGACTTGCCAATTAAAGAAACTGAAAAACTAGTCACAAGCCCTTGGCACGAAGAGCGCCTGACCGGGTTGTTTATTTTAGTGAGTCAATATAAAAAAGCCGACGAGGCCAACAAAAAAGCTATTTATGAATTCTATATTTCACACACCAATTTTATAAATAACTGGGATCTGGTGGATAGTAGCGCGGGGTATATCGTTGGTCCGTACTTAGAAAACAAGACCTATAAAATGAAAGTGCTGACCAAACTGGCAAAATCTGATTTTTTGTGGGATCGGCGAATCGCCATGCTTTCAACTTTTTATTACATTTATCAGGGGAAGGCCGACGAAGCTTTAGTAATAGCAGAAATATTATTGCAAGATGAGCATGATTTAATTCAAAAGGCAGTTGGCTGGATGCTGCGCGAAATTGGCAAAAGAGTTGATAAGCAGATTTTAATTAAATTTTTAGAAAATCATGCCGCCCATATGCCGAGAACTACCTTGAGATATTCAATTGAGCATTTCGACTCCAAAACCAGGCAACATTATTTAAGTTTAGCCTCAGCTAAAGTGGTAAAATAGACTAGTTATTTAGAATTATTTGGAGAAAATAATGGCTGAAGACAAGCCAAAGTCAGAGAAAACCAAGAAAGTCGTACAAAGAAAAGAAGTGGTGGTTAGCTTTCCGGTTGTAAAAGCGCCGGGATGGCTACAAGGCTTTGTAAACTTTATCCGCGAGCAGGGCGTGGTTGGTGTGGCCGTCGGTTTAATTATAGGTTTGGGCGCCAAATCATTAGTCGATTCATTTGTTCAAAGTTTTGTTAACCCAATTGTCGGCTTCATCTTAGGCGGCAGCAATTTGTCGGCTAAATACCTATGTATTTCTTATGCCGAAAACGGAACCTGTACTAACAAGCTCAAATGGGGTGATTTTCTGAATGAATTAATCAGCTTCATTATAATCGCCTTCATAGTTTACTTCGTCGTTAAAATCCTCAAACTAGACAAACTCGACAAGAAAAAGGATTAACAACCTAAGCCATATGGCTACTAAGCAAATTAATCCCGATTTAAGTGACCAGCAAAAAGACGTTTTGTTTAATAAAGCTACCGATGCGCCATTTACCGGAGAATTTTTGCATAACCAAAAAACTGGCATGTATACCTGTGCTAACTGCAGCAAACCTCTGTTTGATAGCAACACCAAGTTTGATTCTGGCTCCGGCTGGCCCAGTTTTTATGACTTTGCCACCAAAGGTGCAGTTAAACTAGAGCCGGATACCAGCCATGGGATGAGCCGTATTGAAGTAGTCTGTGCTAACTGCGGCGCTCATCTGGGACATTTATTTAATGATGCCCCGCAAACACCGACCGGCAACCGTTACTGCATTAACTCGTCTTCGTTATCTTTTAAAGAAAAGAAATAATTAACTGCCGTACTTGCTGCCCCAGTTGGCCATTTGTTTAAGGACGGGGATGAGGTCGTGGCCTTTGTCGGTCAAAGTGTATTCAACTTTGGGTGGAACTTGCGAATAGGACTTTTTAGAAATAATTTTTTGCTCGGTCAGGTTGTCTAGGCGCTGTGATAAGGTCCGTGGGCTGATTCCGGGCAGGGAACGCTCAAATTCGCAGAAGCGCTTTTGGCCCTCAGCCATATCCAGCAATATCAAAGCTGTCCACTTGTCGCCAAGTATTTTTACAGCACAGGCGACGCAGCCTTTGCGTGGTTCAATTTTGTTCTTAACAGATGTAAATCGCATACTTTACAAAGTATAGTATTGGGACTATACTGATTAATACTATACAAAGTATATCATTAGGGGCATATCTATGAAAGCAGCACAGATTAATCAGTTTGGCGGGCCTGAAGTTTTAAAAATTAATAATAATGCAGTCATGCCGGAACCGGCTGATGACCAGGTCTTAGTAGAAGTTAAGGCTGCAGGCGTTAACCCATTTGATTACAAAGTGCGCTCTGGTGCTACTGGCATCCCCGTGCCATTCCCAGCAACTTTAGGTGGTGATGCGGCTGGCATCGTCAGAAAAATTGGTGCTAACGCTAAAGATTTTAAAGTCGGCGATGAGGTTTATGGCCAGGCCAATGCTGTGGGTGGCAATGGCTCATACGCCGATTTTACGGTGGTAAAAGCCGAATCGCTGCACTCCAAGCCCAAAACGCTCGACTTCATTAATGCCGCCGCCGTGCCGTTGGCCGGCTCGAGCGCCTTTCAGGCCCTGATTGACCACTTAAAACTTCAGCCCAACCAAAAAATCTTAATCCATGGCGGCGCCGGCGGCATTGGCACCTATGCTATACAAATTGCCAAGCATATCGGTGCCCATGTAATTACAACAGTCGCCGCTAAAGATGTAGATTTTGCCAAAAGCTTGGGTGCTGACGAAGTTATCGATTATGAAACCCAGGATTTTACAACCGTGCTAAAAGATCTGGATGCCGTGTTTGATACTGTCGGTGGCGACACTGCCGAGAAATCCTACCAAGTCCTAAAAACTGGTGGCGGTTTGGTATCGATGAATGCCCAGCCCAACCAGCAATTAATTGGCAAGTATTCAATTAATTTTGTTCACCAGCAGAGCATAGTAACTAACCATTACCTGCATGAGCTCAAGGATTTAATCGACAGCGGCAAACTTAAAGTATTCGTAGACAAAGTGTTTAATTTAGACGATGCCGGCCAGGCCCAGGCTTACCTGGAAGCCGGCGGCCATCGCGGTAAAGTGGTTTTAAAGGTAAATTAAGATGAAAATAGCTGTCATTTTAGGTTCAACCCGCCAATTTAGGCGGTCTGAACTACTAGTCAATTGGGTTCTAAAAGAGCTTAAAACTCATAAAAAAGTTGAAGTAGAATTTTTGGATTTACGCGATTATTCAATGCCGTTTTTTGATGAGCAAATTTCGCCAAAATTTAATCCCGACCGGCAGCCAGATAAAATCGCCAAAAAATGGCTGGATAAATTAAACCAGTCTGATGGATTTGTTATCATCACCCCTGAATATAATCATGGTATGCCTGCCGTCCTTAAAAATGCCATTGATTATGTGGCGTTTGAATTGCAGCGCAAGCCCGTTGCGGTAGTCAGCCATGGCAGTACCGGTGGTGCCAGGGCAACTTCAGACCTGAAAATTGTTATATCCGAATCCCGAGGAATAGTAATCCCAAGCAATATAGCCATAACTAAACGGGTGGCGGAACTATTTGATGAAGACGGTAATATTTATCGGCAGTTTGAAGATATGGGCTGGCAAGAACGACTGACTGCAACTATTGATGAACTACTTTGGTATAGCGAGGCGTTAACTACGGCACGATCTAAGAAATAAGATATAATAGCCAGCAATGGCAGATAAAGACCGTATCCCAACCAAACTTTTGTGGGTGGACTTAGAGATGACTGGCTTAGACCCG
>CAZBLI010000036.1:0-5330 GCA_964492785.1 uncultured Candidatus Saccharibacteria bacterium
CATAATATATCTTAAAAGTTGTATCGCCGTTATCATGGCCCATACCAATTTGGTTAGTTAAAGATGCTGGTGAAACGTTGGTTGGGGCGGATACATTTGAGCTAACACCGACAAACATACGAGCTGTTGCGACAGCAGCAGCATCACTTATTCCAAAACGGCAAATTTTATAAAATCCTCCGTTACCTGAACCATCGCCAACTGTAACCTGAGCGACATTAACATATTGGTAACAAAGTGAACCGGCAGTTGCGGCAGAAACATAGGCCAGTCTTCTAGCCCTAGTAAATAAGCTAGTGGTAGCTACAGTTCGTGCTGTTGCCGTACCGGTCGTGGTTGGAGCAGTGTAGCCAAAAACACCAGGCACGGTAGTGGCATTTCCAGGCGAAGCCCAATATCCTATTTTGTTTCGAGCTAAGAATGGTTGCAATGGAGTTGACAAGCCACTTGGTCCAGACTGTTTTAACATCACTCTACCGGCCAGTGATTTTGCATAAACAACTAAATTACTATCAGCCGGTGTAGAAGGATTATTGGCTTGGGATTGAATTGTTAAAGTAGTTATTTCTGGAGATAACTGATTATATATCAAGCTGTTCCAGCTAGTACTGCCATCACCAATTTTGTAAGCATTGGTATCCGATTCAAGCCCCAATTCCCCGGCAGCTAAGACCGGATTATTGCTTGTCCAATTAGCCGCTGTATCCCTTCGAAATTGAATCGTAGTAGACATTAAGCTGTCCCACCATCAATTGTTGCTGTACCGCCAAAACTAGAAGATGAACTGCCTCCATCTAAGTTAACAATATTGCCTCCACCGCCACCAACTGATGGTGCCACTGGCGACCATTTATTACCGGTTGAAGTCCAAGTTAAAACATCGCCATCACTTGGTGCTGACGAATCTATAGCCCGGCCTTGCAACCCGACAACTTTTGGAGAAGCTGCAGTATTACCAAAATCATTGGCGAGTTGTATTAAACCGGGCTGGCTGTTACTGGCAAGATTAGTGTTAGCTGAACCAGTGTACGAATTAGTGCCACTTGTTACCAAACTACCATCGGAATTTAATGACTGCTGCAGAAAGTCGTTTAAAACTGTTCCCCAGTTATTAGCATCACCTCCAGGAGTCGGTAATCTAGACATAAGCTATAAATCCCCCTCGCACTAATTTATATGCATTATTGCCAAATAATATCATAAGCATCTAGATTGAGAAATCAAAAAACACTTCAAATTTAAATTTGGTCTGTGAGAAATCTTACATACATTGAGTTATTAAAGTAAAAAAACAGGTTAATAAAAAGTAACGAAAAAATTACAACAAAAAGTTTATTCATGTGAAATATTCGATGCTATTATAGTCGTAATGGTTATGCAAAAGATAGTGCGGAGTAGGGTAACCAAGAGTTTGAGGTGGGTAACTTTATTGTTGCTGACATTAATAATTAGTGTCGGAACAGTTGCCACAGTTGCTGCTACGCAAGCAACTACGACAATTAGTTCAAGCATCTCTTCGGTTATAAGTTTATTTACGACAAGCGGAACTGTAAATGTAAATGTTGTGCCGACAGCGTCCGGCGCCCAGACAATTGCTAGTGATACAGTGACAGTCAGTACGAATGATAGCTCCGGCTACACACTGCAATTAGCAGAAACCAACGCCGGGACTTCATTAGTTTCTGGTAGTGATACTATCCCACATTCCAGCGGTAGTAAGGCATCGCCAATTGCAATGTCAGCTAATACATGGGGTTACAGAGTTGACGGATTGGGTGGTTTTGGTGCCGGTCCGACAAATTCGCAAAGTAGCGCTGCCCTTAGCGGATCAATTAAATTTGCCGCCGTACCGGTAACAGCCTCACCGGACACGATTAAAACCACCTCTGGAGTGGCATCAAACGACACGACAACTGTTTGGTATGGAGTGGCAGCCGATACCAGCCAACCGACAGGTACTTATACGAATAGCGTAACCTATACCGCCACTGCAAATTAACATGAGAAAATATTGGCAAATCAGTTTAAGTTTTAAACTGGTAATGGCTACGCTGGCGGGCTTTTTAATGGCAACAGTATTATTTGGTAAAGTTGCTTTTGCGGCCTCCAAAGAAATAACCATCACGCCCACCACTAATTCACCAGTTATAAATCCTGGTGATACTTACAAGGGAGACTTTACTGTAGTTAATTCCGGTCAAAGCGGCTACAAAACTATTAATTACGCTGCACCTTACCATGTTAGCAGCGAAGACTACACACCAGAATTTACTGCTTTGCCAACAGCGCCAAATATAAGTAGTTGGTTTAATTTTTCATCACCGGGTAGCACTATAAAACCCGGCCAGTCAGTCAAAATTCAGTACACTATTTCTGTACCGGAAAATACTCAACCAGGCGGTTATTATGCAGCCATATTTGCAGAAACACAGGTAGGTAAAAACTCTAAAGGCATTGCATTAAATCAGCGGGTTGGCGAACTTTTTTATATTAAAGTAGCCGGTAAAGTTGTCGAAAGTGGCTCGATCGCCAGTTGGCAATCAAAATTTTTTCAGTCCAATCCTTTAACTAGCACTCTAAGAATTAAAAATGATGGCAGTATTCATTTTCCGGCAAAAATTAAGTACAACGTAAAAGACATTCTTGGAAATACTAAATACCAGTTAAACACCACAAAAGTTGTCCTGCCCCAAACAATTCGTAAACTTGACATGATTTGGGATAAGGCACCGGCTCTAGGTCTTTTTAAAGTTGATGCATCAGTGGAATATCTAGGTCACACCCAATATTTAAAATCTAAATGGGTCTTGGTTATGTCTGGAGCGGCACTTTGGTGCATTGCAATATTCATTGCCTTGTTGATTAGTAGCGTATTGATTGTTTACATGACCCGTAAAAGAAAGAAAACCAAAAGTTATAAAAAAAGATAAAATGAAAGTTCATTTAAAACGATTATCATTTTTTGTCTTTTCAAGCCTATCGTTGCTGATAATTATTGGTGGCGGATTTATTCATGCTTATACCAGCGGTAATTATGGCAGCGGAGCTTATGGTTCGTGTGAATACGGGCAGACCTGCAGCATTACTGTAAGTAGTAATGGCAATGTTAGTTTAAATATTGTGCCAGCTGCCGGTGGTAAATGCACAATTCAAAGTGACACCGCCAGTGTGACTACAGACGACACTAATGGCTATACTCTAACCTTGGCCGATAGTAGCAATAACACATCATTGGTGAATGGCAGTGATTTAATTACTGCCAGTTCTGGTACATTAGCTTCACCGACTACCTTAACTGCCAACAAATGGGGGTACAGAGTGGATGGCTTAGGTAGCTTTGGTAGCGGTCCGACTACTAACCAAACAAACATAAGTATACCGGCTACAACTTTTGCTGGGATCATGGCTAGTAATCAGCCGGCAGACACAATTGCCACGAGTAGTGGTGCTGCCGATCCAGCCCAATCTACAACTGTTTGGTATGGAGCCTGTGCCGATACTTCACTCAAGAGCGGCAGTTACAACACCCAAGTTTTATATACAGCAGTTGCAAATTAAAGAGGCTTGACATCTATAATCCCAAAACATAAGCTATTTAAAGAAGGGGAAGGGAAGATAAAAAATGTCTAAATTAGACGAGATCCTCAATCAACCGATGTCTCGTAAGAAATTTATACAAACAATTGGCATGGGTATTCTGGCTTTAGTTGGCGTAAGTTCACTTATGGGCATCCTTACTCCCAATAAATCTACTGAAAATCAAAACCTTTATGGCCGCCGCAACTATGGGCCGTAAATATTAAATGCAAACTGAGGATTGTCAATGAAGCTACAACCAATAAATAAAGTTAAATTGGTTAGCAAATTAATATATATTCTTATAATTTTTGTTATTTCAATCGTAGCTTTTAAAAATATCGTAAAGGCAGCGCCGCCAGAACCAGATACTTTTATTCTTACGCACCCCGCCTCAGTTAGTAATAATGGGTCAGATACATTCGCGTTTGATGCGTCAGAAAGTCCCGTTACGTTTGAATGCCGGCTCGATGCCGGAGCATTTAATCCCTGCACAAGCCCTTACTCAGCCTCTTCTTTAACCGAGGGCCCCCATACATTTTATGTCAGGGCAGTCGACGCCTCGGATGTTGCCGATCCTTCACCGGCAACATACGCATGGACAGTTGATCGCACTCCACCAGATACTACAATTACGCGGCTTGGCTCAACGCCAAGTACAACTTCTGTAACTAATTTTATTTTAACTTCTAACGAAGTCGCAACATATCAATGTAGCCTAGACTCAGCATCATTTGAGTCATGCGATAGCTCTTATGCTACTCCATCACTCACCGATGGCGAACACACTTTAATCGTAAAAGCCGTCGATGCAGCCGGGAACAATGATCTTACGCCAGCCGTCCATACCTGGACGGTAGACACCAGCCATGTTGATAGTGACAATGACGGAACCTATGATGTTGTTGAAAATGCCGGGCCTAATGGAGGCGATGCCAATAACGATGGAATTGCCGATGCATCTCAGGCTAACGTAGTAAGCTTTATCAACCCGCTTACCGGCAATTACCAAGTATTAGAGACCGATTGTACCAGCTTGGCCAATATTCAAGTTGGCAGTGAATCCAGTGAATCGGCCGACAATCAATACACTTATCCGGCTGGCTTAACTCAATTTTGGGCTACTTGTGCCAGTCCTGGTGTAACGGCCCATATATACCAATATTATTTTGGGGTAAAAAATAATTCTAATTTAGCTTTGCGAAAATGGCATGGTGATGGCAGCTACAGTACTGTCAATAATGCAATTTTTAACGAAATTTCAATTGGCGGACATGAAGTATTAAAAATTAGTTACACAGCTAAGGATGGTGGAAGTTTAGATGATGATGGATCTGCAGACGGCGTCATCAGAGATCCAAGTGGTCCCGGGCTACTGGTTTCTTCAATCAAAGCACCGAACACCGGCTCAGGAACTAAACAACCTACCGGTAAATATGCGATGTCATCATTGGCGCTGATATTTATTGGATCAGTAAGCTTTGGTCTAATTAAAATACGCACCAGCAAAAGCTGATGCATTTTTGGCTGGGGATGAGGGATGAACGCTCCGCTACTGCCCGCGTCGCTTACTCGGTGCAAGCACCTGCGTGAGCTCCTTTTCATCGAACCCCCGATCGCACACGCTTCGCTTGCTGATCGGCGATTCAAATCTTTCAAACAAAATAAATAGCACTACCATTGGCAGAGCTATTTATTTTGGCTGGGGATGAGGGATTCGAACCCCCGATCACGGGACCAGAACCCGTTGCCTT
>CAZBLI010000037.1:0-3296 GCA_964492785.1 uncultured Candidatus Saccharibacteria bacterium
TAGTCAACAACAGCCACAAACCTAAAGACACCAGTGATATAAATGGCAAATATACCCAGGTAATTGAGAAAGCCGGTACTCAATATACTACTGGCAATGTCACTGAAGCTAAAAATACTCTCGAACAATTCCTTAAGGAGGATGGTAAAAACTTATCACCCGACCAATACAAGAATGTGAGTACACAATTAGCTAATGTTTATAATGAATTAGGTGACACAAAATCGGCAGTTAGCTTGCAACAAAGTGTTTTAAAAACAGCACCTAATCCGACCTACAAAGATTATTATAGTTTGGCAGTGGTGTGCGAAACAGCAAAAGATAATGCATGCGCGGTCAAAAATTATAAGCTAGCACTCCAAGCTTTAGAGAATGACAACGGCCGGCCGCTGGATTGGGTCAATAGTGAGTATTACATCAAAGATAAAATTAAGTCCTTAGGCGGTTAATATGATGTCTAAACCACTTTTCAAAAAAATTGCCCTGTCATTAGTTTGGCTATTTGTGGTTGTGACTACTTTTACTATTGTCCAAATGACCAAAACCTCTGCCATAAATGCTTGTACGTCTGGTAGTTTTGCCGGCCGAAGTACTTGCCATACTTACTACAATAACATCAACGTAAATTCTTATCCTAATTCACCGGTTTTAAGAGCTTGGATCGCTGCCTTTAACCCGCCGCACCACTGTAATGTAACTACTTGTTCAACCCAGGATAGTTTAGATAATGCCCAAAGTTTTATAGTATTTGTTCGAACCAGGCTCAATACTTGCCATAACCCTTACACACAAGCTCAAGGTGGCTCCCAAGTATGCCCAGGCACAAACCGAAATTGCCCGGCTTTTGGCAATGTATCGGCACAAAATTGTGACTTAATGGTGGTAGCGGGTAATTCAGTGATTGTAAATACAATGCTTGGAGTTAACCCAAATTCATTCTCTAATTGTCCAGGGCATCCAAGTAAGTTGGAATGTGGAATTCGCTATGCCCAATCAAATTTCAATAGGTGGGCTGGTTTAGTTAATAATTATGCTCAAAATAATAGAATAAATTGGTACATAACTCTTACTGCTCAAGATATTCGAAACAACTGTGGGGGTGGCAGTACCGATACCTTGGCATGGATGGCTCCTTTTTATGTAGACGTAGAAGCTTACTGTAATGATCCGCCACCAGACTTTTACATGACATTTAATAACGAAGACGGTTCAACCTTCCGAATCAGGTTAAATTGTGGCAATATAGCCGGACCCATCGGCCCACTGAGAACCATTCGCACTAACGCCCCGACTCTTACAATTTCCAACATCACTTGTTCCAGCACTACTTTTACAATCACTTCCCGTGATCCAGATGGCGGCCCATATAATGTGACTTGGAGGTTGAATGGCCGCGGTGCGCCAAACACCGTCGGAGGTTTTGGCTCGACATCGCGCACAGTCACGATTAACACGCCGGCATATAATGCCAATACTACTAATTATATTGAAGCAACCACAGCTGGCTTTGGGGGAGGGGGTTCAGCTACTGCTAGATCCAACACTTGGGGGCCGTGTAGCACCGGCTTTTCAATATCTACAAGTACGGATGCCAAGTTAGATGATCCTGAAAACCCGAATAGAATAAGTTTCACAAACACTGTGTCGACTAATATTAACGTTACTCCACCAAATCAAGTTAATAATGTTAGCGTAAGAATTGATTACTATGTTGCAGACAGCACGGGCAGGCAAGTGGCCTTGCTTGGCTCTCAAATAAGTGGTTCAAGAAATCTTATAAACGGAGACACTAATTTAAGCACCTCACGGGCTATACTAATCGCCTACAAACAAGCCGGTTATCGTTTTTGCCAAAGAACCAGAATCAGTCCTCAGAGCGGAACAGTTAATCCGAGCGGTAATATTATTACCTCATCCGGTACCCCAATTGACGATTTAAAATGTGATTTTATAGTTGATGAACCATATGCCAAATTTTTAGGCAATGATGTTTATTCTGGCGGCGGTTTCGGTAGCAGTGGCTGTGCAAACAGCGGTAAAATATTTGGATTCACAAGGAAAATTGGCAGTGATTATGTTGGTGCCAGTGTTCAATTTGCCGCCTATGCAATGGGCCAGAATTTTGGTTTTCCTACCGCAAGTATGAACAGCAGTGCAACCGCACCGGCTGGTGTTGGTCTATCTTTTTCAAACCAATCTGGTAATTCACCTGGTTTAGGTTTATTTGGTGGTAATTTTGGCGGATCTAACTGTGTCCATAACTACTACGCCGATAGTAATGGTGCAACTCCAAAAGGTAATTCTTCGAACTTCACAATTCCTACCAGCTTAGGATCGGGCAAATATAGCTTTAATCCCGCTGGCGGAACATTACGATTAAATACAGCTGCTGGTACATTTGCTGGCGGTGAACATATATTCATATATGTAAACGGAAATGTTTATATTCCTTCAAATATTGTTTACGCGTCAACTACTTGGTCGTCAGAAAAGCAAATTCCTGTTCTATCGGTAGTTGCAAGTGGCAATATTTATGTAGATCCAAACGTGACAATACTCAACGGTATGTATGTTGCGCAAGGAGGGGCTTTTGTAACCTGCGCGAATGCATCAGGACAATTTAACCAGACAACAAGCGCTAATAAATATTTACCAGGTCCACCAGATGGTGATTGTCACAGGAATACTTTGACTGTGGTAGGAGCTGTACTAGCAAATAAGATAAAGCTGTTACGTACAAAAAACTCACTTCGTAAAAGTGTGGCCGATGAAGTTGCTACTAATAATTTAGCGAGCGAATACTTTGTCTTCTCGCCAGAACTTTATATGGCTAATGTTTGTGATGCAGGAGTTTGCTCTCAATCGCAAACGGACGATGCCATAATTAGCTTACCGCCGGTTTTGTAAAAGACTTGTGGCAGTCCAGCGTGCTTATGCTATAATTTAGCCAATATGGGTCTAGTCGGACTCCAACGAAATTTAAGGGTGGCATAATGACATCTAAATCCAAAAGTATATATCAAATAAAAACCAACAAAAGATTAGGAGCCTAGCAGCATGACTCTATTGAGTGGTGTATCAGAATTTTTTGGCCTTGATATTGGCACCACCGCTGTTAGACTGGTTGAGTTAAAGGGCGCAGGGCGCATCAAAGCCTTATCTAAATACGCTTTTATCCCGATTGATCCTAAAGTAGCGTTGAGTGACTCCAAAGTTGACCAGCAAAAGTTAGCCCAACTGATAAAAGAATTAATTACTCAAGCTCAAGTAACAACCACCAATGTTGCTGTGGGCAT
>CAZBLI010000037.1:3396-5323 GCA_964492785.1 uncultured Candidatus Saccharibacteria bacterium
GTGGATGTTGGTTATAAAACCAGTGACATAGTGGTATCGGTTAACGGTGTACCACGTTTGGCGCGTGCTATCCCAACTGGCATGGAAGCAATATTAAAGTCTGCATCGCAAAACTTGAGTATCGATGACAAGCAAGCCGAACAATTTATCTTTAAATTCGGCCTTGCCAAAGATAAATTGGAGGGCCAAATTTATCATGCCATTATAAGTACAGTAGATACCTTGATAGCTGAAATAGAAAAATCTATCAAATTCTTTCAAACTCGCTACTCAACCCTTAAAGTCGAGAGAATTATAGTCACCGGGGCAGCCGCTACTTTGCCTGAATTCCCACTATATATCGCCAATAAGTTTGGTATCAATGTTGAAATCGGCAATGCCTGGCGCAATGTTTCTTTCCCGGCTTCACGTCAAAACGAATTATTAACTGCGGCTAACCATTTTGGTATAGCAGCCGGATTAGCGCAGAGGGAAGAATAAGATGATTCAGTTTAATTTACTCCCTGACGTTAAACAAGAATATATTAAAGCCAAGCGTAATCAACGATTAGTTGTAACAGTAGCCGTGCTTTTAGCAGGATTTTGCGTTTTTATAATGGTGGTTTTATTTTTAATAGTTAACGTACTACAGAAGACTCACTTAAATGACATAAATAAAGATATTAAAACCTCAGAACAAACCTTAAATCAAAACACACTTTTGCCGAAAATCTTAACGGTCCAGAATCAATTAAAAAGTATACCTGGCTTAATGGAACAAAGGCCGGTAACTTCTCGTCTTTTCGGCTATTTAGCCATTATTGTTCCTAAAAATGTCAGTATCGGTCAATTAAATGTAGATTTTACCCAAAAAACCTTTACCATCAGTGGCGATGGTAAAAGTTTGCCAAACGTTAACCAATTTGTTGACAGTCTTAAATTTACTAATTACACAACTAGCGACAACACTACTCCGACTAAAGCTTTCAGCAATGTCGTTTTAACAAGTTTTAGCCGATCCACTAAGGGGACGGCTTATTCTATAACTTTAAATTTTGATTCAACAATTTTTGATAGTTCTAAGAATCCTAAGCTTCAAGTGCCGTCAATAATAAGTACTCGATCTCAGCTCGATGATCCTTTATTCCAAAAATCTTCTAAAAAAAGTAATACATCTGCGCAGGGACAATAAGGATATAAACATGGCAAAATTACCTTCCACCAAAAGAGTTCAAATCGATAAAGCCAATACAACTATGATGATAGTAATAGCTGTTGCTTCATTCTTAGTAGTATTCTCTGTTATTTCAAGCAAAAGTCTGTTAAGCCAACGTGCTTATCAGTCGCGGGTAATAACAAAAAAGGAAAAGGCCAGAGATCAGCTAAAAACAAATATTGATAATGCCAATAAGCTAGCGGTTTCATATCAGGCGTTTATCGGCGGCCAATCTAATGTAATTGGCGGAGCCAGTACGGGTACTTCAGATCGCGATGGTGATAACGCTAAAATTATGCTTGACGCCCTACCTAGCACCTATGATTTTCCGGCTTTAGCTACAAGTATCGAAAAACTACTAAATCAAAATGGCTTAAACATCCAAAGCATTAGCGGCACCGATGATGAAGTGAATCAACAAAATACTGCCTTAAATGCGTCTTCTGATCAACCAATATTTATACCTTTTTCGGCATCAGTCAGCGGTAATTATAGAAATATTCAAAATTTAATTTCAGTATTAGAGCGGTCAATACGACCAATTCAAATCCAAACTATTAGTTTTAGTGGTTCAAGCAATGATTTATCAATAAACATTACGGCCCAAACTTATTACCAGCCGGCTGTACAACTTAAGATTGATAAGGAAGTAGTGCGATGAAACAAAAAGACCTAACTCTTATTTTAGTAACTGTTTTCATAAGTGCTGTTATTTCGATCTTTATATCAAAA
>CAZBLI010000038.1:0-5006 GCA_964492785.1 uncultured Candidatus Saccharibacteria bacterium
TAATTGTAAAAATTGGGATTCGAATCAAGAAGGCATACTGAATTAGTAAAACCATGGTGCCTATTGAATAAACGCCATGGGCCGTTTCAATAAATATATAAGCAAACACCGCAAAGAAAATAACATTCAAAACAAGCCGGCGTTTAACATCCTGGACATGCCAATATTTACTTTGGGGATATGTAGTTTCAACCATTTGCTGTAAATGTTTGTTGAAGAACTTCTGCTCTCTATTTTCGGATATAAAGCTTTTAACAACTTTGATTTGGCCAATGCTCTCGGTAAAACGGCCGACGGCTATATCCACGTTGTCGTTTATTTTATGCTGATAATCCATCCACTTTGTACTCGTTCGCATGGTCATGAATATAAATATTGGATACAGAGCTAGCAGCATCAGGGCCACTTGCCAGGAATAAAAGGCGACGATTATTAAGGAAAAGATGGTGCTAAACAAAAATTGCAAAAAGTTATTGCTAAGCACCTGCATAAAGTCGCCGATTTGAAAAATGCCGCGGTTCATTCGGTTGATTATCTTGCCTGATAATTCCGTATCGTAATAGTGTTGTGGCAATGTCAACAGATGTTTAAAGTAACGGGTGCTTAATAATTGGTTGAGCTTGGCACTTAAAATATCGCCCCAATAGCCACTGATGTTACCAAAAATGGTCTGGCCTAAATCGGTCAAAAATATAGCGGCCGCGTAGCCAGCCACCACGACAACATTTACCGTACCGCCCTGTAATAATTTACTCACCTGATCAATAGCGCCTTTGGTAAAAATTGGCGTTAGCTGAGCCATAGCTGCCAGAAAAATAGTCAATAAAGAAATGCCGAGGTAATATCGCCACAATTCTTTAGTAAAAGTAATAATTCGCCAAATTGATTTCATCTACTTAAAGCTTAACATGTTTAGGGTTTGTCAGAACAGTGCGCGGTTTACCAGCCGCCGCCGCCACCGCCACCTCCACCGCCGCCGCCGAAGCCACCTCCACCACTAAAGCCACTGCCGCCCGAACTGGATGGCGGGCTAAAACTCGCTCCCATGGCATTGACGCTACTGGTTAGCGCAGATGTAAAGTAAATCGTATTAAAGGTGCTCCAATTACCGCTGTACCATTCTGGTGGAGTCTTATAAATATCTTTGAACTGTTTGGCCCATTCCTTCTCTATGCCCATGGCCACAGCATAGGGCAAAAGTTTTTCGAATAGGTTGACGGATTTGACAGGCTCTTTAGACTTTTCAGCGTAAGGAGAATCTGGACTTTGTAGCATCTTAAGCCGATCTTTTTCGGCCGTTTCCATATATAGTTTTAAGCCCAATATATGCTCTTTGGCGGCTACGCCTTGAGAAGTCCGTTTGGGCATTATTTTCTGAAAGAACGCCACAATGAAAATGCAAAGTATTAAAACCAGCACATAGGCACCGACATTTGAGAATATTAAATCTTCTCTGCCGCTGGAAAACTGCAAACTCAAATACAAGACAATTATAGCCAGAGACATTATAACGCCGGACTTTTTAATGACTTTTTGAGGGTCATTGACGAAATAACCATCAGTCTTTAATTTTTGATCGATTTCATCGCGCACCGTATTGACTGTGGAGTAGAATTTATTTTTTAAAGATTTAACCGTGACTGTGGAATTAAGTCTTAGGTCGGGGAAAATTCCTAGTAAGAGTTGAGATTCGTAGCCGTCCAGCTCGCCAAGATCGGTTTTGAGCAGTTCAAACTCATAGTCTTTTGATTTGCCAATTAGTTGTTTCTTTTCGACTTCAATGATTCTTATGAATCTGCGAACTGCTAAATCAATAATGGTCGATGAAATATCACGGTTATCGACTTTAAAATCAACTATAGTACCAGCCATAGCCGGCCTAAGGCCGTCTGGCGCGTCATACTCCGGAATAATCGTGCCCCGTCCTTTGGGATCTCTGCCGTATTTCCACCAGCGCCAAAAACAAATTGTAAAAACTAATATTATGGGCAGCACCAGCGATAGAACCATTTTGTAAGTGTCTTTGACAATATCGTTAAAACTAACCGGCCTGAATATACCTTTCTTTAGGCTTATAACGTCGGTAAGAGTCATGTCCGGGCCAAACGTCTTAGTGGCTTGGCTCACTATTTGTCCTGGCTTGGTTTCTTCAATAGTACATGGTGAATCTTTTTGGTAGCCGGTTACAAAGCACAAAGTTTTGGTTGGTTGCGTTAAATATTCGGGTGGAATATTAAAAGTAGCCTTAACTTTTTCGAATGGTTGTTGCCACTGATCGCCATTAATATCCCAATAAAGTTCATCATGATCCGCATAAAAAGTAATAACATTGTGCACCGAGTACTGAATTATAAATTCCTGCTGACCGGTAACTACTTTGTTAACGTCGCCAATCTTTAAAACCAAATTATCGTTTTGGTTATAAGTACTGACGGGCCATTCTTCTCCACTGGCTTTGGTTACTTTTATATCACTTATGCGAACGTTGTGATTTTTATAATTGGCGGGAATGGCTCGTAAAATTCCATGGTTAAAATCATGAAAATTTACATCAATAGTTTCTTTGATATCCAGTTGGCCGTTAGGATCTTTAGCGGTAAGCGTATAGTCACCGCTAAAATTTGTAATCACAAAGTCATTAACGTCGGCTTTGGCATGTGCAGGATTAAAAAGCGTGGCAAGGCTGGCGGCTATTAAAACCAGCAGAGCTAGTCCTAGCCTTTTCATATTACACTCGTTCGGCACCAAGCTTTTGCTTGGCAATCTCGGCTGAATTATTTAAGAGATTATTAACTTCGGGCGCAGTCAAGGTACGATCATATGAGGCGATCTCTAAGTGAACAGTTAAATTCTTGTGCTGATTGTCGGCTTCATCTTGATAGACGTCCTTCAAGCTAATAGTAAAGCTAGCGCCCTCTGAATCTTTGGCAAGTGTTTCGTTAATTAAATTGTAAATATCTATATAATTTACCTGGCTTGCAACTTTTAGCGTCATATCTTGTTCAACTTTTGGGAAGCGTGGAATTGGCTGATAGCTGTTTTTACCAGTTAATTTCATCAACTGGCCAATATTAATTTCGAAGCCAGCCACAAAATCTGGTAATTTTAGATTCTTCCGGACGGATGACCGGAATTCTCCCACATAACCAAGCGGCTGCCCTTCCTTAGTTTTAATCGTGGCGGTGCGTTTTTTCTCAAACGGCGCTAAAGCAGCCTGATCAATAGATTCTTTAGCTTCGTGATTTTCGGCTGGTTCTAAAATTACATCATCACAAATACCTAGTTTATCCAACAAACTCGTAAGATACTTTTTAGCCTGATAAAAAGCCGCGCCGCTATAGTTTTGCCGGGCAGTTTTTTGGTCGGCCGCAAAAACTAAGGCTAGCCGCTGATCTTCTGCCGGCAAGCCATCGTCTTGTTTAAAATCTTTGGCGTGGACGGGGTTAATTTCAAACAAGGCAAATTCACTAAAACCTTGTTTGATATTAGGATGAACTTTTTCAAGCAAACTTGGAGTTAAACTCAGACGGTAATATTGCAAATCTGGGCTTATCGCATTAGCGATTTGGAAAGCCTGATTTTTATCCTGACCAACCTTTTCGATTAAATCGCCATGCACAAAACTGTAGCTGAGTATCTCGTTGGCACCAGCAGCACTTAAAATACTCCGAACTTGACTCTTGGTAGCCAAAAGTTGATCGACTGGCGATGGCTTGGCGGTGCGTTTAGGCAACTCCAGCGGTAACAGGTCGTAGCCAACCAAGCGGCCGATTTCTTCAACGATATCTTCTGGTATCTCAATATCCGTCCGCCAAAATGGTGCCGTTACATTAAGTTCGTCACTATTAACTTCAACGATGAATTCAACGTTTCGCAATACATTTGCCATTTCTTCAGCCGTGTGCTGACTACCAAGTCTGGCATTAACAAAATCTTTGTGGACTTTGACGTTGGCTAAGGCTGGTAGATCCCCATGTAGATCTTTGACGTCACTGGCCTGTTGGCCGCCGGCATTACTGGCAATAGTATTTAGAGCAAACTGCATGACTCGATCATTCTGCAACGGGCTTTGGCCTTTGGTAAATCGCGTGACGGCATCAGTAAACAAGCCGTATTGCATAGCCGTGCGGCGAATATTGTACATGTCAAAAGAGGCACATTCTAAAACTATGTTTTTAGTGTTTTCATCAACTTCGGTATCAGCTCCGCCCATGACACCGCCAATGCCGACTGGTATATCATTGCTGGTAATCAAAATTGTTGATTCGTCTTGGAGTTCGAGCGATTTACCGTTTAGAAGATTGATCTTATCGCCTTTGCGTGAGCGGCGAGTTTCTAATTTCGCAGTCGCTTGGCCGCTAACTTTTAATAATTTGTCCAGGTCATAGGCATGCATCGGCTGGGCGGTTAAGTGCATTAAGAAATTGGTTATATCAACAATGTTGTTAATGGAGCGATAACCAACCCGCACTAAAGCAGCTTGTAGCCAAGTCGGGCTTGGACCAACTTTGACATCTTTTATGGCTACGGCCATAAATCTGGGAACCAAAGACTGATCTTCAATATTAATTTCCAACGCTAAGTCGTTTTTGGTTTCGAATTGTGGCTGGTTAAGATACATGTCCGGGCTCTTGAAAGCCAACTGCTGAATACCAGCCAGCTCACGGGCAACGCCTAAAACCCCAAACAAATCCGGCCGGTGCGTAAACATTTTATTTTCGATGTCAGCCACTACATCGTCTAATTTATAAAGCTTTTTAAATTCTGTACCGGGCTGTGTTAAATCTTCGTCAACATTTTTTTCAGCTTTGATTTCTAGGATTCCTGAGTGGTCATCACTTATGCCTAACTCGTGCAAACTGGCCAGCATGCCATTACTGGTTTGGCCGCGAATATCACGGGCTTCGATAACTAATGGTTCCTTGCCCAAAGTACTTGGAACTGTTACTCCTGGCGGAATCCAGGCAGCCAGCATATCGGCATGAACATTGGGCGCGCCGCAAACT
>CAZBLI010000039.1:0-4972 GCA_964492785.1 uncultured Candidatus Saccharibacteria bacterium
TGCGCCAAATTAGAAGCCGAGCTTAATGGTTTGGACGAAGCCGAACGCCAAGAATTATTAGAAAGTTATGGCCAATCCGAGTCTGGGTTAGTCCAGCTAATTCATGCAGCCTATGATGTTTTGGGCTTGCAAAGTTATTTGACTGCTGGCGACAAAGAAGTCCGGGCCTGGACCATCCCCAAAGGCGCCACTGCACCGCAAGCTGCCGGTGTGATTCACGGCGATTTTGAACGCGGCTTTATTGCCGCCGAAGTTGTCAGTTACCCCGACCTAATCGCTACTGGCTCTATGGCTGCTGCCAAAGCTGCCGGCAAAGTCCGCACCGAAGGCAAAACTTACATTATGCAACCCGATGATGTAGTTGAATTCCGTTTTAATGTCTAAAACTTAGTCTGAATTTACCACCTAAGTGATCCGCTAAATACGTAGACCTGAGAGCCAGACGGAGTTTGATGACGAACCGTAAATACGCCGTTATGCGTACCTGGTGCCAAGTAAAAGAATGAACAATAATCTGCATAAGTTTTAGTTTGCGGAATATTCCAAGTACCGCTTCCACCGGGGCTACCATCAGTCATACGCAATTCCCAACTAACCTCATTGGAGTCGGTATAAACTTTAATTTGACTGCGAGCGGTTATGCAAATAGCCGACGCCCCTGAATGTTGGCCAGAAAAGTAAAAGTTAGTTGATACGCCAGGGTAATATTTCCATGTTGGGGTACCACAATATTTAGGGTGGCAACCTAATGATGCGTTATCAAATTTCCAGACAGAAATGCATCCTTTATTTAAGCCATTACAATCAGTACTTATATATGCCATATCGGCCGGGACATTGCTTGCCCGCCTAAATGATTCAGAATACTGTGTCCAGGTAAAAGCCGATCCTTTACCGTTATTCAGGAAAAATACACCTACAAATAATATTGCCGCAAACCCAAAAAATACTCTTTTAGTTTTTATTAAGCCGAAATGCCTTTTAATTTTCATGACTTTCTAGCCTCCATTAATTATTCCCTTACCACTTTAGTGCAATGTAAGCTACATAAAGGTCGCTTGGATGAGCCCCAATACACTGGGGACCAGTACAAGTTGGTACAAAGTTACGAATGGTTACATACAAAAAGTGTTCGCCGCTGTTTAACGTCATGGCGATACAATATTCATGGTAGGTCAAGCTGGATTTCGGCGTCCAATAACCGTTTGTCCTGCTAAGAACAGCCCAGGGGTCACCATGCATAGACGATGATTCAAATAGACTTATGTACGGGCCATCTTTTCCATCAACCTTTCCTCTGGCTGAAGCACAAACAAAAGCACCGCGAGGGGCTGAGCCGGTAATATAAATTTTGGCTGTGGCGTCAGACCCATTGGGCATTTTCATAACTTTTAAACAGCCTTTGTTCCCATTGCAGTCGCTTGCTACATATGCACCGGCTCCATCAGGATTAAAGCCATTTCCTGGATAAACTGTCCAGCTACCAGCCGCGCCTTTGCCATTATTCAGGGCAAAAACCGAAACAAACAGTACCAAAAATAAACCTACTAATGATCGTTTTGACTTAACACGTTTAAAAAGATTTTTTGTTTTGAGGTGTTTTTCTTGCGTTGTTTGTTGCTTTTCCATAACAACCCCTCTACACGATTAGTGAGAGGAATTATATACTCAATTTTTGGGAATGCAATACTAAAAATTTATAGCTGGTTAGGGGTAAATGCTAATGATTAGAGAGCTTATCTTCGGCTTCTTCTATCACTACTTTAGCGGCTTCAAGGATTACCTGTCGGGCTAAATCAGGAGTTTTTGAATTGAAAATTCTTTTGCTTTCGACTTTTGTTTGAGGATTGTGTCGAGTTACAGCTACATTATTTGAACCATCAAGTGTGGCTTCGAACCTGGTTGTGCGTCCGCGATTTCTTTGTCGTACTACGCCACCAGATACATTCTCCATTACCGGAACGACCATACCTACTTCAGCCGACATTTCTGGAACTAAAACTTTTGTAACGTGCGATCCATATTGATCGTGAGCATCAAAGTATGGAGCTTTTTGCCCATTAACTTCTTTTGCAAAACCTGAATATAACATTTTTGGTTTATCAACAGGAGTAATGGCATCAGCTTGAGCTGCTAAAATGATAGCCATATCTACGGCTTGGCGAGTTGATTCATCTGTTATGTCAGGGAGTTGTTCAGGATTCATAATGTACCTTTTATGGTACATATTATATCAATTTAATCCTGATTTGTCAACGTGGAGATTAGCTTCCTCCCCTGTTAACTAGTGTTTGATGCCGTAAAAGCGTTGGTTTTGGGTGGTCAGAGAAGCGGTTGGGAATGAACCCATGCGTCGCAGCCGGCTTGGCCGGTTGTAATTTATGTTGGTTCCGAACGTCTGTAGCGTATCAGGTGCCTGAGTATTGGTTGCTATTTGTGATGGCAAAGCTTGCTCAATTGGAGCTGGAAGCGGTTGAGGCTCTACTGGCGTTGCCTGAACTGGTGTAGCTTCAAACTGGGCCGGATTTTGATAAATCAGTGGCTGGTCCACTGCCTGATCCGGTGCTTGGGCTTGCTGCATCATAATGTGGCGGATTTCCAGGATTCTGTCTTGCAGGTATTTAATTAAATCACGCAAGTTGCGTTGTTTCATTGAAGTAAAGCGCAGGACTTTGTTAATAGTGCGGACAGAAATGGTGGCATCCAGAACCCGAGCGGCAAAGTCCAGTTCGGTGATCATATCAAAGCGAACATCTTCGATGCTCATGAACCAAAGTTTTTTATCAATTAAAAGCAGCCGGTGATTAGTAGCTACGATCAAGGCAAAGCCACCCTGGTAACGGCCGTTGGCAGCCTGAATAATGTGTTCGTCATCGGTGAGAATGTTAACCAGTTCTTTAACTTCTGGTTTGCCCCAAACTCGGTTGCGGATACCTAGCTTACTAAGTTCCAATTCTATTTCGCCAAGCTTTCTCATGCTCACCTCCTTGTGGAATGGTACCTACATAATGCGCCAGCTATTTCCAGAATGCAGTTATTTATATCACCAGACGGTTGAGACATTTGTCACAAGTTACTCTTACAACATTTTTTACTTCTTATGTAAGCTTGGAATAACGCTAATAATATGTCACAATAAAACTATGCTGTCATCTGAACAACAAGTTGCAGCACTGGTGGCCTGTTTCAAGCGGGGCACCAAACTCCAATACCAGAAAGGCGAATATATTTTGCGTCCTGGGGAACTTCCCTCGGGCGTTTTTTATATCGAAAAAGGCTTAGTCAAAGCTTTTAATATTAGCAAATACGGCGAAGAAAATTTATTAATTATTCGTCGCGAAAAAGAAATTTTCCCATTAATTTGGGCCATTACTGGCCAGGAACGCAGCATTATATACCAAACGCTTAGCCCCACTACAGTCTGGCGCTTAAGCCGAGAAGATTATATGCAATTTTTAAGCAACAATGCTGATGCCCTGCCACCCATACTTGATATGGCAGTCGAGCTATACCGTCGACACTCAGAAAGAATCTTAAACTTACAATACCGTAGTGTCAGAGAACGCATTATTTCTTTCTTAATTACTATGTCTCAACGCTTTGGCGAAAAGAAAAGTGATGGCATTTTTATTAACGTACCGCTTAGACAACAAGATATTGCCAGCTCCATTAATGCCAGCCGCGAGTCGGCCAGCCGCGAATTAACGTATCTGGAACGCAAAGGCTTAATAAAGACTAACCCGCCCTTTATCACTGTTAGAGATAGCAAAAAACTAAGCTCTTACTTGTAATTAATGCCAGTGGGCGACTATATTGCTAACTGTCTTAACGATAGTATCGTGGCTAGGCAAACGGTTATCGTCGAAGTAATGGTTAGTATTGATAAAGTTATCGATCACGCTTAAACAACGTATCTCATCGGTCATTATGTGCATTAAATCGACAGCGCCAATGCTGGCCAGTGGCGTAGCGGCAATGACTTTTTTGACCTGCACCGGTTTGAGATATTCGACAGCCGCTTCAAGTGAAAAGCCAGTGCTGAAGCCATCCGACACCAGTATGATGTTGTGCCCCCTGATTAAATCTCGGTTAATCAGGCCGTCCTTGCCTAGCATGCGATGCATTTTGTGTAGTTTTTCTAACTTGGATTGTTCGATGTAATGGTGGTATTCCATGTCAAAATCTTCTAATTGGCCGGCTGAATACATGTGGTTATAGGTAAAGATACCATCCTGGTCGATGACGGCCACCGGATCTTTTTCACCTGGGACTTCAATTGGTTCAGTCAGAAGCATGGTTAAGGGCGCGTGCAAGACAGCGGCGATTTGAATCGCTACAACCACACCGCCATCAGACAAAGCCACCACTGTTGTTAAAGTGTCTTTGTATTTCAATAACTGATTAGCCAGCTCCTGGCCAGCTTCGGCCCGATTCCGAAAATACATACCAGAAGTTTAGCATTAGCGCTAAGCAACTAGGAAGTCGGAATTAGAAAATAAAATCTTTCGCGATTGCCTTTGGTACCAGCTATGTCGGAGTCGGCTTTGTCTTGGACTTTGAACTGCTTTTGTACCCAACTTTCAAAGCTTTTTAAGATATCACGGCGGATTTTTTCATTCTTAATAACACCTTTGTTTTTCATACTATCATCAGTTTGCTCAAATTGCGGCTTAACCATGGCGATTACCTGGGTATCGGCTTTGATCAGTTGTTTAACGGCTGGCAAAATTAAACGCAGCGAGATAAATGACACGTCTATGACGACAATATCAATTGGTTCTAATAATTTAAAGTCGCGGATATCGGTTTGTTCGTGAAGCTCAATCCGATCGTCTTTGCGTAATTTTGGATGAAGCTGTTTAGTACCAACGTCGACAGCAATAACTTTAGCGGCACCGTTTTGCAAGGCATAGTCCGTGAAGCCCCCAGTGCTAGAGCCCACATCCAAAACTGTTTTGCCTCGAAAATCCAA
>CAZBLI010000040.1:0-4566 GCA_964492785.1 uncultured Candidatus Saccharibacteria bacterium
AAAACTAAATATTGTTCTCTAGGTTGCGGGCGTGTTCTTGGGCCCGTTTTTCGGCATCATCGGCAGCTTTGGCCTCATTCTCAAGCCGGGTTGCTTCACCTTCCAAATCACTGGCATGCCTGCCTAATTCATTTGCCTTATTACTCATTTGATCGGCTTGATTACGAATTTGGTGGGCCTGGTCTCTGGCTTGTTGGGCGCTAGCCCTGGCTTGGTCTCCAGCTGCCATAATTTTTCTCCCTTAAACTAAGCTTCGCGGGCGGCGCGTTTGCCTTCGCGGACGGCTGCTTTAGTTTTGTTGGCAACAGTATTAGCCTTATCTTTGGCTTCACTAACTGAACGTCGGGCAACATCTTGGGCCCGATCATATGTTTGGTGGGCTTTGTCGGCAATTTGTTCGCGAGTTTCTTTCCCGCTCTTTGGCGCCAGAAGCACACCGGCAGCCACGCCTGCAATCATGCCGGCCATAAAACCCATTACCACACCCATTGCACCTAATGCTGAATTATCAGACTCTCTGCTCATATCTCCTCCTTGCATAGAAATATATTAGTAAATCCACAACTTCTACGCTGTTAGATTCTTTACAGTTTTATTATAAGCCAGAATTTAGAATTATTGTATAAATTAGGAGATAAGATGTTTTTTGCAGATGCCCAAACTACTTTCTATATTGTCGGAACGGTATTTATGATATTTATGCTACTGGTTCTATTAATTGGATTAATATCAATCTTAGTAATTACTTCGCGCATTCGCAAAGCCAAAAAGCGTTTAAAGAACAAGCTCGATTACTTCAAAAAGTTTAGCCGCCGCGGCAGGGGTTTTGCCGACGGATTCTTTAAAGGTATGGCCGGCAGATATTAACGGCCAATGTTAAAACTAGCACCAACTTTTCCGCTCAAAATATCATTGTTAGAAGTAGCGTTAACTAGAACTGTTCCATTGGAAAAGTTGATATTAGTTTTGCCACTGGATTTTGGTTTGAGTGTCACGACAGATACTAATTGACGTCCAATCAAAAAGCCAACGTGCCCTCGGCCAATATTTATACTACCAGCGGAAGAGGCGGATTGGGCTTGGATATCAAAAGCGCTAGCTGAGCCGTCGATACTAACGACATCAAATTTATTGGCATCAAAGGCCAGGTTGGTTTGGACGGCATTGACAGGTTGGGATTGTGAATCTTCCCAAATCTCTAAACGCAAAGTATTGTTACTCGATACTTTGCCAGAAGTTGGCGATAAATAGACTGTCGGAGTGGTAAAGTTGCCGCTGCTACCCGCTTTAGGTTTGGGTGCAGCCGATGTAAAGTAAATTACACTGCCGGCAATAGCACTAAATGCGACCAAGAAGACCACTAAATTTAAATATCGTTTTTTAGTTAGTTTTTCCTTGAACGAATTATTATTTTCATTCATAACCTTTATTAATTAAATCACAAGCTAATAAAAATTCGATAATAATCTCTGGTATACTTTATTTAAGCATGAGGGGAACGAGGCTTAACACGGTATTAATTCGGCGTTTTTTTCTATTAGTTACTTTAAGCCTAAGCATTTTTATGCTGCCTGCACGATCTGTCAAAGCTGCCATAACTGCAAGTAGGGCTGAATTTGATGGATTTTATACTATCGACGGTCAATCGGGCGAATATCTTAGTAGCGATGCATTAACAACCGACTCGTCCGGCAACTCTTATGTTGCTGGCTCGTTTACGGGGACAGTAACTTTTATTTCTCCTGGCGGTCCAGTTCATAAAACTGCTGCTGGCAGTGGCGCTAGTTTTGTGGCTAAATTTGACTCAAGCGGGAATTTGGATTGGGTCAATGTAACCGATGTAGCAGTTGATAGTTATAGCTTCGCTAAAGCCGTTGCAATCGACAGCGATGGAAATGTAATAGTAGCCGGGGCGTTTGCCGGATCAGTTACTTTTGACGGACAAAGTGGTACTGACACAATAGATAATGGCTCAAATTCTGAAAGTACCGTCAGAACTTCATATCTAACCAAATATGACAATAGCGGCGCTTACCAGTGGACTAAAACCGTGGCTGCCAATGGCGGTGACCGTTGGTCTGTTCCTTCGAAAATTGTAACCGATGCGGCTAAAAATATTTTTGTAGCCGGTGATTATGTTGGTCCGGAAACTTTTGATGGTCCAAGCGGAACCGATACGTTAGATGGCGGCAATAACGCCGATGCTTACTTAACTAAGTATAGTCCTGATGGGACCTACGGTTTTACATATAGCCCCGATAATACTAACCCGAGTGATGGGGATACAAGTCTGAGCACTTCGGTCGATGGTAAATCTGTGGCCATTGACAGTAGCGGCAACGTTTACTTACTCGGTGATTTTTCACAAACAGTAACTTTTGGTGAGGGCATAACAATTACGGCAGTAAGTGGCGATGCGTTCATAGCCAAGCTAAGCAATAGCGGAAGTTTAAGCTATGTTAAAACAATTGTACCCGATGGCTCAGTTGACAGTTATGTTGATCCGGCAGATATAAAGATAAGCAGCGATGGCAGTATTTACACTTCAGGAAGGTATTCTGGCGGTATAATTTTTGATGGTCCCGGTGGCACCCACAGCGCCACTAATACTATTCCCTCTGGCTATGTTGTCAAATTCAATAGCTCTGGGAATTACCTTTGGTCTCAGCAGATAAAGCCAACCAGTAACGATAATGACTTCTATGCGGATTATCTTACCCTGGACAATAATGACAATGTCTACTTGACTGGAATCTACAACGGAACTGTTAAATTTGAGGCGAAATGTAATACCGACAACCACAGCAGTGTTAACGATAGTGTTTTTGTAACCGGTTTCTCATCCGCCGGTAACTATATGTTTACCCACGACCAAGACACATCAAATGCAGACATATATGACCTATCATCTAGTGGAGTTGCTTATGACGCTTTATATAGTCGGTTGTTAGTCAGCGGTACTATTGGTGGAACTGTTTTACTCGATGGAGTCGGTGGCCATTTTGACAAAACTACAGCTACAAATTCAATTAGCGATTTTGTGTCATATTATCGTTTGTCTGACGCCGCCGATGAGGCCATCACCTGTGAGAGTAGCGGAGGAGGTGGAAGTAGCGGAGGATCTAAAGGTTCAACCAGCAATAGCAAAACCAAGCTCAATAAAACTACTTATGAGGTAAATTCAACCAATAACGCTGCCAGTCACCAAGACTATTACGCAAATCTTTTAAATGAAAGCGGCTATAAGGTCGATAATTTAAAAGTTGGTGATGTAATCCACTTCTCAGTTACAAAAAATGGTGAAGTAGAGGATCACACCGCAACAGTTAAAGAAATAGGTAATGATTACGTGATACTGACCATAGCTTCTGAACCTTTTGATGTACATATAAATAATGGTGAAACCAAATCTATTTCGATAAATCAGGATGGCGTCAATAATCTGACCATTAGCTTAGATAGCATTAGTAATAGTACTGCCAGTGTCACGCTTAAATCGGTAGCAGACGCTTCTTCGACGACTTCAGTACCTTCGACCAGCACGCCAACGACAACTTCTAAGAAAACAGACAAATCCAATTACTTATGGGTAATAATTCTTAGTCTTGTGATAGTTGTAGCAGCCGTTTTAGCACTTAAAAGTAAACTCCAAAAAAGTAAAAAAGCACTTTAGCTCAGCTTTATTGCATACTGGTGGAGCACCTCGAAAATAATGCACCCCTCATCTTCAAAGAAATAGAAAGATGGCGTTATTTACTATGGGGTGAATACATAGAGTTCAAAACAGAAGAAGAACGGCGACAGATGTTACTTATCCCCTGAGGGTATACACCCTCCTTCTAGTCATTGATAGATTTGATTGAACCGTTGGGATTTTTCACAAGAGTGGTTGTGTTTGAGCCAGAATAACATTCTTTAACAAACTCTTCGTAAATTAGACCGCCGTTCTTACTCTTACAAACTGGCCCGTTCAGAGTCTCTTTGTCCCATGTGTTCTTAGGTGTCAAAACCCAGATTGCAGGTGCTCCCCCAGCATGGCCCTCACCATTTTTGTCTACTGGAACAATGCCGCCAATAATATTGACCTGGCTTATCATAGTAACTTGATACTGTGTAATTGTATCCACACCGTCAGCAGAGTTATAAGTGTATTTATTATTCTTTAAAATATCTTGCATATAGGTTTTAAAGCTTGCGGGTGTGTAGCTTGGCAATTTGTCTATATCTGCTCTGGTTTGCATCTTGATGTCAACAGTATGTATAGTTGTGTCTATTTTTTTGCTTTTGGCAATTTTTTGTTCTGATGAGTTTTGGGTACTTTGAGTTGGAGTTTGTGTGGTTGACTGCGCAAACGGTTCTTTATTCTTTTGTCTGTCGTAAACAAACCATCCAACAGCTCCAAGCAATACTATAATTACCAAAACTAGCACTAATACCATGACACCGAAGCCATCTTGATTGTTTTTGAGTTTGCCCATCCTAATCGTATCCTTTTAAGTTTTTAGTTTATTCTAAGCATAAGTGTAGTGTTGCGAAAAGGATATTGCAATAATCGGCGGTTTTGCG
>CAZBLI010000041.1:0-4454 GCA_964492785.1 uncultured Candidatus Saccharibacteria bacterium
GCTTAAACGTCGAGGTCGTCGAGGTCTTCTAGCTCTTTGCGAGTCTTACTAGCCAAGCTATCTCGCTCTTCCTCTGGCTCTTCAACGGTTTCTTCGACTTCTACTTCTTCAACTTCTTCGGTCTTGTTGGCTGGCTTTGACTTGGGTTCGTCATCTTCTGATTTTTCTGGTCGCGCGGGCCGTTCGTGCGGCTCACCATTATCGACTATTTTTAAATTATAGCGGGCATCGTTCTTAGTACCCAAGGCCCGCAATAATGTGCGTAAGCTTTGGGCAGTAGCGCCGCGCTTGCCAATAACTCTACCTAGATCTTCTGGATCGACGGTTAGTTCAAGTAAAACACCCTTTTCATCAATGCGACGTTCAATTTTTACGGCATCTGGCTTACCGACTAATGATTTGACAATGAATTCTATAAATTGTTGGTCAATACTGCTCATGGCTGATACTCCTTACATGTTGCCTAACCGTCACACAGGTCAGTAACAGTATTATAGCAAATTAAATTTAGGCTTCGGCGTCGTCAGCTAGTTTTTCTTCGGCTGGCTCGGCAGCTGCCTCAGGGGTTTCTGGACCATTTTCTTCGGCAGCAGCTTCAGTTGCAGCTTCTGCTGGAGCTTCGGCTTTTGGTTCTGCTGGTTGGTCTTTTTGAAGTTTTTCAGGGTTGCGAATTTTGCCTTGCTTTTTGGTATCAACCTTTACCCATTTTGGTAATTTGATACCTTCTTTTTTGAATAGCAATGCAGCGCGGTCAGAAGGTTGAGCACCGTGTTTTAAATAAAATTCAATTTTGTCAGTCACTAAATTAGCGGTTTTAGTGTGTGGATTGTAATTACCTACTAGCGCCACAAATTTGCCACTGGTTGGCGTTTGGCGGGAATCTTGAACAACGACCCTAAATTGGGCATGGCCTTTGCGGCCGGTACGTTGCATACGAATAGTTAACATGAAGCCTTATTTTACAGATAACTACCTCTGTTGTCAACTGTTACTTTATTTGTAAGTTTTGAGGGCGGCTTCGGCGGCGGAGACTTGGGCGGCTTGTTTGCTGGGGCCAGTCCCCTGGCCTTTTAATTCACTGTCTACGTAAACGCCGACAGTGAATAACTTTTCGTGGTCGGGACCTTCTTCACTCAAGACTTTATATACCGGTGTTAAGCTTTCGTTGCTCTGGACGATTTCCTGTAAATGAGATTTGGGGTCCAGCCAGGAGCCGGACTTTAAAATGTCCTTGAAAGTTACTAGCAAACTTTCCTGAATAAACTTCTCGGCCACCTGATAACCCTGGTCTAAATAAATTGCACCAATGACGGCTTCGTAGGTATTGGCCAAAATCTGGGCTCTGGCGCGATCACTGCCTCGCTTCTCACCGCGGCTTAAACGAAGCAAGGGCTCAAAATCATAGCGATTAGCGGCTGAGCTAATGCTTTCGGTTCTGACCAAAGCGCTGCGCCAGTTTGTTAGGACGCCTTCTGGTTCATTGAAGTTGCCATAGAGGAATTCTGTGGTGACAAGTTCCAGCACGGCATCACCTAAAAATTCTAATCGCTCATTGTGGACTTGGGCGGTTTTACGATGTTCATTAACGTATGAGCGGTGAGTAAAAGCTGTCACCAGCAGTTCTATGTTTTTAAAATCAACTTTGAGTTTATCTTTTGCAAAAGTTTGGTATCCAGAATAATCCTGCATCTACAAGCCTGCCTGCCTTATTTTATTTAGCCCTAGTAAAATAATTTTACCAATGTCTTCGTATTCAATTTTATCAAGGGCTTCATTGGACTCAAACCATTTTATGCCATTCATCCAATCTTCCGGCTTGAGTTTGTCGGTATCGCCTAGAGCCTGAACCAAGAAAATTTCTGTGGTCATTAACACCAAGCTCTGCTGGCGACGGTAGCGGAAATTAATCTTGCCCAGCCATGACATAACTTTTACTTTTTCTAAACCGGTTTCTTCTTTGATTTCGCGCTCGGCAGTTTCTTTGGACTGTTCACCTTCTTCGATGTGGCCTTTGGGAATAGTCCAGCGGTTTTTGGCATCTTGGATTAAAAGTATCTCGACTTTCTTGCTGTTTTCATTACGCCTAAAAACTATACCGCCGGCAGTTGGTTCGCGAACAACTTCGCTAATTGTCGGTTTTCGGCGATGTACAAATTTTCTAAATCCTTGGATTGGTTTGGGTCGTTTCATTTAGCGGCCTCCTTTTTGGTAGGCTTACCTTCTTGCTGCTTCAATATTGTGCCGAGTACTCCGTTTATGAATTTGGAGCTGTTATCACCGCCAAAGGCTTTGGCTAATTCGACAGCCTCATTAATAACCACTTTAGGCGGCACACCCTTGCTGTGTTTTAACTCCCACAAGCCCATGCGTAAGACAATTCGGTCCATGCGGGCAATTTGTTCAATTGGCCATTCTGGAGCAATTGGCTGGAGTTCTTCATCCAGTTTGACTTGCTGCTTGTTTACACCTTTGACCAATTCCGTAATGAAATCATGGTCGTCGACCGTGCCTTGATAGCGTTTAATATTGCGGGCTAAAACTTCGTCTAAATTAAAGTTTTTATCGCCGCACTCCGCACGGAAGTCCTGCTCATAAAGGGTTTGCAGGGCAATGATTCGGCCAAGGTGACGGTTTGCACTCATATTGTTAAAAAGTTAATTTGTTAAGTTTTTATTTAGCCAGGGCTTTACCGGTTTCACGGCGAGTAGTTCTGGCTTTGACTGGTGACTTGGCATTAACGGCGCGAGCCAGCTTTAAGGTCAAATGACTGCGTCTGGATCCGGTGCGTCGCGAGCTAGTGCGTTTCTTGGGTTTTCCCATAAAAGATTAGCGCTCCTATCTGTTATTATTCTGATAATTTGACAATATTATATAGCTAAAGGCTAAGGTTTTCAAGGTAATAAGTCATAGACTCGGCTTAAACAACAAAATTTATCAGCTTGCCAGGCACATATATTGTCTTTTTAATTTCGCCACCAGCAAATTTAATGACATTTTCGTCTTTTAAGGCTTCAGCCGTAACTTGGTCTTGATTGCTGTCGGCTGGCATTTCTATGTTTGCCCTGACTTTGCCATTTACCTGGACAACTATTGTAACCGTGTCAGAGACTAAGTACTTTGGATCATGAACCGGCCAATCAGCCACGTGAACCGACCCTTCTTGCCCTAATTCCTGCCACAGCTCTTCGGCAATGTGGGGAGCAAAGGGCGCCAGCAATTTAACAGCGGTAACTAATGCCTGCTGCCATTCTGACTGGTCGTAATTACGGCTGGCTTTAATTTTGTATAAATCATTGACTAACTCCATCAAACTAGCGATAGCGGTGTTAAAGCTGAGCGATTCCAGGTCAGCACTAACCTTTGCAATAGCTTTGTTAATGGCCGTATTTAATTTATCATCTGACTTTTTAGCGTCTTTGTGGTCCGTATCTAGAGCAATCGTCCAAAGCCGTTGCAAAAATCGATAGCTGCCGCCTAGGCCATCGACACTCCAGTTGGCCATTTGGTTCCAGGGGCCTAAGAATAACTCCATAATGCGGATTGAATCGGCGCCGTAACCCTGCTCAATTAAGCTATCGGGTTCAATGGTGTTACCCTTGCTCTTACTCATTTTCTGGCCATCGGGTGCTAAAATCATGCCTTGGTTACGCAATGTTGTGAAAGGTTCTTCAAAATTTATTAAGCCCTCGTCAAACATGACTTTCGTCCAAAAACGAGCATACAATAAATGCATCACGGCGTGCTCCGCGCCGCCAATGTAATCGTCTACCGGCAACCAAAATTCAACTTTGTCTTTTGAAAAAGCGGCCTTTTTATTATTTGTATCAGCAAATCTCAGGAAGTACCAACTACTGCAAGCAAAACCATCCATCGTATCGGTTTCTCGCTGGGCCGGCTTATCGCAAGTCGGGCAAGTAGTGTTTACAAATTCTTCAACATTGGCCAGTGGGCTGCGGCCATCACCACTCGGTTCATAACTTTTTACCTCCGGCAAAACCACCGGCAGGTCTTTTTCCGGTACGGCTACCGCGCCATGCTCCGGGCAATGAATAATAGGAATTGGGGCTCCCCAATAGCGCTGGCGGCTGATTAGCCAGTCACGAATCTTATAATTGACTCTTTCTTTACCAACAGATTGTTTGCTTAAATCTTCAACGATTAAATCTCTAACTGCGTCAGATGATTTTCCATTATATTCAGCTGAATTAATAACCTTGCCTTCACCTTCGTAACAGCCTTCAAAATTTTCCGGCTTTTCAATAACTTCTACGATTGACAGTTCAAACTTTTTGGCGAATTCGAAATCCCGTTCATCGTGAGCCGGCACCGCCATAATGGCACCGGTACCATAGCCGTAAAGGACGTAGTCGGCAATCCAAACGGGAATCTTTTCATTATTAACGGGATTAATGGCATAGGCCCCAGTAAAAACGCCGGTTTTTTCTCGGTCGGTT
>CAZBLI010000042.1:0-1465 GCA_964492785.1 uncultured Candidatus Saccharibacteria bacterium
AAATCGAATTTTGGCCGGCATTATTTTTATTATTTTCCGATTGGGCATCTTGGCAGACGGTTGCATTAGGATTGTCCATGCAGACTTGATCAAACGGCCCGGCATAAACTGTTTTAGCACCAACAAACACTGATATTGAGATGGCAAGGGTAGTGAAAATAATTAATAAATATTTCATTCTAGATATTCTTTAGTACAAAAGTTACGATCACAAAGCCGCCTAAACATACTATTAACCCAATGGCGGCAAAAACAATTGTATTGCGAGCCCGATTAACGGCATCAGGATTACCAGATGAAGTAGTCATTCTTAAACCAGCAATTACAATGATTAAAACCGCGATGGCTGCCGCCAAAGCAAAGACAATTTTTAGAACATTAGAAATAACATTGTCTGGCGATCCTTTGGGAATACCACTCAAAGAGTTTGGATTGATTGATATGTCGGCTAATTTTAGGAATAGATCGTACATGTTATACACCTGCAATATTATTAAAGACAAAGGTTACTATTACAGTCGCCATGGTGGCGATAACCAATCCAATTAAGGCATTAATTATAGTGTTACGGGCAGCTGCAGTCCGATCTGGCTCGCCCTGGCTTAAAATAAATGCAAAGCCGCCATAAATAACAAAGCCGACGGCTACAATTCCGGATATAACCAGCAAGATTTCAATTAAGGCCATGACGATTAAGCCAACTTGCCCCGGGTGTTGAAGCAAATCGATTTTGGGCGTGCATTTGCCGGCCACAATCTCGCTATCAAGGTATTTGTACCAGGTAGGCAGTTTCAAAAAACTTGTTTTTGGTTGGCAAGCGGCCGCAAACCTTGTTAGTTGTGTCGAAATTAATCCATACATTAGAAGATTCCTCCCGGTACTACCCATTGCAAGAAGGCGTACATAAATATAAATGTCGCTAAGGCTATTATGGCATTAATTATACGGTTGCGGGCGGCGGCTACTTTTTGCGGGTCGTTGCCGGCGCTCGAGAACTGGATGCCAGCAACAATAATAACTGATACGATTACCAGCCCAACCATAGCAGACAATACATTTATAATTCTCACCAAGTAATAAAGAATGCGGCAGTTACTTTCGTTTAAGTTTTTATCGTTACAATCAACTTCGGCAGAAGCGTAGGCATTGAAGGGGGGGTCAACGCAACTGGCGTTAAAATAAAGCGGTCCGTAGCCAGTTTTTTTAACCGTGTAGCAATGGCCAAGTTCCGGGTGGCTATTGCCGTTAGTGCCTACAACAATATAACTACTCTTGCAGTCGGCTACTTCAGAATTTCCTTCCGAAGTTTGGCAGCAGGCAGTTTTTTTGGGGTCACATTTATAAGCTGCGGCTTTAGCTGTTGCTGGTAGAATTTTACCTGAATTAAATATGCCCAGCGAAAATAAAAATACTACGCCTATAAAAATAATTTTTAAAATCTGTTTTTGTTTATTGTGTAACATTT
>CAZBLI010000042.1:1475-4359 GCA_964492785.1 uncultured Candidatus Saccharibacteria bacterium
GTTAACTGCAAGGCTTATTACTCTCATCTAACTTCTATATTGTGCTATAGTTTAAAGAGTTATAGTTTAACCAAAATGATAAGATTTTCTAAACTGTTTGTATGCGTGGGCTTAGTCAGCCTGGCCATTAGTAGTTCCGTCTTTGCGCTCTTTCCGGCCAAGGCGTCTGCGGCTGTGCAAGCAATCTGGGTAAATCAGGCTACCTTGTCATACAATGGCGCCTCTTTCAAAGAGAGTAATGATGGCGCTGGTGACGCTAACTGGCATTTTTATGAGCAAAACCCCAAAGATGGCTGTGCTGACCGAATCGAGGACATTAATTATCACGCCGAATTAGGCCCTTACAAAACACAAACCGTACATTATAAGCCAAATATTAAAGTTGCCGGGGGCTGTAGTTTTGGTAATACCACTCCTATTACTCTGAACGCCCAACCGCCCAATTACAATATTGCGTTTATCTGGCAAGATTCCAGCACCATCCAAAGCGCCGACGGCGGTAAAACTTTTGTCAAACAAGGAACTGTTTATGTTTCTACGAGCGACAGCAGTGGCTGTAAAGACTATTTACAGCTTGGTACAAATGGCAATAAATCATTGCTAACAATGGTGGTGCGGTCAAATAAAGGCAATGTAGATGACGCCACAGATTCATTACAACGTAAATACGGTGGTGGTGGAATAGACAGTAGCGGCTGGCCTTTTGTGCGCAGCATTCAATCAGCCGGTGACCAAACTATCAGCGGCGACGATTGCCATGTCTCCAAACCCTTCAATGTCCAAGCTGACCCCAGTAACGCCAACCAACAAGCTGGCAGCGGCGGAGGCAGTGGTGGCAATTCTCTAAGTAGCAACGGCGGCAGCTGTGAATCCAAAGGCGGTGCCTTGAGTTGGGCACTTTGTCCTTTAATTGAATTATTGGACAGCGCCACTAACGCTCTTGATAATGCTATCCAAGCCCAGCTCAAGACCCCTGATCCGACCCAATCAACTGCCCCGGGTGGAGGCTGTGAAAGCGGCAACTGCCTTAAGGATACTTGGGGCCGGGTTAGAAATATTGCTTTAATTATTTTGCTGCCAATCATGATGATAATGGTCATTGGTACCGCGATTGGTTATAGCGGCCTAGATGCTTACACCGTCAAACGAGCCATGCCGCGTCTGTTGATAGCCGTTATATTTATTAGTTTGTCGTGGTACATCACTACCTTCTTAGTTAACCTGACCAATGTAGTCGGCGCAGGAATATACGGCCTATTGACTAATCCGTTCGGGCTGGCAACTAAATCTCTGGCGGATATGGTCAGCGCAGGCTCCGGCTTTGTTATAAGTGGCGGATTAATATTTGCTGCCATAATTGGCGGGCTTGCCGGCTTCATTAGTATTGGTATTATCTTGAGCCTGGCCATGGTGACCGCCCTAGCTTTCTTCGTTGCATTTGCAGTTTTGGTTCTGCGCAATGTGTTTATTTACGCATTAATATTACTAGCACCACTGGCAATACTTGTCTGGATTTTCCCCAATAATGATAAATTGTGGAAGATCTGGTGGGGCACCTTCAGTAAATTACTATTAATGTACCCCCTAATTATGGTCTTGATTGCTTCTGGCAAGATATTCGCCTCCATTATTCCAGTCCAACAAGGCGGAGGCAGCGGGTTATTCACCAATGCCGCCATTATTATCGCCTACATTGCACCATACTTCTTTATCCCGGCCACCTTTAAATTTGCTGGCGGTCTGTTTGCTAACATTGCTGGCATGGTCAACGACCGCAGCCGCGGCTTCTTCGACAAACAACGAGAAAGGCGAGCAAAAGAACGCAAAGAATTGCACGAACGAGCTGCCGTAAATAGACGATTCAACCCTACTAATAGATTAACTAAAAGATTTAACTCTGCCGCTAGTTGGGCAGCTGACCCTTACTCTAACCTGGCCCTAAAATATAAAAATGTACCTGGACTTTCTGGTACGGGGCATAAAATTGCCAGTAGCATTGAACACCAGACGGTTGAACAGAGCGCCAAACTATTTGAAGAATTAAATAAAACCGGTTTATTTAATGACAAAGCTTATAGGGCAATGAGTGGATTGTACGGGGGGTTTGACGATGCAACCAAAGAAAGATTGGTTGATGCCGGCTTTATGGATGTAGATGATAAGGGCAATGTAACCAATATCAAGAGAGATTTAAAAACAGTTAAAGATATAAATGCGATGGCTGATATATTAGCTCAAAGTAGTAGTGACACAGAGCGAAATGCCGCTAATGTACTGCGTGGATCAGCTGGAACGCTTACCAGCTTATGGGACAACCCAGAAACGAGCAAAGCAAGCATTATGGCTGCTGGAGCGTTAGGTTTATCGGCTCATGGATTTGCTTCAAGTAAAGATTTGACTACCTTTGGTAATAATTTAATGAGTCACGAAGGAATGCATGCTGAATCTGCCCAGGCATTAGTGAGTCAGGCACAAGTTGCTGGCCAAGCTCAACGACCAGATGTTAAAGCTGGTTATGGTACTGTCTTTAAAAATGGTAAGTTTGTAGATGGTATGAGTGTAGATGGTGGGCGAGCTATATCTTTGCTTGAGACACTTTCTCAGGGAGACATTGCTCGAGCAAAAAGCGGTTTCGTAAAAGACATGCACGATCCAATTCTTGATACCATAAAAGCTGGCACTAGTGAGGAGGCCACTGTAGGAATTGAAGAATTAAAACAACACAGAGCTGCGGGTATGACCGATGAAGAGATTAAAGAAAAGGTTGTTGGTGGTAATCATTTAATACAGCTTGAGAAAATGCGTCGATTAGCTCCCGCAATGAAAGATGAAATATTTCAAGCAGCTTCTAGATATTCACAAAGTTCTACAGATACTAAAACTA
>CAZBLI010000043.1:0-4305 GCA_964492785.1 uncultured Candidatus Saccharibacteria bacterium
AAATATCGTTGCTGCTTTTTGAAGGTCATCCATAATTTACTTCTCTAGAATCCCAAAACTAATCACCTATTCTTCCGCGCCTACCTTCGCCATGCATCACACCATCCATTAAATAGTCGGTGTCTTTGATCGCGTCGTAGCATTCCTGATGCATACGCCAGTTCTGCCACTCATCTTCCCATTTGCCCTTAAAATGCGCGTGTTTTTCCTTCACCTGAATAGTCTCCGCGCACCATAAGCAAGAATGCGGTTTCCGCGCTGTTGGATACCGCATCGCTCCAAAATCGCTCATTTCACCTCCATCACCTTCTTTGCGGCTGCGTCATTCATTAAATAGCTATCAACAAGCTGTAATGCTTCGTCTGGTTCGCCATCCATCAACTTGCCACTAATCCTGTTTATCAAATTATGCAGCTCATCAATCTCCTTCTGGCGGGCGTCGTACATTTTGCGACAACCCTCAGAAAAGCCAGTCAATTCCCTATCGGTTGCCATTGTTAGCTTCTCAGCTTCAAGCATCTCCGCTACCATATCTTCCTTGGTCTTATTCATGCTCCTCCTTCTCTTTTTCTGCCCTTAAACTCTGGCCAGGGTTTTGCTTCTCAAATTCTTTTTTGACTCTCCGAAAGCACCACTCACAAAGATATTTTGCATCGGGCGTAGGTGGATCGTTAAGCTCATCAATCTTGAGGCACATAACGCAACGATGCTCATAGGTCTTGGTCATGGCTACCTCTTTTTAAAATTATCACCTAATAAGGTTGTTTTTCTTATATTCGACCAATCCAAACAAGGTACACCAGAAACCCAATTTGATGGCGCAAACCAATAACGCCCTTCACGGTCTTGCCCAACAGAGGCAAAAGACCACCCGCCAGACTTCCACCAAAGTCGATAAACGCCCAACCTTAATTTACAATTTTTATAAGTCCGAATCTTCTCGCTCATCCCTCCTCCCGCAATAAATCCGATTTATTCGGGTTTCCCTTCGGCGCGGTGATGGCGCTTAATCGCTCAAGTATAGATAATTGGCCCTTCCAATACGCCCATGTCTCATCTTTAATGTAGTCTTCTTGAGGCCAAGTACCTTTCCCGCGATCGAGTCTTTCACGATGTTCTTTAAGCTCAGAAGCAATCTTGGACTCGACAGCACGAAGCCGCGATAGCTCTTGCGGGTCGATGAGGCAGACAGGCTTAACCTCTATTGGCATATCGCCATCCTCGCATCGTTGCTCATGCCTATTCCAATGCTCGCGGGTTGTTGTTATCACGCCCGAATATGCGCCAATGACTAATTTGCCATCTCGGAAAGCGCACCATCCATCTGGCTTTATCTCATCGCTCATGGCTGCTCTCCGAAGATTATGCGTTCTAAATCAAGCTCCCCAATGCGCCAAGAGTCGGCGCACATCTCAAGTTTGCTTTGTATCTCCGCCCAGATGCGCTCCCTCTCCGCTTGCACTCCGGCGGCGTGGCCAGCGAGGAATCCATATTCGTAGCAGTCTTTAACAGTAGTTATTTGCCCAAATGGAGTTTTGTTCGTCTGCTCGGCCCTTACCCTAACTTGCCAATGATTAATCATGGCATCGTTGGCAAATGCTTCGGCGTCGGCTCGCAATAATTCACGCGCTTGCTGTTCGGGTGTCATGCCGTTACCTTTACGACCTTCTCCATATGAACAACCGCTGTTGCTGGCATGGAATACCGCACAATAAAATGCCCGTCGCGTTTTTCAATAATCTGACCGAACGTTTCTTTTTCTTTTTTAGTGCCGGAAAATTCCTTCCAACGCACCCAATTTCCAACTGATGCGTTTTCGAGTTTTATTTCTTCTATTGGTTTCATATATTGCTGCCCGTTAATAATTACTCTAGCTTGGTAAGGAATTGGGCCATATTGGAATTCTGGTGGAATTTCCATGCTCAAAACTCCCGATTAATTTTATCCGGTGGATGAGGAATCGCCCACATATCATTGCCACCATGCCGAAATTCTGCCTGGTCAACATTTAGCGATTCGCCAGTAGCTGTTATCTGGCAAACGTAAACACAGTTTAGGTCGGGACCATAATCAATAATTAGCCGGACCCTGCATTCCCCCTTTGGGCAAACTCCAAACCAGGGCGGGGATGGCTCATACATTGCGATCATGTTTTTCTCCAATGCCTAGCAAGACGCACCAAATCATGAACAGCCAAAAATTAGTCCAGAACATAACTACTCCGTAACAAATACCCTAGCGCCATTACCCTCTGCGTCAGTGAGCTCGAACATCGTGACACGCTTTATAGCGCCAACAATTCTAACCACTTCCGTCATGCTGGCATGGCCGGGAATCGTGCCGACAATTTGCGCAAGTTCAACATCATTGTATTCAGGAATTGATGACTCTTTCCTATAAATCTTAATCTGGGCGCCCGATGCCGGATCTCTAAACGTCGTGATTGATTCATAGCCATATTTTAAATGATCGGCGTCCCGCTCGGCGGCTTCTAACATTGTTGCAAGAATTGACTCGCCAACCGGGTTGCCATTATTACTTGCTGCATTGTGCATGCCCGTAATATCTTCCAATGCTTTATCAATCATTGCTTCAACGATCGGGTGTTTTGGTAGTCTTGATGGATCTATTGGGTCGCTCATGTTTTTGGTTCCTTATAGTCGATTTCTATTACGGGTTTTTCAGATACTGCTTTAATTTCTTTAGCAACATCCATTAAAATTCTATCTTCGGGGCCATGCAACCAACCAAGAGTAAGACTAGAAACAAGATAAATATTCTGGCCATCATGCTGCTTGGTAATGCTTAAACTCTCAAAATGCCGACCGCCGGAAGTATCGACCTGAGTTTCTATCCAATAGAACAGTTCAGCGAACTCCTTAGCAACGCTTGGCGGATTAGCAATCCTGACCCTAGCCTTATGCGTCGATCTATAAATCTGCATTTGATCGCCTAGTCCCTGAACAATTGGGCGCCCGGCGCTTTTATTCTTAAAGATTTTATTACTCATGTAGAATGGATTTTCCTTCTGTCGAATAATAAATCGTAAACAACAGCATGTCGCCAGCATCTTTTACATCAATTCTGCCAGCTGCCCTTATGGCACCACGATGTATTGCGGCGCGGCATAGTCGCCAAAGTCCGGCATCTAGGGTTATCATGCTACGACACTCCCATGTAACACCTTTGTATTCGCCATCAGACTTAATTCGCCAGACTTCACCGAAATGCTTTTTAATCATTACAGCAAATTCGTGCTCGGCCTGCCTGATTTCTGATCGCGTAAAAGTATGCGGCACAATATGTAACCTCCTTTCCCCGGACTCTATTGTTCTACTTTTTGGCCTTCGAAACTTTACGACGGGCATAGCGCTTACCGATAATAGACCCTAATGAGAACGCGCAGATGACATTATTTTCGCGTGTATCATAAAACCTGAATCGAATATTACCGCCGGGCGCCAAGCCTGCAACGCATGAGATATTATCAGAAATACCTAGTGCGCGCTCAGTCCTCGGACTTTTCACATCGCCACTAATCGCGGCCATCAACTTTATAATCGCCTTCTCTGTTCTCTTGCCAATTGCCATATGTATGTCCTTTTTAAATAAAATGCCCGGCAACATCCACCAGCCGGGCCTGGTTTTTTCGTCTGTAGGTTATACGGAGTCCTAAATTTTAAAATGGTATATCGTCGTCGGTAACTTCACCGCTGACGCTCGCCGCTTCTTCCTCAACAACAACAAACTTCTGGCTCTTGGATTTCAAGTACCAAGCATGAGCTCGTAGAAGTTCCGCCTGCGTAGCGTCCCTGCCTTGAGCAACTTCAATTCCAAACCAGCTACCCTTATCGTTTTCTTCTTTTACGCTGCTTAAATCGAACACAACCGATGCTCCAGGACGCTTCATTGTGTTTAATTTATAAAGCATGGTATTAAGTTTCTTAGCTGCTTTGGTTTTTGTGCTGCCAAGCGATAGAACGTATGGTAATTCAGCTTCACGACCAACAACAAGACAGTAGAAATTGTAAACAAGATTGTTCTTGTAATTTACACCGCCGATTTCCTCGAGTAGTGGCTTGCTTGCAAACTCCCTAGCATTATCTGGCAAAATTGTTACAATCTTATCTAGCTTAAATTGACCGCCAATTTCTTGCTTAGAAATCACCATCGTCTTGTAACTACCGAAAATAATCACAGACAATTTATCTTCTTTTTTGGCCAGGACTTCCCCGGTTAAGCTATCGCAAAAATCACCCGCCCTTGCCTTACCATCAGACACGAACTGGCTAAGTCCCTGCTGAT
>CAZBLI010000044.1:0-4282 GCA_964492785.1 uncultured Candidatus Saccharibacteria bacterium
TACAAAGAGACAGAATTTGGTGTAAACCTTACAAAAAGGAGTGGACATAAATGTTCAAAAAATTGAGGGATTTCTTTTCAGAATATAAACAATTGGGATTTGTAATCGCCACAATTATTGTGGCATTGCCCTTGGATATTGCCGGCTACGATAAAGCCGCCCACATAATTTTGGGCATAAGCGCCCTGGCTAATACAGTGCCTCTGGTTTGGGACATGATTCAAGATTTGCGCTCCGGAACCTACGGCGTTGATATCTTGGCCGCAACGGCCATTATTACTTCGGTAGTGTTAGGCGAATATTGGGCCGGTATGGTAATTGTGCTGATGTTAACTGGCGGTGAAGCCCTGGAAGATTATGCTGAGCGCCGGGCTAAAACCGAATTAACTGCCCTGCTGGATCGAGCGCCAACCCAAGCCCACTTGGTTAAGGGCCGTAAAACTATCGATGTTGCCGTGGCTAAACTTCGGCAAAATGACAAAATTATTATTCGCCCCGGTGAAGTTGTGCCGGTGGATGCCGTCATTGTTGACGGCACTGGCAGTTTTGATGAATCCAGTTTAACCGGCGAAAGTTTGCCGCAAATTAAAAAAGTCGGCGAAGAGCTTTTGAGCGGTTCGGTTAACCAGGACGGCGTCATTACCGCCAAAGCTTTGCGATCGGCCGAGGACAGCCAGTTTGAGCAAATTATTAAATTAGTAAAATCAGCTTCGGCCAGCAAGGCGCCATTTGTGCGCTTGGCCGACCGTTACGCAATTCCCTTCACCCTAACTGCTTTTATATTGGCCGGCGGTGCCTGGATAATCAGCGGCGAATCAATCAGATTCCTGGAAGTGCTGGTGGTGGCCACCCCCTGCCCCCTAATTTTGGGTGCCCCGATTGCCTTGATTTCTGGAATGAGCCGGGCTGCCAAGAATGGCATTATTGTTAAAACTGGTTCGGCTATGGAAAGATTAGCCGATATTAAAACTCTGGGTTTTGATAAAACTGGTACCTTAACCATGGGTAAGCCAAAGGTGTCCGAAATCAAGACTTATGGTAGTTTTAACAAAGATCAGGTTCTGGCTTATGCGGCCAGCTTGGAACAGAACTCCAACCATGTATTAGCTAAAGCGATTGTTGAAAAAGCCCAGGCACAAAAACTAAAGATTGTTAAAACTAAGAAAGTTAAAGAAATGGCCGGCAATGGTTTAATTGCCAATGTCCAGGGCAAAGAAGTGTTGGTGGGACGAGTTGGCTTATTGGAAGATTACAAAGTCAGTTTGCCCGAAAAATTTAAAACTGACAGTATACAAAATACGGCAGCCTTCGTAGCCATAGATGGCAAATTAGCGGGTGTGGTTAGTTTCAAAGATGAGCTACGACCAGATGCTAAGTCGACTTTAAAGCGTATCAAAGAGCTGGGTATAAAAAATTTGCTGATGGTGACTGGCGACAACCCGGCCACAGCCAACGCTGTAGCCAAATCCTTAGGTATTGCTGAAGTACACGCTTCCGCCCTGCCGGCTGACAAAATTCATGCCGTTGAGCAAGTCGCCCACAAACCGGTTGGCTTTGTTGGCGATGGTGTTAATGATGCGCCTGTTTTAGCTGCAGCCGATGTCGGCATTGCACTAGGTGCTCGCGGCTCAACTGCCGCCAGCGAATCAGCCGATGTAGTCATAATGCTGGATAGTTTGAAGCAGGTTGGCCATAGCGTGGAGATCGCCAAGCGGACATTCTTTATCGCTAAGCAAAGTATTTGGATTGGTATCGCCATTAGTGTTGGCCTGATGTTTATTTTTGCCACTGGCAAATTCCCGCCGCTTTATGGCGCCATCATCCAAGAAGTCGTTGACGTAATCGTCATATTCAATGCCCTTCGTGCCCATGGCCCCTGGGTGAAAAAGTCCGCTAAGCTAAAAACCGCTCCAACACCAGCGTAATTAATACTGGCACTAAAACATTATCCAGGCCGTATATACCAAAGTTTTCGACTGCCGCGGTAGCCAGCGGCAAAAAGATTAGCAGCGCCCAGGGATTAGCTGTGGCAAACGGGCCAAGCAAAATTGTTAAACCAATTATTAGCAATGAAATTTCAATAAAAACCAGCGTGCCGACTACAGATTTGGTATTGCCCAAAACTTTGTACTGGTTTTTCTTGCCATAACGCCTGCCGATGATCGCCGCTAAACCATCGGCTAAACTCATATTTAAAATCGCCGCCATAAATATCCAGTCTGATTTGGTCAAGGTAGCCGCTAAGCCAATGCCAATGGCAAACATAAAATCGCCCCAAGTTTTTCGATTTGAGACGTGCACAGCCGAAAAAACCTTTAAATATCTGGCCATTATGACGACTGCCAAAAAAGCTAAACTAATAAGTTGAATCGCTCGGAAACTCATATAAAACGGCCAAAAAGCCACAAAGCTACCAACTGTTATATGCACAAATTTACGGTCTAGCTCACCGGTTAACTTCTTTTTGTTCCACAATACTTCTGATAAAACTAGAATTACAAACACCACCAGCAACGACAAAAAGACAGCTAACATAAACGTATTGTAACTTATTTAAATAAAACGCCGGTAAGAATTAGCCCGGCACCAATGACCGTCAGGGCAATGGCTGTCATGACACCAACCAGGATGACAATTTTGTTGTTATTTTTTGGGGTAACGCTTGTGGTCGATGTTTCGGCAACTGCAGCCGGCGCAGCCGGCGTATTAGATTCTGGGGTGCTTGGAGCCGGTGGCCCAATTGGAGTAGGTGTACCTGAAGTATCCTCTGGCGCAGGAGCAGCAGATGGAACTGGTGGCATTGCAGGCACAGCCGAGATTTCCGGTTCTGGACTAGGAGGTGTTATTTCTGGTGCAGGCGCAATTGTGGGCGCCGCTGGCGTGGGCGGATCAAAGGCTGTTACTACGGGTGTTGTTGGCTGGATTGGCGGTTGAGCAGCTGGCGCTGCTGGAGCTGACGGAATAACACTTACATTATCCGATAAATTGACCGGGTTGGCGGTTGTTTCGGGAACTGGAGCGGGAACTGGCGCTGGAGCAGGTTCCGCCGCAGCAGGCGAAGCATTTAGATTTAAACCTGGCAAATTAAGGCCAGGGTCCGACGGTGCCGGCATATCGGTGTTGATTGAGGTAGGCGGCTGATTGGGCGTGGTGTTAACGCCATATAAAGGGTTATCCGGTGTATTTAGAGTTACCGGTTGAGGGTTAGGCATTGGTGAAGCAGCGCCAAATGGCTGGTTATTGTCATCCATAATTTATTTTTGTTAGCTGTTATGCTTAAGGCTATTTTAAACATTTTGGGTAATAAAAACAATAGTAGCCATTGCGCGCCAGTGATTAACGTATGATAATTAAGCTATGTCTTATTGGCTGCAAGCTCTTGCCTTATCCATCGGTTTTAATATTGCCCTATTTATTCCAGCATTTATTTATAAGACCGACAAATTGACCGACTTGTCTTATTCGTTAAGTTTTATTATTCTGGCTGTTTTTGGCTTTCTGGGCAGCGTCCAAAAACCATTGGATATTCTGCTATTTATTATGGTTTTGGTTTGGGCCGCGCGGCTTGGCGGTTTTTTATTCATCCGAATTCAAAAAATCAAACGCGACAAGCGGTTTGACGACAAGCGCGATAACTTCGGAAAATTCTTAAGTTTTTGGCTGCTACAAGCCGTTACTGTCACAATTGTGATGACCAGTGCTTTAATGGCTTTTAATTCTTACGGCCAAAAGCCAATTGGTTACAGCGCAATTGTGGGATTAATTATTTTCTTAACCGGACTACTTTTGGAAGCCACGGCTGATGCCCAAAAATATCGATTCAACAACCACAATAAATCTGGCACCTGGATAGATGAGGGCGTCTGGCGAATCAGCCGCCATCCAAATTATTTAGGCGAAATGTTAGTTTGGATCGGTGTTTACATAGTTGCTTTCAGCACATTAACTACCGGCGAAAGAATAGTCGGTTTAATAAGCCCGGGCTTTATTATCATCTTGTTATTATTTGTTAGCGGTATTCCGCTGCTGGAGAAAGCGGCTGACAAAAAATGGGGCCAAAACCAAAAATACCAAGACTACAAAAAATCCGTCCCAACGCTAATTCCAACATGGAATTCAGTAAAAAGATTATCAAACAATAAGATCAGCTAAATACTGGCTTTTACAGGGGTTTTATAGTAGAATTACCGGAGTTAACACACCGTCGGGGTGTGGCGCAGTTGGCTAGCGCGCCGCGTTTGGGACGCGGAGGTCGGAGGTTCGAGTCCTCTCACCCCGACCA
>CAZBLI010000045.1:0-4220 GCA_964492785.1 uncultured Candidatus Saccharibacteria bacterium
AACACCTGTTGCACGCTGAATTGCCTGAATGTTGCGGCCTTCTTTACCAATAATTCGGCCTTTCATTTCTTCGTCTTCCAACTTGACGGCTGTGACGGTGCGCTCAGCCGTAACTTCGCTGGCCATACGTTCCATGGCCTGGGTAATAATTACGCCGGCCTGCTCTTCGGCATTATCTTTGGCTTCGTTTTGCAATTTAGAAACTAGGCCAAGCAAGTCATTCTTGATGTCGCGCTCGGTCATCTTCATTAATTTGTCGGCCGCGTCTTCCTTGGTCAACTTGGCGATTTTTTCCAGCTTGTCTTGCTGCTTTTTACGAATTGCTCGAATTTCATTTTTGAGATCTTCGACTTCGTCTTCGCTTTTACGCAAGTTGTTGCTGCGCTTATCAAGATCATCTAATTTTTTGTCGATGCTTTCTTCACGCGAAATCAAGCGGGCTTCAAGTTCCTTTTGATCTTTGCGGCGTTGCTGATCTTCTTTGCGGGCAGTCTCGGCAATGTCTGCGGCTTTTTCACGGGCATCGTGAATTAATTTGTCGCCTTCTTTTTTAGCTCTGGTTAGTTCTTTTTTGGCCGCTTCCTCGGCATCACCCTGTTTCTTTTTGACTACTACTGTACTGGCTCCATAACCAGCACCAACACCAATCAATGCCAATGCAATGGTAATTGGTAACATAGGCCACTCCTTTTCTCTGCAGATCGGCTAAGCGACAATCACTATCACTTCGTTAGTCTTTAGCCAAATCTGAAAATCTGTCTTGAATTAAAGTAATTTGTAGCAGGATTCTGCTCCCAAAAATCAGCTGGAAATCCTAAATATACTATAAACTCCAAAACTGAGTTTCGTCAAACGCTCGTGTTTATTTCTTAGGCGTAGTGATGTGGGCTTCTGAGCCGTATTCCGGCTTAACAATTTTTTGGTTTTGGCCTGACATTAATTTGCCTAATGAATTTTTTATCCAATCATCGCCAGTCTCGCTAATTATTGGAATATTTAAGCTGTAAGCCAAACTATTAGCTACCGACAAGCCAATTCTTAAGCCGGTAAAACTGCCGGGGCCTTTATAGCAGGCAATAGCTTGAATATCCTGCCAGTCTTTGCCCTGTTCTTTTAATAAAGCTTCGATTTTTAGATGAATTGTTTCGGATAAATGGCGGTGAGCCTGCCAGGTTTCGTAGGCAAGTTTTTGATCGTCATTAAATAGCCCAATTTCGGCCTCCGGTTTATCGGTACGGATAGTTAGTGTCAGCATTAGCCGGCGTCCTTTAATAAATAAGCCAGTTGCTGGGGGTATTTGAAATTAAATTGGCGAGTGGTTTCGCCGGTCGGTTTGACTGTAATTGTTAATCTTTTTGCCGGCAAGACGCCTTGGACTATGCCGGCCCATTCCACAACCACCACGTTATCCGGCTGTTTGATAACTTCGGCCAGGTCGTGCATCATCTCACCCGGTTCGTGCAAGCGGTGAAAATCAAAGTGGTGCATGGTTAAATCGCCGGTGTAGTATTCCTTTTTAATAGTAAAACTCGGGCTGGCAACTTTGTCGACACTGCCCATGCCTTTGGCCAAACCACGCACAAAAGTGGTTTTGCCACCGCCCAGGTCACTAACCAATTCAATAACCTCGTGGCCTTTGAGGTTTCTTCCGATTTTTTCGCCCAGCAGTTCCGTTTCGTTGGCGCTCATGGAACCAGTTTGCCAAGTCTCGTCTGTACTCATATAACCCATATACTACCGCCAAAACAGCGACGGCGACAAGTATGGTGGGATTGGAGGATTTTGATTTAGATGCAGTTTGGTTAGCTTTGTTGGTAGTATCGGCAGCCTGGCCGGTAGCAATTCCTTTGACGGTGCCGGTTCCGGTGCCACTAACTTTTTTTGATTGCTCTGCGGCTTTAATGATGTTTGTGGTGTTGGGCGTGGGCGTACTCGTCCAGAACCAATGGCCATTGGCTTGGGCCCAAGCCTGGCCTTCCTTAGCATCGGAATAGGATTGGGTTTGGCTTATTACTTTGTCAGTCGGATCCAGCAGCCAAACCATGCCCCCGCTGTTAGTAAGACTTATGCTGATATTGGCTGAAGGGTAGGCGGCATAACTTTGGCCGGGAATTTTTGTACCACCCGGGAAAGTAAAGCTATGTTTGGTGGCGTTCGGACTCGAAGCAGTTTGCAGCTTGAATCCTTTTAGGTCAAAACTTTGGCTATTGGGATTGTAAATTTCTATAAACTCGTCTTTGGCATCGGTTTGCGGCTTGGCTGGGTTGGGCAGCAATTCGGTGATTTGCGGCGCTTTGAGCCCATCATTTGGATTGGCCGTCCGCAAGCCGGAATCATCCACGCTAACTATTGTAGCCGGCGGCGGCGAAGACGGCAGTAGCCGGGCAGATGATGAAGCCGGTTGATTTAATTTATCGGAAGTTACAAATTGGCAGGCATTATTTTCTGACGGTTTAACTGGTTGCCATTTGCCACCACTCAGTGGCCGGCCACTGGCTTGCTGGCGCTGCAAAAAAGCAGGATTTGCCGGCATTAGCTGGCTTGAACTTGCTTTTTGGCTGGACCAAGCGACATAATCCTGGCTGACAAAATTTATTCCAGCCGGAGACTGGTTTAATTTAACAACTTCTACCATGCCGGCCTTGCTACTAAAGCTTAAAGCCTCAGACTGTAATCTTGCTTGATAGCAAATATCAATTGGACCGTCATTGATAATGTAATAGCTGTGGGCCGGCAAAAGGCCGCTTAGTTGTATATTTTTTGAGCTGGTGACTTCACTCAACTGGTTATTATTAAAGTAAGTAAGGGCATATGCTGCCATATTTAGCCTGGCATTTGTATTGTTATAAAGCGAGATGAACTGGCTACTGGCAGTGACTTTAATTTGGCTGATTATTAAATCGGTTTGAACAGCAGATTCGGCAGATAAATGATTCGAAAAGCTAAGCCCCAATATTACGAGGGCAATAATACTGATTCGACTTAGCTTTTTCTGAATCATTACTGAGAATTCTATGAGAAATATTTAGACTTGCAAGCAGCAGCATTTTATTTTCTACAAAATCACAACACATGGTCGATTGTGTATACTGGAAATATGTTGCAATTGAGCGGTTCCCTTTTGAATAAGCCGGTTATGAGTTTGCGGACTGGCGGCCAAGTTGCCACCACTTACGCCGCCTTGATTGATCCGAATAATCTTAAGATCGAAGGCTTTTATTGCCTGGATTCTATGGATAAAAAGAAGCGCTTGATTTTGCTCTACCAGGATATACGTGATGTGATTTCTAAGGGCCTGGTGGTTGATGACCATGAAGTTTTGGTTGAGCCAGAAGAACTAGTTCGCTTAAAAGATTTAATGAAACTGAACTTTGAGCTCATGGGTAAACAAGTGGTGACAGTTAATAAAGACAAGGTCGGGAAGGTGACTGATTTTGCGGCCGAGACAACAACCATGTACATCCAAAAAATTTATGCCAGCCAATCGATATTAAAAAGCCTTACCAATGGCAATCTCAGCATCGACCGCAATCAAATTATCGAAATCACCAACCGCAAAATTGTCATTCAGGATTTGCTGGAAGAAGCCCCCGACAAAGCCCCGGCCCCCGTCGCCGCTTGATTATTCGTCACTATTATTTAAGGCGTCTTTGATGTCCTGGTAGTTGTAACCTTGGCGGGCCAGATATTGCATGAACTTCTGGTCATCTTGGTAGCGGCCGCGTTTTTTAGCTACTAAATCTTTCAAACTATCCTGGTCGGTAACCTCATATTCGGCCAAAACTTTATCAATGACTGATGATTCAACTCGTTTGGCTCGTAATTCCTGAATTAAGCGCCGTTTGCTGACAGATTTTAAAGCCCGGCGATTATTTACCCAAGCTTCTGCAAAGGCTTTATCATCCACTAACCCGCTACTGCTTAACTTGTTAAGTATATTTTCAGCGGCGGCCTCATCAATACCTTTTCGCTTAAGATATGATTCAAGTTCCCACTGGCTGCGCGGCCGAATAGCAATGTAACGATAGGCGTTATCTAGCGCCTTGTCTTCCCCTGCCCTTTTCTTGAGGTCGGCTAGTTCCGGCTTGGTAAATTCGTCACCAATGTGCAGACCAAGCTTCATAATCTCAGCCTGCCCAAAACTTAGAGCATACTTGCCATCAATATAAATAGCGAAGCGGTCACGGCGCTTAACCTGCTGCTTTATATCCGTGATTTTC
>CAZBLI010000046.1:0-4010 GCA_964492785.1 uncultured Candidatus Saccharibacteria bacterium
TCAATGCCCAATCAATTGCAAAAACGGCTGTCAAGCGGGCTAAGCCCGGCGCCATTTTAATTTTTCATGATGGATATGATGGCAAAGGTGCAGTTAGAGACCAAACAGTCGAAAGCGTTAAGCTAACCGTCCAAGCTTTAAAATCTGCCGGCTATAAATTTGTCACCGTCAGTGACTTGCTAGAGCTAAAACCGTATCAATAATTAAGCGACTTTACCGCTACGAATAACGCCCCAGACGGTTGGGATCATTCTTTTGAATGGCACGCCTTTGATAATGCCGGCAACTTGTTTGCCGACGATCAACACGCCAAAAAAGCCAATAATTGTTTGAATTATCATGATGACGATGCGGGCATTGTTAGGATCAAAGCCAAAGAAATCAGCAATTTGCGGCGCGAAGACCCAAATCGGTAGCCACCAAATAAAAATAAGTAAGACCCCTACCCGCAGCCTTGTTGGAGAAATGTCTGCCTTGTTATCTTCACTCATTAACAGTAAGTATATATTAATTTAGCCCCTAAGTTTAAGTTGGTGATAAAATATAGTTATGAAAAAGATAATTTATTTGGTACTCATTATTGGATTCTTAGCGGTGGATTTCTTATTCTTCCATGATATTTTCAAACCAGGCGAAGTAATCACCAGCGCTCAATACCTGACTGGAATTCTTAGTATCTTGGTAATTGGCGTATCTGTTCAGTCTTTATCACATGGCAAACAAGCCTAAAGCCTACGTCGCCAGCCCGTATGGTTTTGCCGAGGGCACAAAATATTGGTATGACAAAGTCTTCTTACCACTTGTAAGTAAATATATTGAGCCGATTGATCCTTGGAAATTTGATGTTAAGCCAATTCTTGAAGCTGACGAAAATGATAAACCTGGTTTGTGGATGGACTTTGGTGATAATTTTTATGAAATTATTAAATCCGAGGCAAAATTATTAATTGCGATTTTGGACCAAGAGCCTCCGGATATTGGTACAGTCTGTGAAGTCGTTTGGGCATCTGCTAATGGCATCCCAGTGATTGGGTATCGAAATGATGTACGAACATCTGGCGAAAAAGGTAATCCTTATAATTTAATGTTAATGGCTGCAATACGCAAAAATAATGGAGTGGCTGTAAGTAATTTAAATCAACTCGAAACAGAACTAAAAAAATTAGTTTATCTTATAAAAAAATAATTAAGCATATTCGACTGATTGAGGCGGGGATTCAACAATATCAACCATTTGGGTTTGGGGTTCGGCACGATCTGGGATTAAGATGTGGAGATCTTCTAGCCCTGGCCGATTAGCCGCCATGTACTCAATGTAACAATCGGCTGCTTCGATTAATTTTGTAAGCAGCTTTTTTTCGCGAATTTGGCCATCAATTTCCGGAACAACATCAACAATATATTTGAGCATGGTGTCTCTTAGCTCATGGATCTGCCTAATTCGATCGGGCGATAATCGCTCAACTTCTGGGCATTTTTCTGACATTTATCTAGCTGCCTTTTAGCGGCACGGCTGTGCTGGGATGAGCTACGGGTTTGGGTTCCCTCGGAACTACAATGGCTGCCACAAAGTAGGCCACAATACCAGGTATTAAGCCGGTTAAGATTGTTAAAATTATCCAGCTTAATCGAACCAGGCTGGGGTCAACATCAAAATATTCGCCAATACCGCCGCATAGGCCAAGTAGTTTTTTGTCGTTTGATGATAGGTAAAGCTTTTTCATATTGCTATCCTCCTTGCATTAAAACTAATCTCTGGCTACCATCAGGCTTTCTTGCAGAATTTCAGTGCAATCAACTTGTGGATTGCCGGAGATTACTTCGTGAGTTGGCATTATAGTTGCCAGGTGTTTATGCGGGTTGGGCAAACCAGATAATAATAAGTAGCCTTGCCAGCAGTCATTACCTGCTTGAAGTTCGAGGTGCTGGTAATCAGATAGGAATGGTTCGTCATCGACATCAAAAATCCTATACAAACCTTGGCTCAATACACAATCAGTCTTATGCTTGCGCCTGGAGGAGATAATGATCTCACCGGCTTTAGATGTATCTACCAGTGCATAAATCTTATCGTCTAAATACAATACTTTGGTCCTGTTTTTAGTTTCAATCAAGTTATATTGGCCACTTTTCAAAAGCTCAATCATTTTAAATATTCTCCTCTTTTTTATGCTCCAGAACTCGTGCTTCCATATAGGCTACGAAGCCTTTAGCGGTCTTTAGATTTAAAGTTTGCAAGCTATAGTTTTTAATTCTGGTGTTCAGTATCACGGTTGAAGCTGGTCCGGCATGGCCAATATTAACGCCTGCGACAACCTCATAAGATATTTCCTCTTTATGAGTGTAAAGCAATTTTTCGTCCAAATATATAACTCGGCGGTCAGTAGCAGCCAATACCACAAATCCTTCTTTAGATTTACCATAAATAATGCCGCCAATAGTTTCGTTTGGGTCGATTATAGAAGGCAAGACCCTAAATTCTTTTCTGAGGAAGGCGGCTTTAGATACGCCTAGATCAATTAACTGTTGCTTGACTTTTTCGGCATGGGACAAAGGTACTTTGGGTATTTGCCTGGCTTGATTAATGCGCAATTGCCGTTCCAGATAGTTGTGAGTTGGTAGCGTGTACATATGTACCTCCTACCTATATTCAAACAGGTATTAACCATCTCAACCTTGACCAACTTCATATCAAAAGTGTGATTTGGAGCACACTTAAATTTCTTTACCTAGTTTAGCTTCTAAATTAATCAAATTGGCAATAACAATGCCGTTTTTATTACGTTCAATCAAACCATCATTTTTTAATTTAGAGATTTCGCGGCTAACGGTTTCGCGGCTTAATCCGGCATGCGTGCCTAAATCTTTTTCACTAATACTTATCTTTGTGCCGCCATTTGGTAAAGTTTCACCGAATCGTTTAGCCTCAATTAGTAGTTCCAAAATTAATCGTTTATTAGCTGAACTGGCCATTAAGTAAACCATCCTGCTCAATAAGCCGTCGACGCCACGATAAACCCGGCTAAGCAAATCAAACGTTACATCCGGATTATCCTTAATAAACCGAACTACTTCATCGGCTGGCGCTTGTTGAATTTCTATATCTGTTTCAGCTTCATAAATATAATTATTGGGCGTTTTATTAATAGCTAAGGCCATTGGGAAAAAGGCTGGCGGTTTAAAAATATTTAGCACAACTTCCTCACCTCGGTAAGTCACATCGTATTGTTTAACACGACCGCTTTTTAAATGATAAACAAAGTCTGCCGGATCACCACTTAAAATTAAAATCTGGCCTTTTTCATATTTACGCGAACGGTAGCCCGCAAAAAACTTTTCAATTTTAGTCGCAACATCATCGGTCATGATCTGTATCCTATCTAAAACTATAGTCCTACTAGCAAAAGACCGCAATTGATTTAAATCACTTTTAAGTTAGTCGCCAATTGTGCCGGTTTTGACTTCGCCTGCCCGTTTGTAATTGGCAAAAATAATGCCATTGGGCGTGACCTTAGTATAAGTCAACTTAAAGGCAGCCGGCATTGTGCCTTCAGCAAATAATTTCTTGCCCTGGCCAAGAGTTAAAGGATGGATCTTGAGCCATAATTCATCAACTAAATCATTTTTTAATAATGTTTGGACCATTTTGCCGCTGCCATACACTTGCAGCATCGGGCCATCGGAATCTTTTAATTTCTTTAATTCGGCCACGACATCATCTTTGATTTGAACAGTCTTGTCCCACACGCTATCTATTTTTTCATTTGTTACGACATACTTAGTGGCACTGTTGAGCGGTTTGCCGACTTCGTCATCGTGCTTAGGCCAGTATTCAGCAAAAATGTCGTAAGTTTTTTTGCCAAGCAATAAATCAAATGGCTGGCCCATTTGTTTGGCCATCTCCTGGCCAAACACATCATCTAAGATTGGTGCTTGCCAGCCTCCATATTCAAAATGTTCGGTTGGATCTTCCTCCGGCCCGCCCGGCGCTTGCATGACGCCGTCTAAGG
>CAZBLI010000047.1:0-3949 GCA_964492785.1 uncultured Candidatus Saccharibacteria bacterium
GGTTAAGAACCAAACATGATGTTGGATAAAGAAGAAACACACCCAGCCACATATCAATGTTATACAAGCTAAAATAAACTGCTTTAGAGTCAGCGGGCCGACAAACTTATCCTCGGCCTCAATATCTTGTAAAACCTTATACGTAGCCATTAGCGCTAATTATAAAGTATGAACAGGGTTAAACCAAGAAGTTCGACCACTGTTAAACTATTACATTACTTGTGATTGCTTGACTTCAGTTGTATCTTCTCGTAACTCACTTTGGGTAGCACGGTGTTCTTGGGCTTTAAACTGCCATTTAGCTTGTCGATCCAGTTGTTTGTTGATCTTTGTCTTAAGCTTTGGAGTTGGTTTTGGATCTCTTTCAAACGATTCAGCTAATTCACCTGAACGTTTGGCAAGTTTGTCTGCAAAAACTGCGGCTAAACCATGGAAGGCAATTTTATTTGGCGACTTAGGCACAATTAATTTTTCTTCGACTGGTTTTGGTACTAAATCAGGTGTCGGCTTAGGAATTTGTGTACCATTTAATCTAAGTCTGTTTTGAGCAGCTTTATCCCAACTACCGGCATCTTCTATGTAAAAGACTCCAGTATTTTTAGGGTTAAACAACTCGCCTTTAGAATAGCGGAAAATTGGTACACCATCTTTACCAATTTCTAAGTTTTCCAAAGCAGCCCGGCCAAGGTTTAACTGGGTTTGTTCATAATTCCCTCTTTCGGGTTGAGGGTTGATTATTTCTTGTGGTAACTGTAATTGTTGATTTTGTTCGGGAGCCAATACTGACATAATATGTATATATTAGCATATAAAGTAAAAAAAAGCAACTAAATGACCTGATATTTTAATTGAAAACAGCCTTATAGAGTTTCAGGAGGTGGCGCGACTGCTTCAGCGGCTCTTCCAGCCTGATCTGCTGCTCTAGCGGTTGAATACTCTCGCACACGGTCGTGGTATACGTGGTGGGCAGCTGGGTCATTCCTGGCTTCTTCAATTAGTTGCCTGTAAGATAATTCTTGCTCAGCAATTCTAGGTTGTTGTCGAGTCTTTCCATCTGGACCTACAACAGTGTCCATAATCTCTCTACCGCTCGCGTCTTTAACGGTAACCCATCCTCCAGTCGTCGGATCCAAGACAGGACCTCTTATGCCAGAGCCTTGTTTCAAGACAACATCACGAATCTGATTGGCTTTTTTAGGTGAAACACTTGATAGCATTGTCTGCAAATTACCTACATCCGCTAGTGCCAGATCTAATTGTTCAGTGTCTCCAGTAGCTATAGCATGTTGCCTTGCGTCATTAAGGTTTTTAATAGCTTGATCTGCAAACGATTCGAGTGCTCGTTGATGACCGCCAAGTATATCTCGAGGATCAGCACTATTAAAGGCTCCAGCTAGTTGGCTAGCGGCGGCTTGTTCCGAAGTAATGTCACGGCCTGAAGCATCTTTTCCTTGAACATATCTAACCGTGTCAACAAATCCATTTGAACTGAAATCTGTTCTACCCCGATTTGCTTTCATCCAGCCAGCCATATCAAAAGCTGAAGCTAAACCATCTTGCTCCATCTCATGCAATTCTTGCTGCATTTGAACCAATCCTCTTTCACCAGGTTCATAGGCAGTGTTAGTGTGAGCAACTCGGAATTTTTGGGCCGCAACACGCATAGCCGTACTGCCAACTTTTGCTCCAACCGCTAATTCAGCTCTATGTAGTGCAGATTCTGCTTCTTCTCTTGTGTGTAATTGCCCATCAATACCTTGCATTTGTGTGTACTGACTAATAAATTTATCTCTGTTCATACCCCTCTGTCTCAAAAGCATTGAAGCATCATCATCATTAAAGGCTCTGGGCCCCCCTTCCTCTAGCCTTTTATCTGCAGACTTTTCATACAATGCTTTTTCAGCCTCTCCCCATCGTTTTCTACCCGATAGTGTAGGGTTAAAGCTACCGTTACGACCAAAAGCAACGGCTCGCCTGTACATGCTTCCAGTACGCCCAGTACCAATCCAGTTTTTGGCTTCCATGTTTCTTTCGTGACCAGAACTGTAAATACCTTGCCGGGCTTTTTTAGACCTATCAAATAAGCCACGGCTTTTATCATTCACAAAACCGCTAATATTAGCAAATAGTCCGCCGGCAAATCGGAAAGTAAATGGTATTAAAAAGAAGGGCGCAATATAAGCCGTTACACCAATTAAAATACCCAACAGTCCTTGTTGGTAGGTTGTGGCTATACCGCCAAAGATGGCACTAGCGGCAAAAATAACCATGATTAGCGGATACATTAATAATAACTTAAAGAAACTATCCCACCATATTTTCCAACCCTTGTCATTACCAGGAAAAATCCAAACAATAATTGCTAAGGGCGCTAATAATACCAACATGATAATTATCATTTGGCGAAGAGCTAATATAGAAAATGCTATAACTATTGCTAGAAGAGCAGATAACGCATATAGCAATATTACTCCTATAGCTGCTCCAAATCCGCCACTGGCTACAATAATTCCGCCAAAACCCAGCGCAGAGGCTGCCCCTGCAGATAAGCCTCCCGAAACGCCAAGCACATCAGCTAGAGAAGTTGGAAGGTGTGCAGCATTGAACGGGTAAGTTAAAAGCCCATAAATTCCCGCCCCAATTACATTGACTAAATTTATCATAAAAGTACATATACTCCATGACAATGTGATAAAAATGACCGCTATCAGTAATCTTGGCATGGCTCTTTTAACCGTATAAGCGTCAATACCACTTACACCAATAGCCGTACCAATTACCATGACCAGCATTATCGGCAGCAAAATTATATAAGCTATGTTTCTAATCTGACCCCAAGCTTGATGCAAATTTCCATCGTCCGCAAAAGGAGCAGACTTGGTTTCAAGCAAATTCTTTATTTCGCCCTCTATTGCATGAATTCCGCCGTCAACCATATCTAATATTGGACAGATGATCCAGCTTAAAACCCCGCCACTACTCTCACAGGAATTATCTGACTGGCCACCAGATGTAGAGCCAGTAGCAGCCGCACCTTTGCTGCCATTTTGTGGGTCACCACTTAAATGTATGTTTCTAACTGGGCTGGACTCCCAACATTTATTTGAACTATTCCACTTCCAGCCGCTAGTATTATCTGATGGTCTAGGGAAAGGATACCAATCATAATCATCTTTAGTGATATTCTTACTAAACTGATTACCTCCTTGTCGAGCAACCAATGTGGCTGTATGGTTTCCTGGATCAACTGTTAATGTATCGCTACAACCATTACGGTCTTTAGTGCTAACAAAAACATTTGAGGATTTATATTTACTAAAAGTTAACTTACCATCGGTGCCTTTTATGGTGCCGGAATCTATCCATGCAAAGGCATCCAAGAAGTTATTACGTTGGTCAAAAGTTACGGTTTCATTATGCTTTATACAGGCCGATGATCCAGCTCCTGCTGGAGTACTAATAACAATTGTGGCACTGCTCGGTGTCCTTCCCGGATGAAGATTATCGTTGTTGAAACCGTGAATGACATCACCACAGCCATCGGTCGGATGCACTTCCGAGTATTCAAAATTATCATCCATATCGCCATCAACAAATTTTTTATTGCCTACAGTAATAGTTGAGCGGTCAATTACTGTGGCCGAAGTGGCCGCCAAAGCTTTCCCTGGGCTTACCAAATCAAGAATCAAATTGCCCATCAATAGCAAGATGAACCCAAGTATTAATATTCGATATCTGTGTTTCATTATGTACAACTTAAACTATAGCATAATTAATAGGGGTTAACACTTCTAAATTGTGTTAACTTGGCGTATGCCATAATCCCCCCACTATTTAAGCACAAATTGCTTAACGTAGAATTAATTCCCTTGGCTTGAAACAACGGTAATCTTGCCCTAAACTGTTAATCACCATATAATCAAAACAAATGTCTCGCTTAAAACACAAA
>CAZBLI010000048.1:0-3876 GCA_964492785.1 uncultured Candidatus Saccharibacteria bacterium
CTCGATCACTCCAGCTGGTAAGCTGCTAACAAAATCCTGCATTAAGCGGGCTGGCACGGTAATTGAACCTTCGTCACTAATTTTTGAACCAACCATACAGGTTATGGCGATATCCAGGTTGGTGGCGGCGATACTTAGCCTGGTGCCGACGGTTTTTAATAATACATTCGACAAGATGGGTAGGGTAGACCGGCCACTGGCCACACGGGCAACCGTGCCGAGAGCTTTGGATAGGTTTTCCTGAGTTACTTGTAGCTTCATACTAACTCCATTATTAATTTATTTAAATTAGTAGTTTTAATAATAAACACTGTGGATTGGGTGGATAAACGGTTATTTAACAGATTTGAAACATATTTTTTGGCTGTGTGAAAAGCTGCGTCTAATTGGTGGCTAAACTGTGCTAATAAACCGGTTTTAAACACATGTGAAGGGTTTGTAAAAACTACATTGTGGCTTAAAGCCAAAGTTATCCCGACTAACGCACAATTTGTAACCAAGCTATCCACAAATTTAGGCATACATGCGCTCCTTGATTTCGGCAATCGCTGCCCGAATATCGGCATCAACAGCTGACTCTTTTTCAATTTTTTCGACTGAATGAATGGCTGTGGTGTGGTCTTTGCGGCCCAGTTCGCGGGCAATTTTAGGAAAGCTCAGGTGCAGCTCGCTACGCAGCATGTACATGGCAATTTGGCGTGGCACGACGATATCTTTATCGCGCTTTGGCCCCAAAATGTCTTCGATTGGTATCTGGAAGTGCCGGGCGGTGCGTTCAACCACTTGCTTAGGGCTGATGTGTTTAGGCCGCTGTTTGCCAGAACCCAGCAGGCTCATAGCAATTGACAGGTCCGGCTCCAGGTTGCGCATCTCACAAAAAGCCAGCAGCTGGTTTAAAGCGCCCTCTAACTCACGAATGTTGGTCTGGGCATAGCCTGCCAGGTATTCCACCACAGAAGGGGACAAGTTAGCATTGTTAGCGGTGGCTTTGGTTTGGATGATGGCGCAGCGGGTTTCAAAGTCCGGTGTTTGCATATCAATGCTCATACCCCAGGTAAAGCGCGAGCGTAAGCGTTCTTCTAAAGTCGGGATGTCCTTCGGTGGCTTATCACTGCTGATAATAATTTGTTTGTTGGCCTGGTGCAGGGCGTTAAAAGTGTGGAAGAACTCTTCCTGAGTTTTTTCCTTGCCGGCGATAAACTGCATGTCGTCAATAATTAAGACGTCGGCGCTGCGATAAAATCCGGCAAAATCGGTGTTCTTGCGGTAACGGATAGCGTCCAAAAATTCCTGGACAAATTGTTCGCTGGAGATATAAACAATGTGGGCGCTAGGATTCTTAATCATAATGGCGTTGCCGACGGCTTGAATCAAATGAGTTTTGCCAATGCCAACACCGCCGTAGATAAACAAAGGATTGTATTTGGTACCGGGGCTTTGGGCGATGGCCTGGCAGGCCGCGTAGGCTAATTCATTGCCAGATCCAACTACAAAGTTTTCAAAGGTGTAACGCTCGTTTAAGCCTTGGCGGTAGGTGTGGGTCAGGCTGCTGGTCGGCTTAGTTTTTTCGCTGACAGCCAAAACTACCGGTTCCTCAGCGACTTTCTTCTGCAGTTGGCCCGAATGGATTTTATACTCAATCCGGTCCGGCGTGACACCATTCTTTTTAAGAGTTTCGGTTATAAGATCGTTAAATTTCTGCTCAAGCTGCTGCTTTATAAAGACATTAGGCACACCAATTACCAACACACCATCTTTGTTGCGCAGCAAACTGGTGTTTTTGAACCACGTCATATAACTGGCTCTCGATACAGATAGCTCAATTTCACCCAGCACTGCTTGCCACAATCCGTCGTTCACTCTTACCCCGGTTTAGTTTGTCACTAAATAATATACCGAAAGTCAGGACTTTTCCACAAGTTTTAAGGAGATAAAATATAGCGGCTAGTAAAATTGCACGAACAGAGGGCAAGTTATGCACATGCAAAAGCTCTATCTGTTAATCTGTGGATACGAGCTAAAGAGGCGTGGAAAACTTTTTAATTTTGACGGGATAAACGATGTCAAAAGCACTCAATTAAGCGCTGAGCTTGGCGCGACCCTTAGCACGGCGGTTTTTTAAAACCCGGCGGCCATTCTTGGTCGACATTCGTTGCATAAAACCATGGACGCGTGAACGCTGTCGCTTTTTTGGTTGATAAGTTCGTTTCGGCATAGACTGTCATTCTAACAGAGGAAAGCGCTTCTGACAACACCTTAGGCTATAATAGATATATGCTATCCAGAAAACACCGTTATCACGGTTTGAACAGCCTGCGGATTACTTATAAACAAGGGCAGGTGGTGCGCAGCCAGCAAATAAGCCTGCGCTACTTTTTAAATACCCGCCGCCAAACCTATCGCTGCGCGGTGATTGTATCTAAAAAAGTTGAGAAGTCGGCCGTTAAGCGCAACCGCTTGCGCCGCCGCGTCTTTGAAGTGGTGCGACAGTTGGAGCCGCAAATTAACCAACCCTACGATCTAATCATTCAAATTTTTAGTGCCGGTTTTATTGACCTAAGCAGTGCCGAATTAAACAAACAAATTAAAGAGTTAATGGCTAAAGCTGGGGTTGTGGACGCCAACAGCTAAAAATGTTAGGATTAGCCGGCAATCTGCCTCTGGTCGCAAGCTGGCTTACACGGTATGATAGATAAATAGGAGTTTTTTGAGGCATGTTTACTACCCTGATAGTTCAACCAATTTTCAATTTACTGGTACTTATATACGCGATATTGCCCGGCCACAACTTTGGCGTGGCGATTATTTTATTCACAATCTTAGTTCGTCTTTTGATGTGGCCATTGGTTAAAAAACAATTGCACCAGGCCAAAGCCATGCGCGAGCTGCAACCGGAAATCAAGAAGATTAAAAAAGCCGCTAAAGGCAATCGCCAAAAAGAATCAATGATGCTGATGGAGCTGTATAAAGAAAAAGAAATCAGCCCGTTTGGCAGCATCGGCCTGGTTTTGTTGCAGATACCAATCTTTATTGGCCTATACAGCGGTTTGCGCCGGGTGGTAGTTGATCCACACACCATTATTACTTTTTCGTATCCATTTATGCACCATTTGCCTTGGATTGAAAGCCTGTCGCACAACATCGGCCAATTTGACGCCACACTGTTTGGCTTTATTGACCTGACCAAAGCCGCTCTGCCAAAAGGCGGTGGTGGTATTTACTGGCCAGCCATGTTCATTGTAGCGGCTAGCGCAATTGTCCAGTACTACCAGAGCAAACAGTTGCTGCCGGATAGCAAAGACAGCCGCAGTCTGCGCTCTATTTTGAAAGACGCCGGCAAGGGCAATGAAGCCGAGCAAGGCGAAGTCAACGCCGCTGTCGGCCGTAGCACCCGCTACTTCCTACCTTTCATGATATTTATTATTACCGTTAATATTGCCTCGGCCCTGTCGCTCTACTGGCTGACGAGCGGTATCGTAGCCTTAATTCAGCAGAGCCGAATTTTGGGCAAAGATGAGCAAGAAATGGAAGCCATTGCCGATAACAAATCGATTGGCGCTGACGGCAAACAAGTTATCGAAGGCGAAGTTATTCCACCAAAATCTAAAACCAAAAAAGCTAAAAAGGGTGTTTCTAAATCTAAAAAGAAGAGGAAGCGCTAAATGGAAGAATCCATTTTATATGCCAAAAAATATCTAGAAGACATGCTGTCGTTTTTCGGCCTAAACACCGATGTTTATGCCACAAACAGCGACGATGCAGTGATTGAACTACATGTGCCCTCAACTCACTTAAACGGTTTTCTAATTGGCCAGCACGGTGACACGCTGCGGGCTATGCTATTTATGGTCAGCAATGCCTTGAAGAATAATGATT
>CAZBLI010000049.1:0-3679 GCA_964492785.1 uncultured Candidatus Saccharibacteria bacterium
GTAATTTTTGGCCATCAAAGGACCGGACTTTAATACCGTTAACGTACCAGGTTATGCGGCTGGATTCGATATACATGCCTAAGCGGACAAACTGCGAGGTAGTTGGACCATTATAGGTGTTCAAATTTGCCAGGGTTTGGACTGTGCCCTCGTTGTAGTCCGAATCGCCGGTCACCAAATTAAAGATGTTGGCACGGGTAGTGTTGGCATAACCGCCACTACACTTAGTCGTGCCAGAAGTACATGAATAGTGGAAGGTGCCGGTTACGCTATCCGGGAACCAGCCATAAGATTCTAAAATGTCTATCTCACCGTAACTCGGCCAGCTGGGGGCTCCATCGCCGCCAACTAACCAAAAAGCTCCCCAAAACGGATTGCCCTTTGGGCTTTTGATTGATGCTTCTAAATAAACTGGCTTAAAAACATTGGGGTCACTTTGAGTGATGGCAAACTTTTGAGTGCCCTGCTTTGAACCGGTGGTTATCATGCCGGACGTAAAGTAATATTTAGAGTTGCCGCCGTCTGGGTTGGTATTACTGCCACATGTCACAGGGTTTGACCGCCGGTCGATGGCAGTTAAATGCAGAGCGCCGTTACTTTCAGTTGAATTGCCCGTTAAATAACACTCGTCTTCGTTATTGCCCGATCCATAGTTGGAGTTATTTTGAATATTCCATTTGGTTGTATCAACGCTTGTGTCATTAAACTCATCACTGAAAACCTGATTCCAATTACCAGCAATGGGTGGGCCGTTGCTGGCAGATTTAAACTGAATGGCCGAGCCGCCCGAAGCAGCAGCATCAGTAATTTTTTGAGCCGGGCTAGTAATTGTACCGTTTTCGGCCTCCAAATTCGCCGATGAATTAGCCGCAAGTGATTTAAAAATTAGGATTGAGGCAATGCCGCCAAACAAGATTACAAAAACTAATACGCTAAATTTGTTTAATCGTTTAGAAATAATTTTTCGTTTTTTAGGCATAAGTTAACGTTTAAGCTTAATCCTATGATAGTGTAATCTGTTAATTAACTCAATTCATCTGGCAGAAAATTAGGAGTTTAGCGGTAAGACTATATAATCAATATATGGCAATAGATTCCGAAAAGGTCAAAGTTATCAAGGAATGGCTGGGGACAGGATCAATTAACATTTTTGGCGTGCCCTTTGCCGGCAAAGATACCCAGGGCAAAAAGTTAGCCGACTTGTTTTCGGCTTTATTTATTAGCAGCGGCGACGTGTTGCGCAACCACGCTACAGTTTCTGCCGAAGCTAAAAACACCATTTCTCAAGGTTTTTTGGCGCCAACCGACGAATTTATAAAAATTATTACGCCTTATTTATCACAAGAAATCTTTAAAAATAAGCCGATGATTTTGAGTTCGGTTGGCCGTTGGCAGGGCGAAGAGCAATCGATTATTAAAGCGACAGACGATTCGGGCCATCCTATCAAAGCTGTTGTATTTATAAAAATAGGTGAAAAAACTGCCCGCGAACGATTAGAAAAAGCTAAACAATTAGCCGACAGAGGCAAACGACCGGATGATGATAGCGAAGCCCTGACCACCCGCTTTGAAGAATTTTGGAACAAAACTTTTCCGGTGCTGGAATTTTATAAACAAAAAGGGTTGATGTTTGAACTCGACGGCAATCAGGCTCCTGATTTAATCACCGAGCAAATTGTCGACAAACTATTTGAATTTACCACTAGAAAAGCTTAAAAACTTCTTGAAAATATCTGGTTACTGGCGTATACCAAAGGTATAAATTAGGAGAACAAAATGCCAAACGTAGATTTAAACTGGATCGCTATCATCGTAGCGACAGTAATTAATATGGTGGTCGGATATATCTGGTATTCGCCAGCACTATTTGCACACGAGTGGTCAAAATTAACTGGCCGAAAAATGAACGAAATGGGTGATGGAAGCACTAGTTATGTGATTACAACTGTGGCTGCTTTAATTCAAAATATTATTTTAGCTTTTGTAGTCGGCTGGGTTGGCGTATCTACAGTCGCCAATGGTGCCTGGCTGGGATTCTTACTTTGGGTAGCCTTTGTAGCTGTAACTCAAGGTGTAAATACAGTCTTTGCCGGTGGCCGCAAAAAATTATGGGCTATCAACACTGGCTATTTCTTGGTAGTACTGCTAATTAACGGCGCCCTGCTGGCTACCTGGCATTAAGATATTTTGTATTTTCTTTGGCTCTCAAGCGCTAAATTGATACATTCGTTTAAATCAAATCCTAAATCATCAATCCAGCGAACAGTTGAAGCAATCATATTGCCTAACTCTTTTTTGATCTCTTGGTCATCAGTTTTGCCTTTTTCAATTTTCGATCTGGCTTGAGCGCTTAAATCACCGTAGTTCTTACCCATGCATATAACTATGTGCTCAAGGGCTTGCTTATCATTGCCCCAAATTTCCCGCTCAGTTTTCAATAATTCGTCTAAAGTCATGGCTTAATTTAATCACGCTTGAGCATAACGGTGAAGGCTTCGGCTGGAATGTCGACTTTACCGAATCGCTTGAGGCGTTTTTTGCCTTTGGCCTGTTTGGCTAGAACTTTCTTTTTTCGTGATACATCACCGCCATATAAACCAGTCGTGACGTCTTTGCGGTAAGCGCTGATGTCCTCGCGGGCAATAAACTTGCCGCCAATGCCGGCTTGCAAACTGACCTGGAAGTTTTGGCGCGGGATGACTTCCTTCAATTTCTCGACGACTTCCCGGCCGATTCTGTTTGATTCGCTGCGATGCACCATAATGCTGAGCGCATCAACTCGCTCACCAGCGACATAAAAATCAACTTTAACTAAATTTTCGGCCCGATAATCGTCCAGTTCGTAATTGAATGATCCGTAGCCGGAAGTTAGGCTTTTGAGCTGGTCGTAAAAATCGGTTAGTAGGTTAGCCAGAGGGGCTTCAAAAGTCACCACTGCTAATTGGGCATCAACATAACTTAAGTTCTTTTGTAGTCCGCGTTTGCTGGAAATTAACTGGATAACCGGGCCAACGTAATCTTTGGGGCAAACAATTTCACCTTTAATCCATGGTTCACGAATTTCTTTAATGCCGGTTGGGTCTGGCAAATCTGCTGCACTTTTAATATCTAATTCTTCGCCATTGAGCAGACTAACCTGATAATCGGTCGAGGGATTTGTAACTACTAAAGATAAGTTGTATTCCCTCTCCAGCCGCTCGCGGACAATGTCCATGTGCAGTAAGCCAAGGAAGCCAACCCGTACGCCAAAGCCCAATACTGGTGAATTTTCCGGCGTGAATTGCAAAGCCGAGTCGCTTAGACTTAATTTTTCGATGGCGTCTTTGAGTTCCTGGTAATATTCATTGCTCTCCGGAAAGAAGCCGGCATAAACAAATGGTTGGACGTCTTTGTAGCCGGGCAGGGGTTCACTAGCCTGATGGCTGGCCAAAGTTACCGTATCACCAACTTTGGCTTCGCGGGTACTCTTAAAATTAGTTACGATGTAGCCAATTTCGCCTGTCTTGAGTTCCTGAGCGGGCGTCATTTCTGGTTTTAATGCGCCGACTTCAAGGGCAATACCATCGGCGTCGGTGGCCATCATTTTGATTGAATCATTCTTGCCAATTTGGCCGTCTACTACTCGTACATACAAAATTACACCGCGGTAATCATCATAATAACTATCAAATACCAGGGC
>CAZBLI010000050.1:0-3508 GCA_964492785.1 uncultured Candidatus Saccharibacteria bacterium
TGGATTATTATTGCTACCTGGCCAGCTCGGGTAGCTAGTAATAAGGGTTATAGCTGGATAGCCTTCTTTATATTAAGCCTGTTCTTTTGGCCAATTACTTTAATAATTGCTTACGTTATAAAAGATCGTAAGGCGTCACATGTCGCAAGCGAAGAATAAGCCGGGATTTTTTACTCGATTCACCAGTCGGGTATCGATTGCTCTAGGTCGGCCCTGGGTATTCGTGGTCGCAATTCTACTAATTATTATTTGGGCAATTAGCGGCCCGATTCATCATTTTTCGACGACTTGGCAGCTAATAATTAATTCCGGTACCACCATCATTACTTTTTTAATGGTGTTTATTATTCAAAACACCCAGAACCGCGATAACCTGGCTATGAATATTAAACTCGATGCCATCATCAAAAAATTAAATATGACTGACCAAGATATTTTAGATGCCGAAGACTTGAGTGACAAAGCCCTGGAGGCTATGCTCAAACGAGAGCAAAATATCAAAAAATAAGTATAGCCACAGCACCGCCCAAACCTAAAAGCAAGTCCAGTGGGTAATTTTTACAATTCTATATTACCTCTGTTAATTTGACATAAGCGCACAGTTTGCTAACATGTAAACTTGTGCCTTCAAAAACTTACTATACGGGCACAATTTAACCTAGATTACTCAGCAAAATTTAGAAATTAATAACTCGTCGGGTGGATGAGTTTGAGTAAATTTGGGGTTTAAGGGAGGTTACAAATGCGTTTTGACGCAATAGTAGCAGCGGCCGTTGTGCCAGCTGTATTCTTTGGTAGTGCCCACAAACCGTCGGTTACTGCAAATATTCAACAACAAAAACCAGTGGTAATTACGGTAAAAGCCGATAAAAACCCAGCAAAAAAACCGACATCTAAGATAGTAACAGTTAAGCCAGGTGATTACTTAGCTAAAATCGCCCGGGCAAACAAAACTACTTACCCACGTATGTTTGCGGCTAATCCTAAAGTTAAAGATCCGAATTTAATTTATCCAGGCCAAAAACTGCGTGTTCCAGATCCTAATGAAAAATTAATAGATCGTGATACTGGCCATGTAACTAAGGTTGAGACTAATCAAACTAGCCAACCTCAGACAACTTACTATGCGCCAAAAGTTACACCACATTATTCCGCTCCGGCCAGCGGTAGCGTTTGGGATCGGTTAGCGCAATGTGAATCAGGTGGCAACTGGAGTATAAACACCGGCAACGGCTATTACGGTGGCTTACAGTTTACCTTAGGTACTTGGCGAGGTGCTGGCGGAAGCGGCTATCCAAACCAGGCCAGCCGGGCAGAACAAATTCACCGGGCCCAAATTGTCCAAGCTAGATCTGGCTGGGGTGCCTGGCCGGCTTGCTCAGCTAAATTAGGTTTACTTTAAAACTTAATAATAGCAATACCCTCAACTAGTGCGGGGTGTTGAGGGTATTGGCTAATTTTCGAAAAAAATTCGAAATTAGTCTTTCATGTCTTCGATTTTTTGCTTGGCGCGGCCCTTCATCTCGTGAGCTTTGTTATTCAATTGGCGGGCTTTTTTCTTCATATCTGCCATAATGCCTCCTAATTAAATTGCACACCAAGCATAGTAAATAAATATGATTATAGCTGTTAGCTATGTAACAGAAGGCCTAGTTTAGGCGTAAAAAATATAGGGCGCCGTCAGTTTGAATACTGTCACCACCACCATTGTGATGGCGATAAGCAGTCATAAAATGCGGCACTTTTTCTAACTGAGCTTTGCCATTAGAATTTAAAACACTATTAACTACAAAATCTCTTTCTAAATCAACATCTTTTTCGATCTTGTGGGTGAATTGAAAAGTGAATAAAGAAATCCCAACTTTTACATCATGTGTTGCGGCGCCAATATAATCGGCTTCGTGACCGCCCGGCAAATACCAGCCCTTAGGTACTCGCCAAAAACGAACATGATGCCGTGAGCGCGGATTGTTATTTTCTTGTTTTTGAAAAGCTAAACTTTGCTTATTGCCAAATAAGTACAAGGGGCTAACTGGCGCGGCAGGATAACTGCGCTTTAATAAAGTTGCTCGGATAATTTTTAAGGCTGAACGCAAATTTAATTGCTCAGCTTCAATCCAGCCGGCATCGGCCATAGCCTTTTTGAGAGTGGCTTCATTACTATTTAGGACTGCTAAATTGACAGGATCTGCCAGTAGTCCATCACTGGTTCTAACCCTGCCGACAAAATAATCCGGCACATAAAGTTTTGTTAAAAGCCGGTGTAGGCGTGGTAAAACTAAATAGGCGGTAATGACCCATATGCCAATAGCGCTAAAAATAATGTAATTGCCTCGGATTATGCTATCAAATAAAAGCTTGTAAACTGTCCAGCCGACAATTATTAATAACAGCACAATACCCACTCTGATTAGCAGCAAAGTTAGTTCAATAGACCGCCGGGTTAATCGTTTCACTACTGTTAAGTATAAACTAATCAGTTAGATTTGGTTCTGAAGAAAAATGTAAGATAATTTACGGCAATCAAAAATAAAACAATTTATTATTAAGGGCTGGATATTTAGGGAGGTCAAATGGAATCAACTTTTCGCCGAAGCCAGACCAAGGCTTCTTATACTAAGTCTCAAAACGAATGGGGACACATGTCATCACATAAAAAACCATCCCAAAAGGGTGGAAGTAAGCGGGCAGCGCCGGGCGCAAAAGGCACTGGCGAATATTTTCGGGTAGTCGTCCGGCCTAAAGATAAATTTACTGAATTTAGAACTCAAGATGTTGGCCGCGTAGGCGGATTACAACGATTATCGGGCAAACGGCCAAGCGGCAGTTGGGCTACCCAGGCTTGGTTAGTCCAAAAAAAGGATGCCCATGCCGAAGGTAATAAATTAATTCCCGACAGTGAAGCCGCTCAAGAATTATTCGACAATTTAGGCAGCCAACCAATTCATGTAGAAGGTGATATATATAGGGCTAAAGATCGGCGCAACATCGCTGCTGGCGACAAACCAACTCAAGCTCAGCAAAAATCTCGTAGTCAAAATCTTAAAAAAGCTCAAGCGGCAAACCGCATAAAAAACAAAAAATAATTTGATAAAGAAAAACCCCACTTTGCCGATAAAAAAGTGGGGTTTTATGCTTGACGCCTAAAATTGATTCGGGCTAACTCCACCAAGCATAGTTACATTTAAAATCATTAGCTTAAGTGGTTCTGTAATATTACTCACACATAATTTGTGATTTATAACACGATTGTTAATGTGAGATCGCTAATAGAGTAAAAAAGACATTTAATTAATAATAAGTATTGTTAATTATAGGAGGTTAACATGTTGTTAGTAATCGCAGGAGTGTTAGTTGTCTTATGGCTTTTAGGCTTGATCGGCGGTGTCGGCGGCAGCTTAATTAACATACTGTTAGTTGTGGCTTTGATCGTCTTTATCGTAAACATGTTGATGGGGCGAAGAGGCACTGTTTAGAGTGAATCAAATCGCAGAAACGATCTAAATTT
>CAZBLI010000051.1:0-3497 GCA_964492785.1 uncultured Candidatus Saccharibacteria bacterium
CTTGTATTCCCCTGCCCTCTTCTTGAGGTCGGCTAGTTCCGACTTGGTAAATTCGTCGCCAATGTGCAGACCAAGCTTCATAATCTCAGCCTGCCCAAAACTCATGGCATATTTGCCATCAATATAAACAGCGAAGCGATCACGGCGCTTAACCTGCTGCTTTATATCCGTGATTTTCATTTATTACTAAACAATTAGAGTCACGATATGGATTTCAATTCACTAATTCGCGCAAAGTCTTGTTCTTGTATTGCAGCAATTTCGTGAGGTAAATCCGTTTTAACTAAGGGCCTATCAATTTCAGCTTTCCAGGTTGGGACAATATAAGTTTCCGAATAAGCTAGTCTAAAATCCTCTCCGCCCCCTATTACAAATCCAACAACTTGGCGGGAAGCTTTGTCTGCCGAATCGCTATTAGATCTGGAAAGTCTGGAAGTTTCAGGCGTGATTAATCTTTTGCCTTTGTACATTTATTCTTCCTTGTCGGCGGCGGCGATGACTTGTTTGGCGAGGTCATCCATGACTTTAGGATGCTCAACCAAATACTTCTTGGCGGCTTCGCGGCCCTGGCCGATTTTGTCTTCTTTGTAATTGAACCAGGCACCGGATTTTTCAACAATTCCGCGAGCTGTGGCTAAGTCCAGTACGTCACCGGAACGTGAAATACCCTGGTTGTACATGATGTCGAACTCGGCTTCGCGAAAGGGCGGTGCAATCTTGTTTTTGACCACCTTTACGCGGGTACGGTTGCCAATCACTTCATCGCCTTGTTTGATTTGGGCGATGCGGCGGATATCCATGCGGACTGAAGCATAGAACTTCAGGGCGTTACCACCAGTGGTGGTTTCCGGATTGCCAAACATCACGCCAATCTTCATACGGATCTGATTGATGAAAATTACGGTAGCTTTGGAACGGCTGATGACACCGGTTAGCTTTCGCAAAGCCTGGCTCATCAAACGGGCCTGCAAACCCATGTGGCTGTCACCCATGTCGCCTTCAATTTCGGCTCGGGGGACTAATGCTGCCACCGAGTCGACCACAATCAAATCAACCGCGTTGGAGCGGACTAAGGTTTCGGTAATTTCCAAGGCTTGCTCACCGTTATCCGGCTGGGATAACAAAAGATTCTCGACATCTACGCCAATGCGCTTGGCATAAGCCGGATCGAGGGCGTGCTCAGCGTCAATGAAAGCGGCGGTGCCGCCGGCTCGCTGGACTTCGGCAATGGCGTGCAGCGTTAAAGTAGTTTTACCGGAACTTTCCGGCCCATAAATCTCGATCACCCGGCCTTTGGGAATGCCGCCACCGAGCGCAATATCCAGCGACAAGCTGCCGGTCGGAATTGTCTCGACATTAACTTTGTGGGCTTCACCCAATTTCATAATTGAGCCTTTGCCGTATTGTTTTTCGATAGTTTCTAGAGCTAAACCTAACGCTTTATTTTTACCCTCGGTTGCAGAATTTTTATCCGCCATACATACCCCTTTCGCTTGCAATATCTCACATTTGGTCAGTCGTTAACTACCATTATAATCTTATGGACCAAGCCGGTAAAGCGCTTTTACTTAACATGTTAAGCTTAAGCTGGTTGTTTCAAAAATGTCAGTGCTACTAAAGTAACTTTCTTATATAATAAAGCGTAAGTAGTATGGGCACCGAAAAAACACAACCCAAGAGAGTTTGCTAATGCGTATATCCGATTCCCTGGCGGTAAAATTGCTGAAATCCAGCGGCAAAATCAACGATGAGCAGCTCAATGCCCTGCATGAGCAGGCTATTGCCGACAAAAAGCCAATCCAGGATTTGGCTATAAAAAACAATTTCGTTACCGAGAGTGAATTGACCAAAATCTATGCCGAAGAAATTGATATCCCCTTCGTAGAACTTAACTCTCACGAAATTAAACGCGATCTGCTTAGGCTAATCCCGGAACGTGTCGCCCGCCAATACAACGCCGTGTTGTTCGGGGTAGACGAGAATGGCGTCAAGCAATTAGCCATGGAAGATCCGGACGATATCCAGGCAATTAACTTCTTGCAAAAGCAATTGGGCACCGATTTGAAAGTCCACGTTGCCACCAAAGCCAACATTCAGCAGGCTCTCGACCAATACCGCGGCAATATTGGCAGCGAGCTGACCAAAGTCATCTCACCGGAAGACCAGGTTGAGGAAGAAGAACAGCCAGTCGATGAAAAAGATCTGGCTGAAGATTCACCAATTGCTCAGACCGTTAATTTGCTGATTGAATACGCCGTAAATGCCGGCGCCAGTGACATTCACATCGAACCGCGCGAAGATTACATTTCGGTGCGTTACCGGGTGGATGGCGTTTTGCGGGAGGCTAACAAACTGCCCAAAAAAGTATTGGGTTCATTGGTATCCAGGATTAAAATTTTAGCTAATCTAAAGATTGACGAACACCGGGCACCGCAGGATGGCCGTTTTAAGGTCCAGGTTAGCGGCCAGCTTTATGCCCTGCGTGTCTCGACGCTGCCGATTGTCGACGGCGAAAAAGTCGTCATGCGTATTTTGAACGAATCGGCCAAGGCCGCCACGTTGGAAGAATTAGGTTTTTGGGGCGCCGCTCTCGACAAAATCAACAAGGCTATTGTCCAACCCCACGGCATGATTCTAGTCACCGGGCCAACCGGTTCGGGCAAGTCAACTACCCTATTTAGTGTTTTGAGTATGTTAAATAGCCCGAAAGTTAATATTTCAACTGTTGAAGATCCGGTTGAGTACCGTGTACCTGGCACTAACCAAACCCAGGTTAATCCGGTGGCCGGCATGACCTTCGTCAACGGCTTGCGAGCTTTGCTGCGGCAGGATCCCAATGTGATTATGGTCGGTGAGATTCGTGACGGCGAAACAGCCAACTTGGGCGTCCAGGCCGCCTTAACAGGACACTTGGTCTTCTCTACGCTGCACACCAACAATGCTTCAACTTGTCTGCCCCGACTGCTGGATATGGGTATCGAAGCCTTTTTGATTGCCAGTACCGCCCGGGCTATTATCGGCCAAAGGTTAGTCCGACGTTTATGCGTCGATTGCCGCGAAGATTATGAGCCGGACGAGGCGGTGCTCAAACAATTAGCTGATCACTTCAGTATTAACCAGCCGGAAGTCATCAAAACAATTCATGAGCTTGAAAAACAAGCCCTGGAAGCCGGCATTGGCAAAACCAATACATCCAAAATAAATAACCGCTCAACGGCTGAACTCAGCACCGATGAATCAAAAGTCTTGCGGCTCTGGAAAGTTCATGACAATGGCTGTGAAAGTTGCGGCCACACTGGATACAAGGGCCGAATTGGCATTTATGAAGTGCTGGAGAGTTCGCCAGGAATTCAAAAATTAATAGTCGGTAATTCGACCAGTGAAGATATTCAGCAAGAAGCCATTAAAGAAGGCATGGTAACCATGCAAATTGACGGTTTCATTAAACAACTGCGCGGCCAGACTTCGATAGAAGAAATATTGCGCGTAACCACCGA
>CAZBLI010000052.1:0-3489 GCA_964492785.1 uncultured Candidatus Saccharibacteria bacterium
TAAAACTCGTCCCAAACTTCCATCTTTTCTTCATCAGATAGTGATTGGTAATATTCGTGCCAGGAAGTTTGGATTTGGGCGACTGTTTTGCCAGAGCTACTTAGCTCAACCATGTATTGCTGGTGCTTGGAAACAGCCTTGCCCTGCTCTGATATATCGTTAACTTCAGCTTCAGCGCTGGGTTCGTGTGAGTAAAGTTGGTCTAACTTTTGGCGTATTAAATCGGCTGCCTGTTTGGCATTGGCTTTTTCGTCGTTATCGTCTGAATTTTTAGGTTGGCTATTAATATCCATAAGCTTTTGGGTGACGCCCCTAAGTATAGTATAATTTCCCCTGTTCTTCTATCTGTAAAAGTAGATGGACTGCTGCCCCGGGCGGGTGGCGGAATTGGTAGACGCGCTGGACTCAAAATCCAGTGGTAGCAATATCATGAGGGTTCAAGTCCCTCCCCGCCCACCAAAACACAATGACTCCTTTAGGAGTCTTTTTGTTTTGGTGGAAGTGAAGTCTTGAAGCCTCTACCCGAAGGGTGAGGGTTCGTGGAACGAGGACGGCGCAGCTGCTGGCAGCGAGCACGCCGCAGTGGAAGAGTGCAAGCGAAGCTTGTGTGCGATAGTCCCTCCCCGCCCACCAAAACAATTTATTTCTTTTGTCTGTGTTTTTTCTGTGCTTTATGAGCGGCATTTGCTTTGTCTTTAGCGTGTTGTTGAGCTTCAACTAACCATGGCGCAACTTTATATCCTGCCTGACCGCCGTAAGCATAAATTTCGGATGATTCTTTACGGCTGCCTGTGGGAACAGGGTTCGGCCCCGTAACTGAAGGTGTTGAGCCTTCGGGGTAACTTGTTCAGCATTAAATTCATCTCTATCAATGTCTTCGCCTAAACCGAAAACCCAATCTTCTGTCTCCATAGTTAAATACTAACTCAAAACTGATTTGTTTGGAATTAATGAAGTTGTGAAAGCTTCAAAGGGTTTGGAGGGGTTTTGCAGCCACCAGACGGCAGCTTGAGCAGCTATACCAATGCGCCAACTTTCCTCGTCTTTTAGATTGGTTGGAGTGGTACTGACTTGCCCGTTAACGGCGACAAATAGCGTATCTAAATGCTTGAGAATTAAACTTAACGAATTGTCTTTGGTGAATTGGTGTAACCTTTCGACCAGCTGCAGCAAGTCTAAGTTAAATGTAAAGACCAGCGGGCTTTTTAAATTGATAGCAATTTGCTGTAACTGGGCCATGGTTACTATTAAGCAAGTGTTCTGTCTAGTAGCCACGGCAAGGGGCAAATAGCTAAAGTAATCAACCGAGTCTTTTGTGAATACTAACTGGCCGCGATATTTTTTGACAAAATTTTCCAGTACCACAGATGTTTCGCTATTACGTCCAAAATCACCCGCCAGCAAGACTGTATCTGCCCAACCGGCATTATCTATAAACTGTGCCAAGGCCAACTTGCCAAAACTTCCGCTGGGTGTGCTGGGTGCAAAATCAGCATCGGGCAAAAGCTTACTGACTGTTTTTTGCAAAGTATCCGGCAAAATAATCCGGATGGAGCCGACACCTGCTGTTATGGCAGCTTGATAAGCTTGGCCGACAGCTGAAAAACTATGGACATTGCCGCCAATGATTAAAAGTTTGCCGGCAGTATGTTTGGATTCTGGCCGGCTCCAGAGCAAATCGGAAAATAACGCTTTATCAGGATTTTGTTTGTGCCAGTAGGAGTCCATCTTAAATATCTATATCGATGCTGATTGGGCAATGGTCGGAGCCCATCATATCGGCATGAATGCCGGCAGCCTTAACCTTAGGCTTGATTTTGTCGGAGACTAAAAAGTAGTCAATCCGCCAGCCAACGTTTCTGGCTCTGGCGTTAGCGAAATGGCTCCACCAGGTGTAATGGCCATTGCCTTTGGTGAAGATACGAAATGTATCAATAAAGCCGGCTTTTAACCAGTTGTCAAAACCAGTGCGCTCTTCGGCAGTAAAACCTTTTTTACCAATATTTGGTTTTGGATTGGCCAAGTCATCTTCTGTATGAGCCACATTCATATCGCCACAATAGATTACTGGTTTTTTCTTCTGTAACTCGGCGCAATAGGCGGTGATGGCTTTGTCCCAATCTTGTCGGAGTGGAATACGGGTCAAATCGTCTTTGGCGTTTGGGGTATAGGCAGTCACGACATAAAATTTCTCATATTCGGCGGCTATTACTCGGCCTTCGCCATTGGAATCGCCGTAATTATCGGCTGCCAAACCACTGCTTTTAATAAATTTATCAGGCAAATCATTTATTACTGCGACTGGTTTTGGCTTGGTAAAAATCGCCGTGCCTGAATAGCCCTTTTTATTTTTTGAAGAGTTCCAATACTCTTCATAGCCCGGCATATCAAATTCAGCCTGCCCCTGCTCGGCTTTGGTTTCTTGCAGGCACAAAATGTCTGGCTGGTGTTTCGTCAGAAATTCCTGGATAGCGCCTTTTCTGACAACAGCGCGTATACCATTTACATTCCACGAATATATTTTCATGCTTTGAGTATAACTGTAGACAACCTAAACAGCTAGACCTCGATAGAGTCACCCGGCAATAAAGAATGAATTTGGCTGTTAATCTTTTCGGCCACACCGCCCAAAATATTTTCAACCAAAGTCTCGCCCGCATCCGATAAAAAGTAATTATGCGTCGGAATTGCAGTGACCGGCTTAATGTCAGCTAAAAAGTCCATGGCTTCGGATAATTTCATCCACGGCGCATACACCGGCAGCGCCAAAACTTTAATTTGCCCGGCTGGTTTGTCAAAAGAATCGCCGGGATAATAAAAGCGGTCATTTACCTGAATGCCGACATTTTGGTTGCGAGGATACGAATTGTGTATTTCGGCGTGTATGCCGCCATAAAATTGCAACTTAAAAGGTTCTAGCGAGGCTTCTTGGCCCCCAGTGACAATATTAACTTTTAATGCCGATAATTCTTGGGCAACTTCTTCAGTGCTATATATTTGGAGGCCCTGATTTTTAACGGCAATATTGTTGACGGCTTCCGGGTCAAAATGATCAGGATGAACATGCGTAATTACCATAGCTACAACATTATCGGTATCATCGGGCAGTGAAATCGAAAATACACCCGGATCAATAATTAACTTTTTGCCCTGCTCTTCTAAAACCAGGCAGGCATGTTCATATTTTGTGATCTTCATAATTATATTGTAGCCCCAAACTAATTTTTAAAATGTTAATAAATTAACATATGGCGGAGAGGGAGGGATATCGCTTTCCCTCGCTTTGCTCGGTCGCTCCTCCACTGCGGCGTGCTCGATGCAAGCATCTGCGCGCGTCCTCGCTCCACCGAACCCTCTGCTACGCAGGACGGGTTCTCATCCTATCCTAATTCGAAAGAACTAAATGACCCAGCATGAAACTGGTTCATTTACTTCTGGCGGAGAGGGAGGGATTCGAACCCTCGATAGAGTTGCCCCTATACCACCTTT
>CAZBLI010000053.1:0-3410 GCA_964492785.1 uncultured Candidatus Saccharibacteria bacterium
CCGCCCTTGCCGCCATGGGCAATGACAATTTCCTGGCCATCTTCTAATAAATCAGCCACGACTTCACCTGATTCTTCATCGGTCGCAACTGTTCCCACCGGCACATCGACGCGTAAAGCTTCACCACTTTTACCATGCCGATTGCGTTTGCCGCCGGTTTGGCCGGCTTTAGCTTCGATGGTTTTTTTATAGCGGAAAGCAGCTAAAGTATTTTGATTGCGGCTGGCCACCAGGATTACATCGCCACCATTACCACCATCGCCACCGTCGGGGCCGCCTTTATCAATAAATTTTTCATGGCGAAAACTAACGATGCCGTTTCCGCCATCGCCGGCTTTCACCACCACCTTGACTTTGTCTACAAACATACTAATAGAATACTTAATTAACAGCGTTGACGCTAGTTGTTTATAGGGGTCGAACTATTTAGTGAGAAATATAATGTTCGTAATGCGAGATCGGTACCCAGTCACTTTGACCAACGGCGCCCCAACCAGCAATACCATTCATATCAGAATATTTCATCATTTTACCATCTGGAGAGACTGCATCAACAATTGCTACGTGGCCTAAGCCGCCGGCATCGGTTTGGGCAATTGAGCCAACGTGTGGCACCGAACTAACCGTCCAGCCACTCAAAGGTGCAAGGTTGTCCCAAGTGTTGGCGTTACCCCAGTTGGACGGAACGCGAATTTTTGAGGCCACATACCAAGTACAAAAACCATAGTCATAACCATTGTAGCCATAAATAGCGTTTGTACCGAAAGCAAAGCCGCCAAAGTAGCTACCCGCCGATTGGACGGCCTGGACAGTGCCGCTTGGTATAATAATTCTTTGACCTGGCTTCAAACCACCAATTTCAGCATCGTTATAAGCAATTATTTGTTGGGCATTAGCCCGGTAACGAGCTGCTAAAGATGAGGCCGTGTCGCCACTTTTAACTACATAAACGATTCCATCTAAGCCTGGTAACACCCAAATTGTCCGTCCAGCCGGCAGGCTATCGCTGGTTAAATTATTTGACCAGCGCAATGTATCTGAAGTCACGCCAAACTTTTTTGCTAAACTACTAACCGTATCGCCGGAAACAGTAATATATTTTTGAATGTCGTATTTAGATTTAAAGGTCGTGCTCAATACTACCGGTTTAGCTACAATTGAGTTATTAATAGTCGTGCTGACTAGCTGGTTATTGAGGGAGTCGGCAGTATTAGTGGCGGCCACCGATTCTGGCATAGCTGCTAATCGGGCTACATTTACGGCCACATCAGCCGAAGAAATTTGGTCTAGTGGGTTGGCAATGGTGTCAGCTGTTTGAGGTTGGGACAAATTCAAGCTAACAGCTTGTTTAGAATCGGAATTACTGAGAACAAAATACAAAACTGCAACTAACAAAAGGGCGTTAGCAGCTAAAATACCATACCGGATAACTCGCTTGCGGCGTTTGTGTAATCGGCTGGTTAATCGTTTAACTGATTTCTTGCTTGAGCGCTTGGCTTGCTCCTTGAAGGGCGTTTCGAGAGCTCTAGAAAGACTACGAATATACTACTCCTATTTGCGCATTATCGCCTCTGTTTACCGCATGGTAAAAGGCGATAAATTGCACTCTTAAATTAACATGAAGATGCCTAAAAATCAATATAGCCATAATCTGTTTAGGAGCACAATTTATGGCAATATTTCTTGACCAAGGCGTCATGTTCAGCTTGGGTTCTGGAGAAATAAACTTTGCCGTCATCACCAGCTACAAAGTACAAGTAATTTGTATTGGCTGGATGAGCCACAGCGTTAAGTGATTCAGCCGATACATTACTGATTGGCCCTGGTGGCAAGCCATCGTGGAAATAAGTATTGTAAGCTGAATTGTAATTGACTGACGGTGACTGACCGGCTTTTTCGGCACCATAAAAGGCCGTCACATCCGACTGTAAGCGCATACCAGCTCTTAACCGGCTATAAAAGACTTGGGCAACTTGATTTCGGTCAGTTGCGTTGTCGGCTTCTCGCTCAATAATTGAAGCCATGGTTATGCCCTGATAAATCGTTAAACCGCGGGCTTCGATAGCAGCCCGCAAGTCTGGCGTTAAGCGTTTTTGCATTTCATCGAGCGATTCGCGCACAATCGTTTGCGGTGTAGTTTCACTGGTTTTTTGGAAACTTTCCGGATACAAATAACCCTCTAAACTTGCTCCGACAGGTTTATCGACTAGGGCCGGGTGATCTTTATATAAACTGGGTTCAAAAGCTTTTTCGACAGCGGCTTCAGAAAAACCATTGCTGACAAAATTGGCTTTGATTTGCTCAATTGTCTGTCCTGGTAAAATTGTTATTAAATCGGAGGCAACTTTGCCCTGTGTAATAATCGCTACAATTTCTGAAACGCTTTGGCTGGGGCTTAACTCGTAAGTACCGGCTTTGATATCATCTTCAGCTTGCTTGTTGCGGACGTACTGCGCAAAAGCCCAATCACTTTTAATAATTTGCTTGGATTTAAGCAAGGCTGCCACTTCCTTGAGGCTAGCACCGACCGGAATCTCAACAGTTATGGAGTGTTTGCCCTGGCTGACTGGTTTAAGTTGTTCGTGATAAATGTGCCGAGCGACCATGGCGCCGCCAATGCCGATCACTAAGATCATAGCGATGGCTAGAATTACCGCCTGGGTCCAATCACGATTTCTCTTAGTCGTTTTTTTAACCAATTAATCCTCCCGCCGCTCTGACAAAAAGTCGCTTAAAATATAGGTCGCCGCCAAAGCATCAACGTGCTCTTTATTATAACTCAGTCCCCGCCTATGCAGTTCTGATTCAGCTTGTTTGGAAGTCAGGGCTTCGTCCTGCCAGTGAATTTTTAAGCCGGTATGCTGTGATAGTTTTTCGCCAAATTCCTGGGCAATTTTAGTTTGCTCAGTAGCCTGGCCAGATAAATTCCTGGGCAAGCCGACTACCAATACACCCACCGATTCTTGGTCGATAATCTGCTGGATGGCTTCAAGGCAATTGTCATCGTTGGCCACTGTAGTTAGCGGATTAGGCAGCCTGGCTACTGACGAGGCCAAGGCGACACCAATTCTCTTGTTGCCGACATCAAGAGCCAAATAATTACTGTTTGTTGTCATTACTGGCTTGCTGTTTCTCAACAATAATCGTTATTTTGTTGGGATTCTTGGGCGCTTTGGTCACCCAGAATGGGCTGTAATCAACTGTTACGTCTTCGACATTTGGCATTTGGCTAATCATAGTCTTAACATCGCCGCTCTTCTTGCCGGCAACTTCGTTTTTAAGAGCCGTTTCGTCGATGGAAGCGCCGGAAGTAGCTTCAGTTTGCAAAGACCTGGTCTGGTTGGTCGGTGACTTAGTCGAGTTAATCGTGATGGTTGCACTGTCCAAACCGTAATCAGAGATTTTTTGCT
>CAZBLI010000054.1:0-3303 GCA_964492785.1 uncultured Candidatus Saccharibacteria bacterium
CGCTTAATACGGCCCGGCTGATTAGCCTTTGATTTAGTTTTAGTATTGGGCATTTTCTTATCCTAATTAACTATTAATTTTATGGCCAACGAAGTGCAATATATGCTACGTACACATCTGATGTTTTACCAACCGATCTTCCGGGATTATTTAATACAAAATGCAGAGTCTGGTCACCAGCCTTAATTGTCTCACCACTACATTGTTCATGGTAAGTTTTATCTTGCGGTACAACTAATGCTATATATGCGGCTTGGCTAATAGGAGCAGAACTTGATTCATACATGCTAAATTGTGGTGCAAAAGTTGAACTTGAAACTTGAGCTCTTAAAGATACGCATATATAAAAAGCTCTGGGGTAAGAAGCAGGAATTGTTACATAAGATTCGCCGGAACTATTAGTGGGCATTTTTAAGACTTTTATACAGCCTTTACTAGTCCCATTACAATCTGTACTAACATAAGAGGCGTTAACACTTCCGTTTTTAGGCCATATATTTTGTCCTGGTAATAGCGACCAAGATCCGGACGCAAAACTTTGGTAAGCATAATATCCGCCAGCGATCACACCAAAAATTAAAGCGAATAGCACCATACCTTTTAATGGTGATGTTGGTTTTAGCCATCTAACCGCACGCTTAATACGGCCCGGCTGATTAGCCTTTGATTTAGTTTTAGTATTGGGCATTTACTCATCCTTGTTTTTAGCTGTTTTTAATTAAACTGATTATGATTATACCTCAAGATGTCAAGTGAAACTATGCAAGCACTAACTATAAAACATACTTGACTCGTTAAGTATTATTCACTAAAATCTAATCTTTGGTTTTACGGTTCTCAAATAAACCATAAGCAAGTAAAATATAGCAAAGTATGGACTCCACCAACCACGTACCAAACGTGCCTTTGAACAAATTCAAACGGACGAAAATCATTGCCACCGTCGGGCCGGCCACCGATAGCTATGAAGCTATTTTGGAATTAGTTAAATCCGGCGCTAATGGCTTGCGCCTTAATTTTAGCCACGGTGCCAACGAAGAACGCGAACGCCAGATTAAATGGATCCGCAAAGCCAGCAAAGAATATGGCAAACCGGTAGCTATCATCCAGGATTTGCAGGGACCAAAGATTCGCTTGGGTGACTTCGAAGGCATTATCAATGTAGAAAATGGCCAAGAAATCCGATTGGGTTTTGAAGCTGATTATGAGCGCAGCGGCGTTATCCCTACCCAGTATGATTTATCTAAAAAGGTTAAACGCGGTGAACGTCTGTACATTTATGACGGCAAAGTCCGGACTACGGTTACTAGCGTTAGCGGCGGGGTTGTTCACGCCCTAGTGGCTAACGACGGCATTTTGATTAAGCGAAAGGGCATCAACTTGCCCGATACCGACCTAGCCGGCGACATCATAACCGCCAAAGATAAAAAAGACATTATTTTTGGGGCTGGCCAGGACATCGATTACGTGTGTTTGAGCTTTGTCCAAACGGCCGATGACATCGAAAAATTACGCTTGCTATTAAAAGGCCATGGCAGCCATTCCAAAATTATTGCCAAGATCGAGACCAACGCCGCCATAAATAATTTGGACGATATTGCCCGGGTGTCGGATGGCTTAATGATTGCCCGCGGTGATTTAGCCATCGAGACCATTCCCGAACAAGTGCCGATTGCCCAGCGCAACATCATTAAATTAGGCCTTAAATATGCCAAACCAACGATTGTGGCCACGCAAATGCTAGCCAGTATGACTGAATTCCCGGAGCCAACCCGAGCCGAAGTATCGGATGTGGCAACAGCTGTAATCTTACAGGCTGATTGTTTGATGTTGAGCGATGAAACCGCCAATGGCCGCTACCCGATTGAAGCCGTAAAAGTTATGAAACGGGTGATCAGCTACACCGAACAAAACAATCCGCTGGAAGTAAATTACTTGTCAGATCACGACCGTAGCCGCCAGGCTTCTATTTCGGAAGCGGTGGTTGGTTTGGCTGCCAACATTGAGGCAAAAGCAATTGTAGCCGAAACTCATTCCGGTGCTACGGCCATTGTAATTAGTTCTCGCCGTTCAAAAATACCTATCATTGCCGTTACCAACGAGAACCGCGTTGCCCAGCAATTAGCCATCGTTTACGGGACTAAAGGCTATGTCCGGCCAGCTCACAAATTAGCCGCTACCAAATTGACTAACTGGTTGAAGGACAATAAAGTATTAAAAGAGAATGACATCGTAGTAACAGCTTCGGGCCAATACCCCGGCGTAGTTGGAACGACTGACACGATCAAAGTTCGAATATTATAAACATGGCGAGGTGGGCGTGGCTTTCAAGAAAAAAACCATCAAGGACATACACTTAAACGGAAAAACCGTTTTGCTCCGCGCCGATTACAATGTGCCGGTAGAAGATGGCAAAGTTACCGGTGATTATCGCATCAAACAATCTGCTCCGACTGTTAAATACTTGCTCGACCATGATTGCAAAGTAATAATTTGTTCGCATTTGGGTCGGCCAAAAGGTCCTGGCGATGAAGATACATCCCTCAAACCTGTCGCCAAACGCTTAGCTGAAGTTTTAAATCATCGAGTTGAATTTATTACCGAATGTGTCGGGCCGGAAGTTCAGACCAAGGCCAGAGATCTCAAAGAGCGCCAGGTTTTATTGCTAGAAAACTTGCGTTACCACCCGGAAGAAGAAAAAAACGATGATGACTTTGCCAAGCAATTGGCCAGTTTAGCGGAAGTATTTGTGCAGGATGGCTTCGGCGTGGTCCACCGCAAACACGCCTCAACCGACGCCATTACAAAGCATTTGCCCAGCGTGGCCGGCTTGCTGCTAGAAAAAGAAGTCGACACCATCACAGATGTAATGCAAAACCCCAAGCGGCCCTTAGCGGCTATCATCGGCGGTGCTAAAATTTCGGATAAAATCGACTTCATCAAATTGTTTATCGAATTGGCCGATTTCGTAGCCATTGGTGGTGCCATGGCCAACACCTTTTTATTAGCCCGCGGGATTCATACCGGCAAAAGTTTAATCGAACCAGAAGACGTGCCGCATGCCCGGCACATCATTAACCTGGCGTCGGCTAAAGCCAAAAAGCAGCCATTTGTTTTTTATACCCCTCAGGATGGGATTGCTGCCAAAAAAATTGAACGGCCGTTGTCGACCAGAGTGGTTGATTGGGATGCCCAGGTTATAGCTGACATCGAAAGTTATCCTAAAATTCCACCGCGCAAAGCCAGCCAAATTACCGCCGATGAAGGCATTTATGACATTGGCCCGGTGTCGGGATCATTTAT
>CAZBLI010000055.1:0-3299 GCA_964492785.1 uncultured Candidatus Saccharibacteria bacterium
AAACGCCACAGCCCTGCTTCTTGCAAAATGGGCAGCTGATGGCGAATTCAAAGCTCGGCTCGGTGAATGGGAAATAAAACGGCTGGGTTTTAATTTCCAGATCCTGCTGGTAATACTCGGTCAAAAATGTTTTAAGAGTGGCGATTAAATTGCCGGCGTGAATACCCTTATCTACGTATATACCTTCCAGCTGGTAGAAAGTATGCTCGTGGCGGGCATCCAAATCTTCATTACGGTAAACACGGCCGGGAATAACGGCAGCGATTGGTTCGCCTTTTCCTAAGTTCGCTTTGTACTGCTTCAACACACGATTTTGCATGGTGCTGGTGTGGGCCGGCGCAATTAAGCCCTCAGTAGTCATAAAAGTGTCGTAGTCATCACGCGCCGGGTGGTCAGCCGGGAAATTTAAAGTTTCGAACATGTGGTAGTCGTCATCAATTTGGCGTGATTCAACTGTCGCAAAACCCATCCGACCAAAAATATTAAGCACTTTTTCTAGCTCAGTCATTAAAGGATGCTTGCTACCCAGCTCACTGTTTAGAGTTTTTGGCTTTTTGTCGCCAACATTAATATCAAAAGGCGCCGTTACATCAATTGGTTTGATTACTTCACTGGCTTCTTCGTGCTGAGCAGCAAGTTGATCGAGCTCGGCTTTGAGCTGGTTAATTTCTTTGCCAAAACCAGCTCTTTGATCTTCCGGCAAACTTGGGATTTGAGCATAAAGCCCGCGAAGTTCTGGAGCTTTTAAAATACTTTGCTTGTCCGGTAATTCAGACAATCTTTGCTTTAATTGCTCGGCCACCTCGGCAATCTGCTGGTTTTGATAGGTCATAGTTGCTTAGATTATACCAAACTCAAAGAGAAAAAATTTAACAACAAGCGGTTTTTGAATTGTTGGTTATAATGAAATTAATTAGAGGGTAATTAATGGCCTATACGCCAGAGTCGATAATTGAAACGAGTGGTGCGGAATATATTTATTTTCCCGAAGTGGATAAAGCACAAACCGAGTGCGGTGTCTTTGCTATCTATTCACCAGAAGTTAGCGACGTCGCTGATTCAGCCCTAAAAGCAGCTCGAACCTTGCAACATCGTGGCCAGGTATCGGCCGGTATTACTGTAAGTACTGGGTATGGGATAGCGGGCCTTAAAGATGTAGGCATAGTTAAAGATGTAATTGAACCCCATATAAAAATCTTGCCCAAAGCTCGCATTGCAATGAGCCACACAAGATACGCTACTTCACAAAATAAAAAATTACCAAAAGAAAGATTACTTAGGGCCGCCATGCCAATCGTAAAGTCAGCTGAAGGATTTGAAGAATACGATATTGCACTTGCCGGAAATTTTAACTTCAAATTTGCCCGCGATGTGGCCGGGGAGCTTGGATACGATTACGACTCATTCGCGTCGGATGGCGATTTTGCAGCTCAATTATTGTTCGATACGTACAGAGAGATTGGTGATATAGAAAAAGCAGTTTTTGAAGTTTTTAGTTTATTTAAAGACGATGCCTTCTGCATGACAATCATGACCAAAGATAAATTGATTGCCATTCAAGATCCACGTGGTATGAAGCCATTTAGCTATGCTCAATTAGAAGATGGAAGCTGGACTGTATCCTCAGAAAGCGCAGCTCAATCCCGACTTAAGGCGACCTTAGAAGACATAAAAGAATTTACGCCTGGTTACATGATGGTAATTGATGAAAACGGCATGAGACAAGAACGGGTATTCGACTCTATGACCCGACAACTATGCCTGCTAGAATACATCTACTTTTCTCGTCCTGATGCCAAAATGCTAGGTATAGGTGTTTACAAAGCACGTCATGCGGCTGGGCAAGCCCTAGCCAGTGTGTTACCGGTTGAAGTAGACTTTGTCTCGGGCGTACCGGAGTCTGGCTTGGCAGCCGCTCATGGATATAGTTACGCTGCTGGCCTACCGTATTTTGATGTAATTGCTAAAAATCGTCATACCGGGCGAACCTTTATTCAGGAAACTCAAGAGAAGCGTGATGATGGAGTTGAAGACAAATTACTGCCAATACCTGACAATGCTGGTGATGCCGCTTTCGTGCTCGTAGAAGACTCAATTATCAGAGGCACAACCAGTAGACAAACAGTAGCTATGCTGAGACGAGCTGGGGCAAGAGAAATACACAAACGAGTTGCTTCACCACGCGCCATTAATCCTTGTTTTTATGGTGTTGACATGAAAACCCGCGCTGAATTGATAGCAAATAAATATAAAACCGATGAAGCGCTAGCAAGACATTTAGGCGTTGAAAGTTTGGCTTTTCTTGATATTGAAAGAATGCTTGGATCGGTCGGTAAAGAAGTCGGTAGCTTACTTTGCCATGCTTGTTTTGGTGGTCCCTACCCAACTGAAGTACCTGTCGATTTGATCCCCAGAAATTAATGTTGTTAAAATAATTACATGGCGCATTTTAGTTTTGATATTGTCAGTGATTACGACAAGGCCGAAATGAATAACGTTTTCGACCAGGCCCAACGTGAAATGCAGAACCGTTATGACTTTAAGGGCACCCCGGCTGAACTTGACTGGCTAAATGGCGACAAGACCGGTTTGAAAGTCACCGGTAGTGGCGATTGGCAAATCGAAGCGATTCTAGATATAGTTCGCAAAAAACTAGCTAGCCGCAACCAAAGCCAAAAAGTTTTGGACACCAGCACAGAAATTGTAACCAGCAATTTAAAGTCATCCCAGGAAGTACCATTTAAACAAGGCCTGGATCAGGATAAAGCCAAAAAGATAACTAATTTAATCCGAGATAAATTCCCGAAAGCCAAAACTCAAATCCAAGGCCAGGAAGTCCGCGTCAGCAGCGGCAGCAAAGACGAACTCCAAGCCATCATGCAATTACTCCGCGCCCAAGACTTCGACTTCCCTCTAACCTTCACTAACTTCCGCTAACAATCAAAGGCTCGAATCTTTTTTTCCTGTAGACCTTGCCAGCCTTCAGCAGCACAATCACTTATCTCAGAAGCTACAAAATCAATTTCACCAGTAATATTTTTATCAAGTATTAGTCGATCAGCTCCAACAACATGTATGGCGCATGAACCAATTGCCTGGCAATCAATGTTAAATGGTTCTCTATGATATCTTGGTTCTCCTTGATCAGGGAATATAAATCGATTCGAACGATGCTCAAAGGCCCCTTCAGTCGTATAGTGAACTGCCACACCGTCACTTAAAAATAAATAACCGGGCACCCTCAACTCTCTGCTTCTATAGCACAAGTTATATTCATCGCTAGTAATTTCTAAGGTAGG
>CAZBLI010000056.1:0-1138 GCA_964492785.1 uncultured Candidatus Saccharibacteria bacterium
TGGTAGCAGGGGCGAGATTTGAACTCGCGACCCCAGGCTTATGAGTCCTGTGCTCTAACCAACTGAGCTACCCTGCCGCAATTAACAGGGGTAAATATAACATGTTTAAGCCTGGTTGAACAGGTGCGAAATTAAATGGTCGCGGTTTGTTAATTTTGTAACAGACAGACGCTTGCGCTTGCATGCATAATTTACTGGCGTTAAGCTAATTTTATGGCGAGTTATGAAGAGGCTAAACCTACCGTTGTTGGAATTCATGGTGCCGGCCAGGGTGCCTGGCATTTTGATTTATTAAAACCCGAGCTTGAAGCCGCCGGCTATAAATTTTCGGCGGTAGATTTGCCTATCGAAGACCCCGATTTGAATTTTGAAGATTATGCCGATGTGGTCGATGACAGTTTAGAGTCTGGCGAAACACATGTTTTAGTTGCTCATTCGCGCGGCGGCAATGTGGCGCCTAGATTAGTCAGGCGTTATCCGCCCGGGCGAGACGACAACCGGCTAAGATTAGATAGAATCATTTACGTGGCAGCCTCATTCAAACAATCAACTATTGGCCGGCCGTGGGATACAGAAGAAAAAGATAAAAATTATCCTCAAAAAAATTTTGCTGATTATGACGATACCATGGAAACAGTAAAGGGTGCTGACAATATGATGAGGTATAACAAAAAGGTTTTACCTTTATTTTTTAATGAGGAATGTGATCCGGGAATTGTCGAATGGGCCTTTAAAAACTTTCGGAAGCAAAGACGGCGCTGCGAAGATCCGGTCATGCAAATGTGGCCCTACCCCAGCGAAATCCCGCAAGATTATATTGTCTGCACTAAAGACAGAGTAATTAACCCTGAGTGGCAAAGATATGTCGCCGAAGAATGGTTGCAAATTCACCCCTACGTAGAGATCGAAAGCGGACACATGCCGGCACTTACCCAACCAAAAAAATTAGCTAATTTAATAATTGATTTAATTAACAGGCCTAACGTTCAGGCTGATGACGAATATCTTGGGTTAATCTAATTATGTCTTTTACTTCCGCCCGTCGAAACTGTTTTTTATCACGCGGCGAATAATGAAACTCACCAAATATGACGGGTAATTCATCGGTTTGGTCTTGCCTATAAAACTGCTCGCCTAA
>CAZBLI010000056.1:1238-3214 GCA_964492785.1 uncultured Candidatus Saccharibacteria bacterium
GGTTGGAATTAGTGTTTCAGTAGGTGATACCATACTGAGACTTTATTATAGCACTTACGTTAAAAGTCCACAAATTTTGTGGACTTTTAATCATTTTTAAGCCTAATTTTATTCAGCTAACAAATCATCGAATTCGGTGATTTTGGCATCGCTACTTGGTAATAGTTCGTAGCTTAAATCTTTGTAAGTCATGTGAGGCATTCCTTTTATTTTTTATTGTTTGTTTGTCGTTATGACACTTATCATTATACATGAATTTGCTTTTTTGTCAACATGTTTATGCTTTAATCTTTTTTTCTTCTCTGTAATTTATTTAAATATTAAGTTGTGGTAATGAATATTTTGTGTTTTAATGAGCCTTAACAGGTTCTTATCTGTTCTTAACAGTAGAAAGTTCGAAGTTACCTCCTTGTTTGAATGTTCAGGGTCCGGTCGTTCGAGTTCTAAAGTCAAAGATAGTAAGTGGTCGTGCCTGATCGTAAGTAAACAAGGAAATTTAAATGTACAAATTATTTGTCGGTGGTCTGCCATTCTCAATGAGTGAAGACGAACTAAATGACGCATTTGCTGCCCACGGTAAAGTGGCTACAGCTGTCATCATTAAAGATCGTGACACAGGCCGCAGTAAAGGTTTTGGCTTCGTCGAATACGAAAATGACGATGAAGGCAAAGCAGCTGAAAAAGCTCTAAATGGAACAGAAATTGGTGGCCGTAGCATTACGGTTAACGAAGCTCGTCCCCGTGAAGAACGACCTCGCCGTGATTTTAACGGTGACAACAAAAGCTGGTAAATTAATCTAGCTTTGCAAAACTCCCCTAATTTTCAGGGGAGTTTTTTGTTGCTTTTATACAGATAAAATAACCATAAGCGTGTACAATGTAATCTGTAAATTGATTGTTTATGGCAGTAGCAAAAACTTCGAAAATAAAATGGTTGTTAGTAGCTCTGGGGGTGTGGGGCGTAGCCATGACCTGCATTTTAATTTATACCCAATCTCAAATTGGCGGAGCTGACCTTTTTGATTTAAGATTTAACCCCTTTGCCTTGTTATCACTACTTTCGGCCTTAGCCAATTTGTCATTCGCGCTATATATTCACAAAAACCGCCAGGATTATAAAAGTGACGAGATTACCTGGTATTTATTATTTGTCTATACGCTGACATTTTTCGGTGTCTTTGAAATGATGCAACGGTTGTCGGCTACTCCCCAGGCAGCTATTTACTGGGCCTCATTAAGTGGTATCGCGCCTGGATTTATTGGCGTTGGCTTGTTTTTGTTTACCTTTCAGTTTACCCGGCCAAACACCCGCTTGAACAATACAATACCAATTTTATTGTTAAGCGGCGCCCTGTTATTTTTCTTTTTTGGAAGCAGCAATGCTATTTTCATCAATACTGTCGAAGCCACTAAATCATACCCTTGGGGTTTTAACAACGAGATCGGCAAAGCCTTTGTACTGGACTTCACCTGGGCCCTGGGATTAGCCTCTGTTTCATTAATTTTAATGGCCAAGTTTAAGCGTAATACCAAAAATCCAACCCTAAAGAAACAGGCTACTATTTTTATGATCGCGATTGCCATACCTATTTTTGGCGCCTTATTCTTTGACTCGCTGTTCCCGCTATTGGGCGTAAAGGCTCCGCCGATGGCTGGCATTGCTACAGTCGCCACCGCCGGTTTAATGCTTTATGGTCTGACTCACTACAAACTGTTTAGAATCACGCCGGCTTCGATGTCGGGCGAAGTTCTATCAACCATGTCAGAGTCGGTTATTGTGACCGACAGTAAATTGCAAATTCACTTAATGAACGAAGCGGCTAACAGCCTGTTTGGCAAATATAAAAAAGAAGATTTAAACCAATCTTTGATTGATTTTTTTACCGAGGACCAGGCCAAGCGCTTGGCCGAGGGCATAAATAATATTACTGGTGTTGGCAACAAATACAGTATGGGTACTTTTGTTTTCGATCAAA
>CAZBLI010000057.1:0-3085 GCA_964492785.1 uncultured Candidatus Saccharibacteria bacterium
CCAACTCCTTACGTTAATGCAAGTTCTGCGTTACAATCAGCTAGTATCAAGTCTCTGACTTGCTTCACTACGGTGTACCAAAACAAGAGCCCAAGCAAAGCTTGGGTTTTTGTTTTGGTTGGCCTGATGAGAACCGTACGGCGTAGCCGAGGTTCGACAGCAAGGAGCTCACGCAGGTGCTTGCACCGAGTAAGCGACGAAGATGGTAGCGCAGCGTCATCCTGTCGGGTGTATCAAATTCCTTATGCTTGCAATTGATATCCACGGTGTAATAATTATTCTATAAAGAGGTTTATAAATGGCGAATATAAATGAAATTGCACCAGTAATCATAGACCCCAGCCACGCAAGATTTGGCCAAGTTGGCGAAATGACTTTTTCTGGATGGATGGGTGACGGCACTTGTCTTATAAAGTTTGATGACGGTGAAGCAACAAGTTTCAATGATGGATGGTTAACTGGAATCACACAGTTTGCCGCGTTGCCCAAGGAGGAGCCTAATCAGATTGCTCGCTTAACCAAAGCTTTGCCTGAGCTCAGGCCTAAACTTGAAGAATTTTATAGCCAAGTAGTTGAGCCAATGCGACAACCTCCAACCTCAGAAACAGTAGCTGCCCGTAGGGGTGCCGTAGCTTTAATTAACTCTGTCATTAAACCTGAGCAAGTTTCAGACTAGTTCTAACTTCGTCCTCTAAGCTGTACCAACGATTTGAATCTCATGTTAATGTGTTATTATGTCGCCTCTCTCCAACGAACCAAATCCTTCAAGTGCTGAACCCGAGCCATTATCTTATCCGTTGGTGAAGCGCACAGATGAGCTGCTATTTGGAGATATCATTGAGCTCCCACCTGATAGTGGTCAAGATAGCGGATCAGCTCTTGTATTGGAGGGCTGGCAACAAGACGCAGAAAACGTACATGCCAGAGGAATACTTTTGCAAGATAGACCAGTAATAGGCGGCACACATACTTTTAAGTTGCCGTCGTCAGTTACGGTAACGGGGCAAAAAACCTTTGATGAATTAGTAGGATATTACTTAAATGAAGATATGATAGCCTCGATGGGCAAAGATAAGATAGAGAGCATATTACGAGGGATGCAATCAGATTTTAAGCCGTTTAGGAATAACCAGGGTTATTAACTAGTCCAGTTTGTTATACTTCAACCGTGAAACCCAGTGCCGAACAGGCTATAAAAATTCTAAAGCCATTACAACATGAGCTAGGGTCTGAATACCTTGCTTATTGGGCTTTGCCTAATGTGATACTAACCTTGAGCGGCGCTCGGCCCTTTTGCGATGGTGTTTTTTGGGATGAAGATAAAAAAGGTTTACTTGAGAACTGGGCTCGGGAAATTGCTCAATCAATTAAAATAATCGAACAGCAAACCAAAGTTTTGTGGTCTGAATCTGGCATCGAAGAAGTCCGACCGGGCGAAAAATGCGCTCGGTACGATTTAATTTTGGACGACGGACTTAGTTATGAACTGGCCTCGACAAAACTTTTAAAAGGCGCTGTTTACGAAGCTTTAAAACATCAGAACAAAGCTGAAGGTTTTATAAAAGTATTGGTTGATAACTTAAAATCTCAAGCCTCTTTTAAAGCTACGTCCGACGAAAATTTGCAACACATTGCTACCGGTATCATGCTTGGCTACCCTGATAAAGCCGTGGTGGAATTAGTAATTTCCGAAGAAGCCGGCGATACTCTTAGTGATCAATTTATGCATGCCGACATTCGTGGTGCTGATTATTACATTTGCCCGCAACCAGTCTACGATTATCCGCGAAGCCTGGTTGATGACCCAAGTATCAAAGATCACGAAAAGTTGTGGTCATCAATCTTGGAAGACTATTATTCATCTAATTTCCATAAATCACTTGAAAAAGATCAGGCTTTCATGAGAAAAATGGCCGAGCTTAATAATTTAAAGTAATAAAAACTTTTTTCTAATATTGCCCGAAAAACCATATATTCCTATCAGTTTAACCTTAAGGTAATACTAAGCATTATATAGCTATAATTACACGGCTATGAAATTATTTAAGGTTCGTGCTACTCAACTTATTGGCGATCACACGCTTTTGTTGACGGTTGTACCAAAACGGGCACGAGACCGCATTAAGTTTTATCCAGGCCAGTATGCTGCCATTGGCTTTAAAAAGCAGGGCCGGCCGTCACCGGTCAGGTGTTTTTCTTTTGTTAGCTCGCCAGGTTCTACTGATGCCATTCAATTTGCAATGCGCGTAAAGGGTGATTTTACCCAGGCAGTTGCCCAGTTAAAACCCGATGAAACCGTATTTCTATATGGTCCTTTTGGTGATTTCACTATCAAACAGTCTCATGACCAAAATATAATTTTACTAGCCGGCGGGATTGGCGTAACCCCGCTTATTAGCATGGTCAGGCGTGCCACCGAGATTAGCCTGCCGAACAAGATTACTCTGCTTTACAGCGTGAGCAGTTCATCGGCAATTCCCTTTCGATCTGAAATCACTCAGCTCGAAAAATTAAACCCCAACTTTAAAGCTGCCTATTTTGTTACTCAGGATCAGGCGGATAAATCTCCGCCCAGTAATTTTCATTACGATCGGATCAGCTCAAGCACTATTATGAGTTACACCGGCAAAGATATTGGCAAATACACATTCTTTTTATGCGGGCCACAACAATTTATAAAATCATTAACTTCCGAATTAAAAAATAACAATGTAGCTGAAGACAAAATAATTACTGAAGAATTCTCACCAACCGGTATCTCGGCCAATATATTTAAGCAACCCGAATCTAAAGTTTCGCGCTGGACATATGGTCTAACGGCGGCCTCTCTATTAGCGGCGGCTGGCGTGTTTATGACTTTAGACCTTGCCAGATTCGTGCCTAAACAATTGCAATCACAAGCTGCCACCACACACACTGTCAGCCATCACAGCCAAAACACTGATGATGACTTTACCGAAAATTCAAGCTCACCAACTTCCAATGACAATTCTTCCACTAATTCTGCGGTTGTAACTCCGACAACCCCAAGCACAGGCAATGTCAACGTCGTGCCCACACCTAGCCAAACTTATCGCCAACCAGT
>CAZBLI010000058.1:0-3060 GCA_964492785.1 uncultured Candidatus Saccharibacteria bacterium
GCCATAAGTATCCGCGGCAAATTGCCCGCTGGTTTATTGGCAGCAATAAAAGTGCATTGAGCGTAGACTGGAGCCAGCCATAAAGTTAGCTGCTGTTATTCCAACGCTTGGCGAAAGGCCAGAACTCGCCGCCCTAATCAGCCAGTTAGTCAGGGAAGGCATTGAAACTCAAGTACTGGCAATACCAAATGAAAATTTATACGCCATGTGGAACCAAGGTGCGGCCTGGGCAAAATCACGTGGCGCCGACGCCGTGGCGATTTTAAATGATGACATTCGATTGCCTGGCGGTACAATCTCCACCATGTATCATCATCTCCAAACCAATAATTTTGATTGCGTAGGCGTAGATCCGCGCGCCAAGTTTGGTTTTGCTGAAGATTTAGAAAGCATCGAAATTAGCGGCCACGTTGCTAAGTTAATGACAGAAATAACCGGTTGGTGCTTTATGGTTAAAACCGCTAGCTGGCAGACAATTGATGAAGAATATAAGTGGTGGTGGGGCAATGGCGATTTGTTTTATAAAATTGCCCAAGCCGGCGGCCGCTTAGGGCAGATTAAAGGGTTAGGCATTGAGCACGCTAACGAAGGTACCGCCCGTAACCATGCCTGGACTCAGCACGCCAAAAAGCAGGATGCCCTGCGCTGGAAGCAGTTGCACCGTGCCTGAGCTGCAAGTCATTGGCGCCGGTATGTGGCGCACAGCCACCTACTCCCTCAAATTAGCCCTGGAAGAATTAACTGGCCAACCTTGCCTGCACATGAGCGAATTAATGCCCTCGCGCAAAAACCATCACAACAATCAGCTGCGGCGTGACTGGCTAAAAGTTGTTAAAGGTGATCGAGCCTTAAACTGGCCAAAACTTTTTGAGGGTTATGGCTCAACGACTGATTGGCCGGCCCTAATGTTTTGGCAAGATATTGTTGATTTTTATCCCAACGCCAAAGTTTTGTTATCTACGCGAGATCCCGAAAGTTGGTGGCAAAGTATCAGCCAAACCGTGCTGCAAGTTATCCCCGAATCGCCTCAAAATGATTGGGAAGAGTTAATTGCCGAACTTTTTAAACGCGATTTTGTCAGCACCAAACCGACTAAGCAAGAGGCTCTAGATTTTTATCACGACCATAACGAGAGGGTGAGAAAAAACGTACCAAAAGAACGTTTAATAGAATGGCAAATCGGCGACGGTTGGGCACCGCTTTGCGCAGCACTGGATTTGCCAGAACCAAACAAGCCCTTTCCACACACCAACTCAACCGCCGAATTCCGCCGCGGCAACAGGCTCAGTGGAAGTTAAATATCTAACAGTGATGACCAGCAATTGTTCTATAATAAGAACATAAATTAGGAGGCGTTATGCGCAAATCGACGATAACAACCATAGTTGTAATTTTGGTAATAATTGTAGGTGGAACAGCTCTTTATTTAGCATCAAAAAACGATAACAAGCCGACGTCAAACACTAGCAGTACCAGTGGTACAACACCAGCTAGTAGTACATCGAGTGACAATTCTAACAGCTCAAGTCAATCAGAAGCCTCTGGTAAAGTTTCGATGGTCAATATGGCTTTTACACCGTCACAAGTCACAATTAACAAGGGCCAAACCGTCACTTGGGCAAACAATGACTCGGTTGCCCACACAGTTACGGTAGATAGTGGCGAAGGCCCTAACAGCCAGCCGATCCAACCCGGCGAATCTTTTAGTTACACTTTTAAGAACACTGGTTCATTCCAGTACCACTGCACAATTCACTCAGCCATGCACGGTACTATCGTAGTCAGGTAAATTGCTTATTTAACGCCTGGATGAGCGGCTTTCCAAAGGCTGACGGCTTGATCCCATTGGGTTTTAGTGATGATGCGGCTGTTGTGAGCCGAACTAAACAGTGAAACTAATTCAGCTGGCGGCGAACCGCTTCCGCCCCAATACAGGGCATTATTGTTGTAAACGGCATTGGTCGGGAAGTAAGTAGCGCTACAGCTGCTACCACTTTGGAAAGGGCACTTATCGATACGGACAACATTGTTTTCGAAGACTAGTTTTTCTGGAGTGCCTAAGCCCGATGTTGGCTTGGCCCACTTTATTAAGTGGCCGACGCCCGGGCTATCGCCTTTGTAAACTGAATACATTGGTTTTAGCCAAATTAAGTTATTAGTAACCGACATTGTATGGCCGCTTCCGTTGGGTGACGTATTGGCGCTTGCTTTAGAACTTATGCCACTGTAACAGCCTTCAAAGAAGTTATCGTGAATTGTTCCAGATAGGTAATAGTCGTTTTGGACACAGTCATCGCGGATGTCGTAAGCATGTGAGTTACGGATTTCAAAGTTACTACCGCCGCTAGAGATATTAAAGGCATCGCCGGTATGCGACACACTAGCGCTGTCAATTTTCCAGCCAGAAGCATACTTGAGGTCAAAACCGCCGCCCCTGTGCCAATAATTGGCCCAGGCATTCTCCGGTGAACCGGTCGATGAGTCAGAAATAGTGTTTTTAATTTCACCACCTAGCCAACAAACATTACTGCCCTTAGGCGTTACTAGCCAGCCTGTCGAACTGGCAATCACCGAATTTCGAGCATCGATAGTTTTACCGCTTGTAGCGGTACCAGTATATGTCGAAGCGCTAGACAATGAACCGGAAGCCGGCAACGGACAGCTACCGGTGGTTGTGGGTGGCGGAGGTGTATAGCTGCCAGTAAAGGCAAAGCTAAAGCCGGTATCTGAGGCAAGATCCCATTTTTGCTCACTGCCGTTCGGGTTACAGCCATTGGCACTGCCAGCACCATAACAATTTAAGCCGGCAATCTGAAATTCATATCTTCCGACGTTGGCATAGGCAGAACGATTAACTGTTTTGGGTGGGAATGTTACACCTTTCAAAACCAACTTATTATGGGCTACTGCCACATTTGTTGAGGGTAAATAATCAGTCCAGAACACTCTAGAACAGTAGCCTTGGCCGGTGTTGGCTTTAATAGCATATGTAAAGTAACCATTGGCATCGGTGATAGCAGCGACACCATAACCAGGCACATTAAAGCCACAGCCATCAAT
>CAZBLI010000059.1:0-3010 GCA_964492785.1 uncultured Candidatus Saccharibacteria bacterium
AAATACGGCCTTGATGCCAGCAAAAAACAATCCGAAATTATTGCCGCCATAAAACCATTTTTAGATCAGTTACAAAAAGAAGTAAATCGCGTTAATCGCTACTATGAAGAACGCTATGGCAGCGAACGCAAGCTTGCCCAAATTGTGACCATGGGCGGTGGTGCCAATATGCCAGGCTTAAATGAATATTTAACCAACCAGTTGCGCTTGCCTGTCCGAACTTCCGATCCATGGCTGCACTTTAACCACGCCAAAGCCGAGGCGCCTGATTTAGTTGAAAGAGCGATTTACGCCACAGTTTCCGGCGCAGCTTTGATTACACCCCAGGAGATTTTTTCATGATTAATCTCATCCCGGATGCCGTTCAAAAAGATATTGCCTACGCCCGGCGTAATACCAAACTGCGCAATTGGATTTTGATTTTCCTGGCTAGTATTGCAGGTGTTGGCATCATAACAATGTTCGGCTTGTTTTATATCAACCAGAACATCAGAAACTATCAATCACAAATAAGCCGTACCCAAGAAGAATTAAATTCTCAACACATTGATGAAGTCCAAAAAAAGGTTCAAGGAATTTCGGACAGCTTAAAATTAGTTGTCCAAGTATTGTCAAAAGAAGTTTTGTTTTCTAAATTAATCAGACAAATTGCCACGGCAATACCGCGTAATGCTATTTTGACTGATTTGGACATATCCAAAATCCAAGGCGGCATTGACATTTCCGCGGCGGCCACTGACTACAGCACAGCCACCCAGGTACAGGTAAATCTACAAGATCCAGCCAATAAAATTTTTGATAAAGCCGATTTGATTAATATCAACTGTGGCAAGGTCAATGCCGGCAGTGCGATTAGCGGCCGCTATCCTTGCACAGTCACCATCAGAGCACAATTTGCCAAAACCAATCCATTCTTATTTATAAATAATGGGAGCAGTAAATGAACGGCAAACGCTTTCATTTCTTAATGATTGGCTTAACCGGCTTATTTGGCATTGCCATATTCGGATCAGTCCTCTTAGCTAACCAGCTATTAAAACAACAGTCCAAAAAATTATATGACCTTAAATTGCAAAGCCAGGTATTAAGCCAAAAACAAGTTGCCTTGAGCAAAGCCTTGAAAGATATCAATCAATATTCCGAACTGGAACGTGAAGCAAAATTAATCGTACCGCAAGATAAAGACCAAGCCGAAGCCGTTAGGGAAATTGTCAATATTGCCAAAGCATCTGGCGTCAGTATAACTTCGATTATTTTCCCTTCATCAACCTTAGGCAACACACCGGCAAAATCTTCCGGCTCGACTCCATCGACACAATCCACTAAAACACCTTCGATCTCTCAAACTCAAGCGGTCCCCGGATTGAAAGGGGTTTATACCATGCCAATCACTGTTCAAGCTACAAATTCGCCGGTAGCATATTCCAATCTAGTTAAATTTTTGAATAGATTAGAGCAAAACCGTCGCACATCGCAAGTCAGCAGTTTAAATATACAACCGCTGGCCACAGATCCAGGTAAAGTAAACTTCACATTAATTGTAAACGCCTATATAAAGCCATGAATGTAAACGAACTACTCCCTAAAGCCAAAGAACTCTTCAATAAAGCCTGGAGATTTTTAAAACGCTATCAAGTTATTGTTTTTATAGTCATATTAGGTCTTATCTATGGATTTATTATTTTTAGAATTAATATTTTGAGCGGCCAAACACCGTCCGATGCCGATTTAAGCAGCCAATTACAAGGCACTAAAACGCCCCACATCGACCAATCGGCCGTTGATAAAATCAAGCAGCTGCAAGATAACAGCGTTCAGGTCAAAACTCTCTTTAATCAAGCTCGTAACAACCCCTTCTCCGAGTAAACCAACGTATCGTCGTAACCTGCTTAACAGCAAAGCTGTTAACTCTGTTACGACTTATGGCGCATCACTGCGTTAAAAGCTCCGCTACTCACTCACTGTACTGGCACGTACAGCTCCTTACGTTGCTCGCTTTTTCCTTGTGCTGCATCCATATACGTTGGTTTACTTAGAGCGCCCACTTGTTAGAAAAATACGAAAGCTAGTTATCTCTAGTTGCCGTATTTTTCGACGTAATCTTCGTGGGCGGTGACCATAATCCTGGCCTCAGGATATGGTTTAGGCACTAGTGAAAATTCCGGGTTGGGCAGTTCGCCGGCTGTTTCGACTCGCAACGTGCCGTAGCCAAAAATGTGTGCCAAAATTCCCCGCTGATGCACCGTTACATCTTCGACATTGCCAATACCAAGCTGTGTAACCTGGCGATTAAATAAACTTAAATAATTTACTTGGGCAATTTTTTGGCTGGTCACATAAATAACGTTTCTGGCATAAATTATCAAACTAATGGCCGTGACCGCTAAGGTCAAGACACCCAGGATTAAACCAAAGCTAATAATGAAGCCTTTGATGGGGCTGTCGTCTGCCACGCCGACGTTCATATTAGGCAGGCTAATCGCTAAATAAAAGCTGCTAATGACAATTGCTAAAGTGATAAATATTCCAGTCAAAGCAATGCCAACTAAGCCTAGCGGGTGCTTTCTAATTTCTGATAATAGTTCTTCGTTGGCATCAAACTCTATATACTGGAATAGTTTTTTACCGACCGGGCTTAATTGTTCGCAAACTTCAGCGCGATGCGCGGCATCAGCCGGCGACTCTTTTATGTTCTTTTTCATTGCCGCTATTATATCAGTTTAGCTTGCTTATCGTTGACTTTTGAAGGCTGGTTTTTACTTAGATGTTTATAGGCTTTGGCTGTGACTTTACGGCCGCGCGGCGTCCGCTCCAATAAACCAAGCTGCATTAAGTATGGTTCAAAGTAGTCTTCAATCGTAACTCGCTCATCAGCCAACAAAGCCGCTAAGGTTTCAACGCCAACTGGGCCGCCATCATAATTATCAATAATCGCTAGTAGCAATCGCCGGTCGGCTGAGTCTAAACCTAAGTCGTCAATGTCCAGCATTTCCAGAGCGGCCGTAGTGGT
>CAZBLI010000060.1:0-2983 GCA_964492785.1 uncultured Candidatus Saccharibacteria bacterium
TGGCGGAGAGGGAGGGATTCGAACCCTCGATAGAGTTGCCCCTATACCACCTTTCCAAGATGGCGCACTAGACCAACTATGCGACCTCTCCTCGTTGAAAAATTGTAAAGAATAGAACCATTATACAAAATACTACATTTATTATCTTGCAAAGCTTATCTCTAACAAGCTAAACTATGTTTGGAATTTAAAGGTGTTTTTTGCTTTGTAGATTACTGAGGGTGTGATCTGCTTTTGGCAAAAAGCACCTTTTCAGTGCAAGCGCCTAAGCACAAGCGTGATGTATTCATAAACTTTAAAAGAGGAATTCAATGTCATTAATCTCACTTAAGGAAGTCAGCAAACTTTACGGTTTCGGCGATGCTACAACTGTAGCCCTTGATGAGATAAATTTAGAGATTGAACAAGGTGAATTTATTGCTGTGATGGGTCCCAGTGGTTCCGGCAAGTCAACCTTAATGAACATCATTGGCTTATTAGATCGCCCTACTCACGGCCAATATAACTTGTCGGGCCGAGCGGTTGGCCGTTTGCGCTCTAACCGCCAGGCAAAAATTCGGCGGGACAAAATTGGCTTTGTCTTCCAGTCTTATAACCTTTTGCCGCGGCTTAATGCGCTGGAGAATGTGGCTCTTCCCCTAGCCTACCGCAATATTACGCCAGTCCGCCGATTAAAAAGAGCCGGTGTTATTTTAGAGCAAATTGGCTTAAAAGACCGCGAATACTTTATGCCCAAGCAATTATCGGGGGGCCAGGCTCAAAGAGTAGCGATTGCCCGGGCCCTGATTAACGATCCCAACATTATAATCGCCGACGAACCAACTGGTAATTTGGACAGCAACGACAGCCGAATCGTCATGGAACTCTTAAGTGAAGTTCATAAGTCCGGTAATACGATTTTGATGGTCACGCACAATCCAGAACTGACCAGGTATGCCAGCCGGGTGGTTTATATGCATGATGGCTCGATTGTCCACGACGAAAAAACGCCGATTGGCGAAGTGCCCAAACTAGCTCGCCGGGTTATGTACTTATTCCCCCGCAAAACCGAAGATGATGACGTGGCTGGAGTTTCGGCTTTGATGCATGTGTTGCCCGACAAGCCAGTTGCTAAAAAGCGCCGTACCACTAAAAAAACTAAAGCCAAACGCAAACCAAGGACTACCAAAAAATGATGTTCAAGGGCAACTTTAAAATGGCGGTGTCGTCATTGCGCGGTGCCAAATGGCGCAGTTTATTAACAATGGTCGGAATTATAGTTGGCGTGGTCTCCGTGGTTTGTACGGTTGCACTTGGCGAAGGCATCAAGCGCCAATTAATCGGGCAGATAAACCAGCTCGGCAATGATGTAATCACCATTAGGGCCGGTAAATTAGTTAATCGAGATAAACAAGGCCATATCACCAAAGTAAACGTGCCAACTAGTTACGTCTTTTCTAATAATTCCTTGCCAGCCAAAGATTTAAAAGTTATCGAAGGCACCGATAACATTAAAACAACTGTACCAATCGGAATTATTAGCGGCAGCGTAAAAAATGGCGATAAAGAATATGCTAATGGCTCAATCATTGCCACCAGCGCTGATATGTCTAATGTTCTAAAGCTAAAGGTTGCCTATGGAACATTCTTTGATGATGGTGATACGACTTTGCCGCAAGTTGTCATTGGCAGCCAGGTTGCGGCAGATTTATTTGATACCCGGGCGCCCTTGGGCATGACGTTAACAATTCATGGCCAGGATTTTATTGTCGCCGGGGTGCTCGACAGCCTATCGGCTTCGCCCATTACTCTTGGCCCGGATTTTAACAAAGCTATATTTGTTCCCTACTCCGCGGCTCAAAATTTAACTGGCGGCAACACCCAGTTAGTTGAGGTTTTGGCCCAAGCCACTGACCAAAACCAAACTAATCAAATTATTTCTGATTTAAATCAACAGCTACAGATTTCGCATGGCCATCAGGATGACTTTACGGTTTTGCGGCAGGACGAAAACTTATTGGTGACCGATCGGGTACTGAGCACATTAACGGCTTTTATTGCCGGCATTGCCGCCATTTCTTTAATTGTTGGCGGCATTGGCATCATGAATATTATGTTAGTCTCGGTATCAGAGCGAACCCGAGAAATCGGCGTACGCAAAGCCCTGGGTGCCACCAATAATCAAATCTTAGGACAGTTTTTAGTGGAAGCTATCGTGCTGACTACTGCCGGCGCATTACTAGGAATGATATTGTCAGGATTAATTGTCATTGGCCTGCGCTTAACGACGCACCTGCAACCAGTTATTACTTGGCCAATTGTGCTTGCGGCCTGTTTAGTGGCTATTGTCGTGGGAGTTGTCTTTGGAATTGCTCCAGCCGCCAAAGCCGCGCGAAAAGATCCGATCGATGCGCTTAGATACGAATAATTAGAACAAGGCGAAAATAGCGGCGCCGCCAGCCAGGGCCATAATTAAGACAACAGCCCAACCAATACCGGTGACATATTTTTTATTGACCCAGTTGCCCATAATCTTTTTATTGCGGCCAATCAGCACGATCAGTAATAAGATAACTGGCGCCACTAAACCATTGCCGACAGCTGAATAAATCAAAGCTTTAATAGGATCAATGCCGATGAAGTTAATTCCCAGCCCGACCAACATTGAAATTATGATGACGCCATAAAAAGCGTAAGCTTCTTTTAGTTTTCGGTTTAAACCGCCGCGCCAGCCCAGGCTTTCGGCAATCGCGTAAGAACTGGAACCAGCCAGGACAGGAATTGCCAAAAAGCCGGTGCCAATAATGCCGATGGCAAACAGCCAGTATGTGGCATTGCCGGCGAACGGACGTAGGGCCTCAGCTGCTTGGGCAGCCGATGTTATGTTAGTTATGCCATTTTTATACAAAACAGCGCCACAGGCGGCGATAATAAAGAACATGACAATGTTTGACAGTAGCATGCCACTCCAAACGTCTATGCGCATGCGTTTGACTTCTTTTTT
>CAZBLI010000061.1:0-2976 GCA_964492785.1 uncultured Candidatus Saccharibacteria bacterium
TTTTTATAAGTGCAGTTATTTCGATCTTTATTTCGAAAGCATTTATAAGTTCGCCCAAAAACCGCAATACAGAAGTAGAGGTCGTCAAGCCCATAGTAGTTGATTTTCCACAACCCGATACCAGATACTTCAATAGCAAATCAGTTGATCCTACTAAAAATATTTCTATCGGCGACAGTAATAATTCCGGACCTTTTAACGATAAGCAACAATAGGTTATCTTTGGCCTATGAGCGTCTTATCTTCAACAGTCCAAAAACAAGTCGAACAGAATTTAATAGACGACGGTATTTTGACGTCTGAAAAATTAGAGCAGTTGAGGCTAAAATCAGAAAGTTCAGGCACACCGTTATTTAGTGTTTTAGTAACTGAAGGCGGAATTTCAGACGAAGCTCTAACCAGGGCAATAACTAAAGTCACTAAAGTTCCATATGTAAATTTGAGCAACGCTACCATAGACGCCGATGTTTTAGGATTGTTACCGCGCGACATAGCTGAACGTTACATGGCGGTTCCCTTAGGTGAAATGCAACATAAATTGGTTGTAGCCATGCTTGATGCAGATAATGTCCAGGCGGTCGACTTCTTAGCTAACAAAATTGGCCGACCATTAAAAGTTTACGCTGCCAGCGAAGCCGGAATTAAACACATATTGCAGCAATATAGTGGGCAACTAAGCTCGGATATGGTGGGCGCCCTAGAGCAGGTGGGTAAGGATGTAGCTAATACGGCTGAAAATGCCAAAGCAGCCCTTAGCGAAAAATCAATCAAGACTATTGTCCAAGACTCACCGATTAGCAAAGCTTTGTCGACCATTCTAGAGTTTGCCGCCCGTAACCGGGCCAGTGATATTCACATTGAGCCAATGGAGCGCGAACTGCGCATTCGGGCTCGAATCGATGGCGTATTAAGAGAGATAATGAAATTACCAAAAAGTACCGAACCGCCGTTGGTTTCGCGCATTAAAATTTTGTCTAATTTAAAAATTGATGAACACCGTATCCCGCAAGATGGCGGTTTTACGATTGTGGTTGATCGTCGGCCGATTGACTTGCGTATCGCTATTTCGCCGGTAGTCTGGGGCGAGCAAGTGGTGATTCGTTTGCTAGATAAAACCGGTACCAGCTTAAAGCTGGAGGACATGGGTTATCATGGCCGGGCTTTGCGCACTATTCGTGAAGGCATTAAACGGCCCAATGGCATGATTTTAACCAGTGGTCCCACCGGTTCAGGTAAGTCTACTTCGATGTACGCTTTGATCCAGGAAATTATGAGTGAGACTATCAATATCGTCACCCTGGAAGATCCGGTTGAATATAAGGTAGGAGGGGTCAACCAAATCCAGGTTAATGCCGAAGTTGGTTTAACTTTTGCTAACGGTTTAAGGTCAATTTTGCGTCAAGACCCTAACGTCATCATGGTCGGCGAGATTCGAGATAAAGAAACCGCCACACTGGCGGTCCAGGCAGCTTTAACCGGGCACTTAGTCTTCTCAACACTGCACACTAATTCGGCGGCTGGCATTTTGCCGCGTTTATTAGACATGGGCATTGAGCCATTCCTGATTGCCTCAACCGTACACACAGTGATTGGCCAACGTTTAGTTAGACGTATTCCCGATGATAGCGAAAGTTACAATGCTACTCAGCCCGAAATTGAAGGTATTACCAAGACTATCGGCAATTTATTGCCAGCCAAAGCTGAAGACCAGCAAAAAGTCAGTGACGACCTGGGCTTTGAAAACTTGCCACTAAGGGGTCAAAACGCTTATACTTTGTTCAAGGGCAAAGATAGTCCTGAAACCCCGGGCGGTTACAAGGGTAGATTGGGTCTTTACGAAGCTTTTGAAGTTAGCGAAAAGATCCAAGACTTAATTATCAAGCGCGCTACCAGCGCCGAAATTCAAAAAGCCGCTCAGGCAGAAGGCATGATTACCATGCGCCAAGACGGCTATCTAAAAGCTTTAACCGGCTACACGACTCTACAAGAAGTAAACCGCGTAGCTGCCGCCGATAGCGCCTAACGGACGATAAAAGGGATGGGAAATGAAGAATAAAAATCACCTAGCCGAACTAAAGCGAATCGCAACGAGGGGGAATTTGTAATGGCAGAGGCGCTTAGAATTGAATTATTACTAGAGGAAGTTGTCAAAAAGAAAGCCTCTGACCTTCACCTGCAAGTCGGCCTGCCGCCGATGTTAAGAGTTGATGGCGCCTTATTGGCAGTTAGTAATACCGATCCTTTAACCGAAGCAACCTTAGAGCAACTAGTCTTTGCGATTTTAGACGAAGACCAAAAGCAAATTTTATTAAAAGACAAGGAATTTGACTTCAGTTTTGCCTTTGGCGATCTTGGCCGCTTTAGGGTGAACGCTTTTCATGAGCGCGGCAACCTGGCCGCAGCTTTGAGGTTAATTCCTAACGATATTTTGTCCACCGAGCAATTAGGTTTGCCGCCAATCGTCAATAAATTTGCCGATTTTCCCCGCGGTTTAGTATTAGTCACTGGTCCAACCGGATCTGGTAAATCTACAACACTGGCGGCTTTGGTTGGTAAGATTAACAACGAGCGCGCCTCGCACATTATTACCATCGAAGACCCAATTGAATACACTCACAAATCTAAGAAGTCTATCGTTGTGCAAAGGGAAGTCCACTATGATACCTACTCATTTAGCGCTGCACTGCGATCCAGCTTGCGTGAGGACCCCGATGTAGTGTTGATTGGTGAGATGCGTGACCTGGAAACTATTTCATCGGCTATTACTATTGCCGAAACCGGCCACCTTGTCTTGGCGACTTTACACACCAACTCAGCCGCCCAAAGTATTGACCGTATGATTGATGTCTTTCCGCCGCACCAACAGCCGCAAATCCGCGCCCAGTTATCTAACATTTTGATGGCAATTGTGTCACAGCGCTTAATTCCAGCCATTGGCGGCGGCCGAATTGCAGCCGCCGAAATTTTAGTGGCCAC
>CAZBLI010000062.1:0-2965 GCA_964492785.1 uncultured Candidatus Saccharibacteria bacterium
AATATTACTGGTGTTGGCAACAAATACAGTATGGGTACTTTTGTTTTCGATCAAATCACCTTCTTAAAAATTACCGCCATTAAAATATCTGAGGAACACGGTGTAAATGGTTATATTTTCGCCATTACCGATGTTACTGAGCTGCAAAAATCTTATGATGCCCTACAAAAAGAAAAAGACAGCGTCGAATTAAAAGTTGAGGAACGTACTAAAGAACTACGCCAGGCCGAAGAACGTTTGGCCGAAACCGACAAAATTAAAACTGAATTTGTGGTTTTAACTTCTCACAACTTGCGTACGCCATTGACTACTATAAAAGGTAACTTAGAATTTTTGGGCGAGTCCAAATTAACTAAAGACCAAAAACAATATTTAAATGTTTTGGATACCAGTACCAAACGATTAAGTGATTTGGTCGAGGAACTACTGACTATCAGCCAGATTGAAGCCGGTGACAAAGTCAAATTGGAAACCGTAAAATTAGCTGATGTACTGGGTCCGGTAGTTGATGAAGCCGAAAACCTGGCCAGTGCCAGCGGCAATAAGTTTAGCTACGAAAACGACAACAAAGATATTAAATTAAACGCCAACAGTGCCAGACTGCGCACGGCGATTCACAATTTACTAGAAAATGCCTTTAAATTTACCCAGAAAGGCGATGTAAAATTAAGGGTTTCAGCTGAAAACGGCATAACCATCAAGGTTGTTGATAATGGCATTGGTATCACGGCTGATGAAATCCCAAAACTTTTTACCAAATTCCACCGCGGCAGCGATGAAGATACTTTTAAATTTGATTACAGCGGCGAAGGTATTGGCCTTTATTTAACCCGTTTAATTATTGAAGAACACCAGGGTAAAATCAACGTCACTAGCGAACCGCAAAAAGGCACCACCTTTACAATCAATTTGCCAAAAGTAGCTTAATGTAATTACTCTAACAGTAGGATATTTTGTATTCTATATAATTGAGCCATGGCAAAGACGAAACCACTAACCAAAACCGAACAAGCCCAACTTGAATTAGGTAAAAAACTGCAGGCTTTTTATGAAATGGGTTACGTTAATAAAAAAGACGCCCTTAAATGGAGTTTTTTAAAGGGATTGGCTGGTGGCTTTGGCGCTTTTTTGGGCGGTACCATAGTCGTGGCATTAATCTTGTGGATCCTTAGCTTTTTTAACCACATTCCTCTGATAGAACCAATCGTAAGATCTATAAACGATAATTTACATAAGTAAATTTCTAACTCACCACAAATGTGAGGATTCCAACAGAATGCTTTTGCTTAGTCGGCTAGTATATAGTCGTGAACTAAATTTTTGGAGGTTATATGACTACGTTAGGTTACATAGCAACACCAATACACACAAGTTACGACCAAAATAATTCTGACTTTGACCGCGACGAAAGATGGGCACGGCGCTCCCACAAATTACAATCCCGCCGTTGGCGCAAACTATCTAGTAAACGAGTACGACTTGATGACAGCATTGACAGCCCGCGCGTCCGCTTAAGTGAATACGAATTTAGAGCCCAGCGTTTAGCTCACGGCTAAACTAAGATTGCTCATAATCTTCGTCAATAGGTAGCCATTCATAGAAACTTGGCAATAAATAACGACTTACAGGTTGTTTCTGAAATATTCCGCCGTAGCGATCCATAACATCTTCTACCCGGTTATGATCTCGGATTTGAATGTTAATTATTGGGCTGACAAAGTGTCGCATAAACCAGTCCCAGTCCTCGTCCATCATGCCAGGACGAAGCGATCCATCTTCTAAAATTTGTATAAATTCACTTTTCCGAGTGTTGATTGACTTCTTGTAAATATGTTTTTCCTCTGGTGGTATTTCTATTGGAGCAAAAACTCTTTCGTCATATATTGTTTCAAAACCCTGCTTTGAAACAACTTCCTTGAGCAATTTTACTGGCAATTCTCGAGGCCAGACTTTAGGCGGCTCGTAGCTACCTTTTACAGGGTATTTAAGGGGTCCTTTGGAATGGGCACTTATTAATTTTTCGATATTTCGATGGGTTGATATGTTGTGCTCACCATGAGTTGTTAACATAAAAACTCCGCCCGGTTTAAGCACTCGCCAAACTTCAGAAATGACTTTTCGAAAATCAGTTTCGTAAAGCATGTACCAGCTATGGACGACGTCAATAGTGCCATCTTCAATAAATGACAGATCTTCAGCTGTACCCTCAACTAATTCAATATTTTGGAATCCGGCTGCGTCTATTAGTTGTTTGCCCATATCGACATGCAACGGTTTAAGATCTACGCCGGTAAAGCAGCCTACTTTGTAACCCCGTTGAGTCAAGTTTGCCATGGCTTGCATTCCGTCAGAACAACCGATTTCCAGCATCCTGTCTACTTTTGTTATACCCGGTATGGTTCGTTCGGCTATGTCTAATATTCTGCTTCTGACGTCGCTATTTTCTGCATATTCATAAATTCTAAATCTGGCAACCACGTCGCTGGGACTTAAATTTCTGCCTTCTACAGCCAACTCATCAGTCCGCCATTGATCCGTAGCATTAATAGCCTCTTGATTTTGCCCAGGTTCAAATTCATGAATCGTTGCCATGACTATATTATATAATGATTTGACAAAGTTTTACGGTTAACGTGTTAGAATTAGGGTAATGACCAAATACATTCCTCACACCCTTATATTGACTAAATTTTTGCAGGCTGCCCAGTCAACCAAAGTCGAAAAAGGTGAGGTTATCGAGACGACTGAGCACATTGGCCGTTTTTATTTAGTTAACAAAGGTTATATTAAACGCTACTTAATCACCAACTCCGGCAATATCGATATTCAAAGTTTTTACGGCCCTGGCTACTTTTTTTCTTTAACTACGGCATTTGCCGGCTTTTTTGGCAAAGAAGCCATATACTCTGGTCCCGAAGTTTATTATTACGAAGCTATGACCGACTGTGAGTTAAGCTACATCAAT
>CAZBLI010000063.1:0-1556 GCA_964492785.1 uncultured Candidatus Saccharibacteria bacterium
CCTAATTAAATTTAAGTAATCCTAACACTTTATTGTAATTATGTAAATATGTTGGGTTTATATGTTAATTATGTTCGTCTATTATGGGCAGGGCTTCGATCGGCAGATTTAATGTCTTAGCTAGCAAATCAATTTGCTGGAATTTACAGTATTTAATTGGTTGGCTGTGTCTATCATATATTCGGTAGTAGTGATCAAACTGTATGGTTTCACCTTTAAAATTTTTAGCTCGGGTTGGTTGGTTGATTTGTTTTATAAACCAACCAGTAGGTTGAATATCTAAAATTCGTTTAATTTTAGCGTAATGATTAAAGGCCATTTACTTAGTATAAAAGTTTATTTTTTATTTGTATGTACGATATTTTTTTGACATTATTGATTTATTCTGGTATTAAAAAATGTATGTCTTTGGGCCCAGACCAAATTAGAATTCAGCCGTTTTTTTATGATTTACTACACATCGGCATTATGCCCGACCCAGTCCTAACCATGCCCAGACATCATAGTTTGGCCGAATTAGCTATAGACACACTGACTAAGGGTCAGCCTCAAGTCGAAAGAGGAGAAATTAAGCAAGGATTTGCTTGGGAATTTAGACGCACACCAGATTGGGCTGAAGAAATTGAATCCAGTACGCACGTAATGCCCACCGGAGATTATCATTTTTCTATAGTTAGTGTTGGCATATTAGATAAAGTTGGTGATAGCAGATTATTTGTGGACTATGTGGGTCAAAGTGACTACGGTCCACACATTGACATTGTAACCGATAACAGTAAGGAAAATCGCAGGTACTATTACGACTTAAATTCGGCAGAAAGAAGCCTAATAGGATATCGCTTAGCAACTTTAGCTTTAGAAGTAATAACTAAAGCAAGATCAGAATAATTATTATCATTAAAATACCTGATCGAATATTGTAAATTAGTAAATAAAGGGGTAGGATAATAACATTAGAGTTATCCATTATTATGGTGAAAATTAATGCTGCAAAGTAAGCACAAACAAGCAAAAATCAGTAACAATCGATTGAACAGATTGCTGGTATTCATACTGGCTTTTGCAATTATCGGCTCCATTACACTTATCGCAACTCACGCGGCTAATAATTCTGCATCATTAGAGCCAGAAAATTCAACAGTTAATAGCCCAGCTATTGTGGGTACGGATTCTACGGCCTCGGGTGGTAAATATGCCCAGTTTAAAAAAGCCGTGGCAACTGGCGGTACATATACAATTATTGGGGCTGGTGATATAGCCAATGGATCATCTGATGCCAAGGCGACTGGAGATTACATTCGTAGTTTAGGGACTTCAGTAAATGCTGTACTGACATTTGGTGACGATGCCTACTCTGATGGCGCACCGTCAGACTTTACCGGCCATTACGATCCAGCTTGGGGTTCATTTAAGAGCAATACTTTTCCATCACCAGGCAATCACGATTATCACACATCGGGCGCTTCTGGTTATTATTCTTATTTCAATGCTACAGCTACAACGATCACGGGCCATACAGTTAGTGGTGTACCCAACAAAGGCTACTTTGCCTTTAA
>CAZBLI010000063.1:1656-2933 GCA_964492785.1 uncultured Candidatus Saccharibacteria bacterium
TTTGTCCGCACCAGCGGAGCCAGCTACACCGATACATATTCGGGCAACTGCCACTAAATTCTAAAGCCGGATGCAACCGGCGGGCGGCCGATAACTTTCCAGATTTCGCCAGCCATCCAGGCTGCACCAGTGTCAGAAGGATGCAAACCATCTGACATATATCCTAGACCGTTTGATACGGAATAACCGCCGCCAACTAAATCATAAAAATCAATGTAAGGCATGCCGTAATTTCCGGCTACAGATTTGACTAAATCTCGGTAGGCTTGCTGGAAATCCGAGCCTCTACCGGATGGATCTTGCTCCATAAATCCCATAAATAGCATAGAGCCGCCATAGCCCGTGACAACATCGGCGATTCCATTTATCCCTGTACGGTAAGCACTATCAATTCCCGAGGCTGATCCGCCAAGCGTCTGCAAAAGGGCCGCGTCGTTTGTCATCATAAAAGTAACCAGTTGAGGCTGTAATACATCTAAAATAGCGTGCCAGTTGCCGCTGGTTGTACGATTAAATGTCGACGTATAGTGCGAAGGTGCGCCCAGTGCATGAATTGTTGGGCTGGTGCGTGAACCAGTCGTAGGTTCAAAGCCTAACAGATAGACATTGGTAGCGGTACCAGCCGAATTTGCTGCTCGAATTCTAAAAGTTGCTGGGCTATTCAAGCCTTGAATTTTAATTCTTTTAATGGAATTGTCGTTATTCCAGGTTTGAGTGGGGATAGCTGCCCAAAAGCCTAGGCCGGTTATATCGTAAGAAAAATCACCGGTACCCGAACCGTCCACAACCCAGATAGTCATTTCATGATAAGTAATAGTTGACGGCTTAGTCCAGGTGGCAATTTTGGTTGCACCATTACCCAAATAGGTACCTTGTTGATTGTAAGATCCCATGTTGGCTAAAGATCGATCCCAGGTATTTGATGTTGTAGCTTTGGTCCAAGCATCCGTACTAGTTGTTAAAGAAGTGTTCCGGAAAGGATCATGGATGCCGTCCGAAGACCTCTCGCCAAAGCGAGTAGCAAATTTAGTTCGCAATACATCCGCCCAACCTAAATTTCCAGTAGTATTTGTGCCCCAGCTAGTTGAATCTCCAATGGTAACAATGTGAGCGGAGGGAGGATCGGCTAAAGCATTGAACCAAGGCGTCAGCCCAGCCATTTAAACTCCAGAACCAATATAAGTTACTATCACTGCAATACCGTCGCCGCCGTTACCGCCAGCCCCTGAGTTAGCATTACAGCCATTGCCGCCACCGCCACCGCCGGCACCATATTT
>CAZBLI010000064.1:0-2900 GCA_964492785.1 uncultured Candidatus Saccharibacteria bacterium
AAAGTGCTAATGTATACACGTTAACTTAAGAGTTTTGATTTAGAGATTTTTTATGTCTTTACCAGAAATGCAAGAAGCTATGCCATATATTCTTACCACAGTAGCCGGCGGTGCCGCTGGCGCTGCAATTGAATATTTTGCAAAAGGCCAGATTGCAAATAATCAAGAAAGCTTTGTTCAAGTTCATGGCGATATAATTACTGATGAAGTTGAGCAGCGAAATAACTTTATTCGCCGCAATGCACGTCGCGTTGGTGGCGTAGCCTTAGTAGTCGGCGTAGGTGTAGGCTTTTTGAATGGTGCTTTTTGGGAGAGCGACAATGCTTCTCATCAGATCCCGGCTAATGTTGAAATCGTAGCCGACCAATCCGGCGGTACTATTTTAAGCGGCGGTTTAGCAGCCGAAGAAATCTCTACCATTGTTCAAAACTTTGATAACGAAGATATAAATGCCAGTGCTTATCGTGCTAAGGGTGACGAAGTTACCCATGTAAAATTAAGTAACTTTAATGAAGGCAAAGGTCCGTTTGGTAACGCACCCCTGTTTGATGCTACCAAGAGTGCTTTAGACCAAGCTGTCTTGAACCAGTCTAAAAGCTCCACAGCTAACCATAACGGCGTACTTATTTTGACTAACGGTAACTCTATCGACCAAGCTGAAGGCCTGGTTACGGAAGCTCAAACCAATAATGTACCTTTATTTGTAGTGAATGTAGAAAGTAAGGGCACTAATCCGTTAGTAACCGAAAATCTTAAACAAATAGCTACCAAAACTGAAGGTAAGTACTGGGAAGCTAACGATAAGAATATCGATAAAGTCAGCCAAGTCGTCAAAGATACTTTGGCGCCACAGGATGTAAAGAATAATGACCCTAATAGCCCATGGCCAAAGCGGGTGGTAGCTTTTGCGGTGTCGGCTTTGACCTTAGGTTATGTTGGTAAGAAGCGACGCTCAATGCCAATCGGCGTAGGAATTAAATAAGGAGTAAATTATGAATGCTATAAGCCCCTCACGAGCCCAAGAAATTAGAGATCAATCCATCGAACAGTTCGGCCATTTATTGCTGGACGAAAAAGAAGCTAAACTAGCCATGGTCACCGGCATGGTAATGGGTGAAAACATTATGCTTTATGGTCTGCCAGGTGGTGGTAAAACTACCTTAGGCCGTGACGCCTATCGAGTTATAGAAGGCGTTACATTAGATGATGTCGCTACCATACCAATCGAATCAGATCTTACCCCAGAGAGATTAATTGGTGGTACGGCTAGCATTACAAAATCTACTACTTTGCCAGGCGAAACTGTGCCTGTAGTTGAAAACACTTCTTCTGTGATTGAGCCAATCATTGGCAAAAACAGTAAAGTTGTTTTCGCTAACGAAATTAACCGAATTAGCCCCTATGCTATTAACGCAAGCCTGGAAGCATTAGAAACTCGTGTAATTGATACTTCTGCCGGCACAGTATCACTAGCTGGCCTTGAATACGTTGTTTCTACAATGAACCCGCTGGATACACGTTCTGGTACATTCCCAATTACTGGCGCAACAGCCTCTCGACATGCCATTGGTATTGATTTGGGTAATAATATATCTGATGAAAGCCTAGACAAAATTGAAAACAGTAGTTGGACACCACGCCCCGACCTAATAGTTCCGGTAGTTGATTTAGCTGACTTACACGCTGCTAGAGAAGGCATTGCTCATCTGGCAACACCAGATAACCTAAAACCTTACTCCAGAGCTTTAGCTCGCGGCATTCTTGAAGGCTTAGCCTCTGAACGGATTGCTTCTGAAGCACTGCCAAGATTGCATAAACAGCTTGGTAAAACTGCTAAGACTTTAGCTTTACTTGGTGGTCAAGAAGTAGCTGGACAAGAAAACTTTGACCAGGCGGCTAAGTTTGTAGTTGCGGCCCGCGTCGGAGCCTTAGCTCGAAAAGACCCAGTTAGCACAGTCGATAAAATTGTCGACCAAGCCAAGAACGGTTCATTTAACTCTCTTTAATAGGAGCTAAAATGCGTTTACCAGAAACCCAAGATGCCATAATTGAGCTAGCTTCTAATAGCGAGCTGGCTCAAGGCGTCCATACGCAAAGTCGCCCCCGAGCTGGTGGGACTGGTATAGCATTGGGCGATGTGCCTTTTGATCCGAGCCGCCATACTGTAGCAGACATTAACCCGATGTCCTTAATGGGTGAAGTTACGGGTGACCCGTACGTTACTTTGGTTTTGCCTCGCAAAGATACGGTCATAAATGTGGTAACAGACTTTGGCCAAACAGGCGATATTCAAGCTGTTTCCAAACTTAAATATGACCTTGGTCATGATATTACAACCGAAATTGAAGACGCCCTGCCTTCTATTACTGACCGAATTCGTAGGTTTTCAATCGGTGAAATTCCAACAGTAGCCGCGCATGAGGATTACCGGGGATTAATGAGCCATTCAGAAGATGCCCGCATAGAAGACATTCAAGAATTGTGTTTGCAAGGGTTAACTGTGATTGTCAGTGACTTTAATAAATTACCTTTACACAAGCAAAGTTCTAACAGCTTAGAAGGCGTGGCTATAAAAGTTACCCATCCATTGGAGCTACCTTTAGCCCCTGGCAATGGGGTAATTAGCCTTGGCCAGGGCCGCGAAGTAAACACTAAAAAGCCTAAAGAATTAAATGAATGGAATAGGCGCGTGACAGAGAAGCGCCAACAGTTATTTGAAGGTTTAGGCTCAACCGGCTTGCAGGTTGTTGAAGTTGTTTATTGCCCAACCCTAGTTGATGGATATAACGTTCAAAAAGCCGATTCAGAGTTGGCTGTCGCCATCGCTGATTATACTCAAGCTAATTAAACAATAGACTTGACATAAGTAGAATAGTATGATATCATGTATATGTTTAGTT
>CAZBLI010000065.1:0-2880 GCA_964492785.1 uncultured Candidatus Saccharibacteria bacterium
AAAGTGCTAATGTATACACGTTAACTTAAGAGTTTTGATTTAGAGATTTTTTATGGTTCCAGAAATATTACAAGAAGCTCAACCTATTGTCGTCGGCATGGCGGCTGGTTATGGCGTTGGCGCTTACTTACAAGGCAGAGTTGCCAGACACACTCAGGCCAACCAAGACCGATTAGTTGAAGATTGGGCTGTACTAAGTTCTGAGCCAAAAGGCAAAATTCGCCGTGGCCTAGGAATTGTTACCATGTCAGCTGTTTTAGGCATTGGCCTAAATGGCTTAGCATACGAAACTGATGCTTCTGCCCAACCAACTCCTGCTAATGTTGAAATTGTGGCCGACCAGTCCGGCGGTACTATTTTAAACGGCGGATTGGCAGCCGAAGAAATCTCAACTATTGTTAAAAATTTTGAAGACAAAGATATAAATGCCAGCGCTTATCGTGCCAAAGGCGATGAAGTTACTCATGTAAAATTAAGTAATTTTAATGAAAACAAAGGTCCTTTTGGTAACGCACCATTGTTTGACGCTACTAAGAGTGCTTTAGACCAAGCCGTCTTAAACCAGTCTAAAAGCTCCATTGCTAATCACAACGGCGTACTTATTTTGACAAATGGTAACTCTATCGACCAAGCCGAAGGCCTGGTTACGGAAGCTCAAACCAATAATGTGCCTTTGTTTGTAGTGAATGTAGAAAGTAAGGGCACTAATCCGTTGGTTACCGAAAATCTTAAACAAATAGCTACCAAAACTGAAGGTAAGTACTGGGAAGCTAACGATAAGAATATCGATAAAGTCAGTAATGTAGTCAAAGAGACATTAGCGCCTGGTAGCAACACCGAAAGTGACGCGCCGAGCCCGTGGCCAAAGCGTGTTATGGGAGCCATATTGGCTTTTGCCGGTATTGCGTCTGCTTATGAATATGATAAGAAACGAACTCGACTTAATGTGAGTCAAAGATAAGGAGAATAAGATGAGTATTATTGAAGCACATGAATTTAACATCGCCGCTAATTACTATGATGCGGCTAAAGAACAGTGGGACGGTGTAATTTTGGGCAATGATAGCGCCAAAGAAGGCTTTGCTGCTGCCCAAATCGCTGGCCTGGATGTAGTTTGTTTTGGTTATCCTGGTACAGGTAAAACCACTTTTGCTGACCGTGGCCACAAAACATTAGGCATTAAAGAAGAAAATGTAGCCTACATCGAAACCAACCCTAACATTACCCACGAACATTTATTGGGCGACCTGTCTGAATTTACTGAGACAACCGAAGGCATTGATGGCAAGCCGGTTGAGCGTAAAGTAACTTTTGATTCCGATGGATTTATCATGCCAGAAACTCAAATCATAGTGGCTGATGAGTTAAACCGACTTTCTCCACTTGGTTTGAACGGACTCTACAAAATTATGGCAGAACGAAAAGCTGTGACTCGCCGAAAGGGTGTAGTTGAATTTCCTGAACTTCAATACATGATATCAACTATGAACCCTAGCGAAACTCGCCAAGCTACTTTTAAAGTACCTGATGCTTTAGCTTCTCGTCACGTAATTGGCCTGGGCTTTGGTATTAGCGAAGAAGATTCTTTAGCTACCCACCGAGCCAATATGCGCGGTTTTACTCCAAAAGATGTTGATCGGGTTGCAGACATTGATGATCTAATGCTAGTACGTCCTTACACTCAACCAGGTAGCCCCCGCTCAATTCGCTTTGAGGATTCTCCCGCTATTGATTCACTCATGAATACTTTAGCCTTAAAAACTCGAGATATTTTGAAAGACCATGGCATAAATGATGGTCTAGAGCGTCAAGGTATGCAAGTAGGCCGTGTAGCCCGAGCTTTGGCTTTACTTCGATCACAGCCCATAATTTCGACTGAACGTGACAGTACAACTATCCAAGATGCCTACTTCTATGTAACTAGTGCTCGTTTAGGCATGTTAGCTACTGATGGTATAGAGGCAGTTAAAAGCCTCAAACAAGAACTAGACGCAACCGCCTAATTACAAATTGAGGCATAACTATGCAGTTTCCTAGAACCCAAGAAAAACTATATGAAATGGCTGCCAGCCAGCCATTAATGGCTGGCGTCCACCAATCTGATATGCCGACCACAGGCCGGTACGGCTTAGTCATGGGTGAAGCTGTATATGACCCGCTGGTTGACACACCAAGCAATATCAAAATTGACTCTGTTAAAGCTCGGATCACCGGTGCGCCCCATACACGGGTAATAATCCCACGCGAAAACATGAATGCCAATTTAGTTGTTGATACAGAATCTGGTAATGGTGATTACTGGCATATCGCCAAACATAAGCAAAAGTTAGCAATTGATATAGCTAACAGCATTTGGGAAGCTTCACCATCTTCAACCGATTGGTTTAATGTTTACTATTTAGGTGATAATGCCTCACGCGAATTAACTCATATTGCCGATCCTATAGAGGTTAAGGAAGTTGCCGGTGTGTGCGTAAGTGGTATCACAATGGTGATGAGCGATTTTCAAAGATTGCGTTTCGACCAGAAATTAACTAACTCAATTGGCATAAAAGTAAACCACCCAGCCGAGTTGGAATTACCGGCAAACGTCGGAATTATACCGGTTGGTGCAGGAATAGAAGTTGATACTGACAAACCGCGCAAATTAAATCGGGCTAATGAGCAATTATTGGCGCGTCGTCAGGAAATTTTAGGGCTAATGGCTGCCAGCGGCTTAAAAGCCGTAGAAGTGGTGTTTAACCCAAAATTTTCTAATGGCTTTGATAGTGTAAAAACCGATATGGATTTAGCCCAAGCTATTAACGCTAGTGCTAAAAGATAACTAAACAATAGACTTGACATAAGTAGAATAGTATGATATCATGTATATGTTTAGTT
>CAZBLI010000066.1:0-2839 GCA_964492785.1 uncultured Candidatus Saccharibacteria bacterium
CGTGAGTTTCTTCTTTGCCGGTCTTTAGATTTTTTAGATTATATTGCTGGCTGGAAAGTTCTTTTTCGCCAATAAATATTACGTAATGAATATCTTTTTTATCGGCGGTTTTAATTTGCGCAGCGGCTTTTCGTCCGCTCATATCGACAGCCACATTTAAGCCCATTTCACGCAATTCTTTAATGGTTTTTTGGGCTTGTTCATAAATGTCGCCAACTAAAACCACATAAAGATCTGTCTCAGTTTGCAATTTCGGAACAAGCTTGTTCTCTTCGAGGAAGTTGGCTAAGGTTACATCGCCCATGCCAAATCCAACTGTGGGCACCGGTTCAACGCCAAATAAACCGACTAAACCGTCATAGCGACCGCCGCCAAACATTGACCGGTTGTTTTCGGGATTAGTATCAAATATTTCAAAAACAATATCGGTGTAGTAATCGAAACCGCGCATTAGGGTGACATCAAACTCAATATTCTTGATGCCGCTGTCATGCAGTAAAGTCAGTAATCTTTTAACTTCCTGGACTGACGGATGTTTGTAGAGCTCTTCCGGTAGTTCATTAATATCTTTAATTGTCAGAGCGTCCTGTAATTTGTCGCTTAAACCGGCTTCGCGCTGACTGGGTGATAAAATCGCTTCGGCTTGGGCAGCAAATTCACCCAAAGGCATCTTGTGCATGCGGTCTATTAATTTAGCCATGGTTTGGGCCTGGACTTCGCTCAAGCCAATATAATCACGCAAAAAACTGTCAGTTAGTTTGCGACTATTTAGCTTAATAACGTATTGGCTGCGTTTGGCTTTGAAGGCCTGCATTATGGCATCAGCTATCTGAATGATTTCATGTTCAGCAGTTAGATCCTGAACGCCAAAAATATCAACATTTAGCTGCCAGTGTTCCCTTAAACGGCCTTTTTGCGGCCGCTCATAACGCCAAAGATTTGGAATACTATACCACCTCAATGGGTAGGCTAACTCCTGCCTACGGCCAGCCACCATACGGCTGACCGATGGCGTCATTTCTGGTCTGATGGCGACATTTCTATCGCCACGATCTTTAAAGTAGTAGGCCTGTTCGTTAACTATTTCTTCACCAGTTTTAGCGGCGTAAAGTTCAAATGGTTCCAGCAAAGGCGCATCATAGGCTTCATAGCCAAATTGCTGCAACACTTTACGGCAGACGCCAAACATCCACTGCTGACGACGGTAATCTTCAGGATAAAAATCTCTGGTGCCCTTGTAGGGCTGTGTTGATAATGCCATTTTCAGCTTCCTATTATAACTAATAGTGCTTTAAGACAACAGTTTAAAAACTCTTGTCGATTAATTTATTTTGTCAGATAATATTAAGCGTAAATTAATTAACTATGGCTAAAGCAAAAAATTCTGCCCAAAAACCTGTCAGTGCCTTTGACTTATTCTCCAAAAGTTACGAGATTGTAATCCGCAATATCAAGAATTTTGCTATTCTTTTAGCTTTGCCCGGCTTAGCCTCGATAATGGCTTCCTACAAATACAATGCGCCAAGTGCTTCAGAGCGCTGGAGCCATATCAATTTCTTTGGAATCAATACTGAGGCCTTTAGCATTGTGACAATTTTCACCACAGCAATGGTCGCCTTTCTGCTATTGGCTGTGGTGGCATTATTTATTCAAGCCATGCTAACTTCTTTGCAAGTTGAAGGCGCCAAAAATAAAACGCCGACATTTCAGCAATTATTTGAGATGGCAAAAAAATATTGGCTGCGGCTATTCGGGTTATTCCTGGTCATTGGCATGTACATAATTGGCGCATCGCTTATCGGCATTATGGCACTAGTAGTATTGCGCAATGCCTTAGGGGTGTTAATTGGTGTTGGCCTAATTATCGCTGCGGTTGTCTTTGTTATGACCCATTATTATTTGGCTTCCTATGCCATGATCGATGGTGACTTAAAAATTTTTGAAGCCATGGAGACTAGCGCTAATTTAAGCAAGAAAAATATTGGCGCCGTATTGTCTGTACTAGGCGTTACCATTCTTTTGAGCTTTAGTGGCATGGTACCGATAGTTGGACCAATTTTATCCTTTGTACTAGGCGCTATTTATTCTGTTGCACCGGCCCTACGATACCTTGAGTTAAAGAATTTGCATTGACACCTTATGGCTTGGTCCTAGGCTCTATGAAAAAAAATTCACTATTAGCAGTTGTTAAAGGAATTATAGATCTGAGCCTAAATGATAGTGAAAATTTAATAATTTCACATAATGAGTTAAATTTTTCTTCCACTGTATTCTCGTCATGTTTTAGATCTTTAGACACTCTTGACCATAGGTTTTCTACTCGCTGCCTTACACTTTGATCATTGAACACATCTTCACGACGTTCTGAATGTGCGCAAATATTTCTAATTTCTGAGAGCACTTTTAGAATAGAATATAGATCCGGACTTATTAAACCAAGACGTCTTGCAAGCTTTGCTCGGAGCATAAAAGAACCCAAGGGCCTTCCTTCTTTCAGTAGCTCATCTTCGTCATCGGTACTAGGCGTAAGTCTAACTATTAATAACTGTTGTAATTGAGCATCAACGGCTGCAACACCTATTAAAGCATCGACTCTGCTTTGGTTTTTATCTATTTTTGGCTCTTGAGCTAAAAGTTGCTTTAGTACATTATTCGTAGGTTCTATAATTGGTGTCCTGGGCTTGCTCTTTGACTTTTCAGTTTCAGCCATTATTTTAAATCTCCTGCGAAGCCATCATCTTAATATATATGGTTTGGTGGGGATGAAAGGACTTGAACCTTCACGCCTTGCGGCACTAGTTCCTAAGACTAGCGTGTCTACCAATTCCACCACATCCCC
>CAZBLI010000067.1:0-2774 GCA_964492785.1 uncultured Candidatus Saccharibacteria bacterium
CGGCAAAACTAATTTGCTGGAAGCAATTTTAATGCTGGCAATCGGCAAATCTTACCGGGCCGGAGACGAAGAAATGATTAAGATCGGCCAACCCTGGGCACGGCTGGAAGCTCACACCAAAGCCGGTAGCCGAATCGCCAAACTCCAGCCCGACAATGGCGCCAAAACTTTTGAAGTTGACCAGCAAACCTACAAACGTTTGCCGGCCGCTAAAAAACTGCCAATAGTTTTATTCGAACCGGAGCATTTAATGATTTTAACGGGACGGCCGGAACTGCGGCGCGATTACCTGGATGATTTGCTGGAACAAATAAATCCGGCTTTTGGCAAGCAGCGGCGCGAATACAAAAGGACGCTGTCTCAGCGCAACGCCCTGCTTAAGCAACCAGCCGACCGCACCCAGAACCAATTGTTTGCCTGGAATATTCGGCTGAGTGAATTAGCTGGCGCGATTGTATCTGTCCGCCGCCAACTAATTAAAGAGCTAAACCAAACTTTCCCGGAGATCTATAAGAAATTGTCAGCCAGCAAAACTGCTGTTGAACTAAACTATGTTAGTAAAATTCCGGCCCAAAACTACGAGTCGAATTTACTAAAACTATTAGAAGACAATCTCCAGCTCGACTACCAGCGCGGCTTTACCGGCTCCGGGCCGCATCGCGATGATCTAGCGGTAATTATTAAAGGCCAGCCGGCCCAGGACATTGCCTCGCGCGGCGAGATTCGCAGCCTGGTGTTAGCCCTCAAAATTTTAGAAATTAATTTACTGGAACAAGCCACCAGCCACAAGCCAATTATTTTATTGGATGATGTCTTTAGCGAATTAGACGGCGCCCGCCGCCAGGCACTTACCAAGTATTTAAAAAACTACCAAACGATTATAACTACCACTGATGCTGACGTTATACTGCATCATTTTGCGAACGACACGGCGGTAATAGCTCTAGAGAGCCAATAATTATTGGCTAGAAGGCGTTGAGGGCAAAACAGAGCTAAGCCTGTAATCGAAATCATTTTGATTAATTCCCTGGCTGGAAACATAATTTTTGGCTACTTTTGTGCAACCGTCGTAAGCATTGCCTTGGTTTATGGAAATGGTTGGTCTTGTAAAATTAATTAGGCCCAAGAAACAGCCATCTACCAACCACGGCAAGTGGCCATTAATTTGGGTGGCGCTGGTAGAGACCCGTTGGTTCATTAAGCCATGGCGGTATAGGCCATAATAAGTGTCGCTGCCACTAGTTGAAGAAACTGAAACATATAAATAACTGCCATTGTCGCTTAGCCCAAGGCCTGCCACGGTCTGGTCCTGACCGGTTTTAGCTATTAAGCTCGATACCCCAGACGAAACATTAAACTTCCAGATCTGGTCTTCTTCCGCATAATAAATATTCTCATCATCTCGCCAGGTGACATATTTAGGACTCGAACTAGGTACATTTACTTTAACGCCAAAACTACTATTAAAGATGCTGTCGGGTCCCTGGCTGTTAGCGAAGAAATAATTACCGCTAGGCGACCAAGCGATTTGACCTCCAAACTTTAACTTTTTCTGAACACCACCATCTTTAGTCACAATTGCTACTTGATCGGCAATGTTTGATTCATCTGGCGCAGTAACAACTGCTACCGACTTGTTTGAAGCAAATAAATTAACTGGTTCGGCAGAGGCAGTATAAATTAGTTTATATTGGCTATTAACTCGACCGACATAGACATTCTTACCATACGCAATATAAATATCCTGATTAGGTGCAACTGTATAAGTTGGCTGAGTATCAGTATTTATTGAAGGCAAATTATTTAGCGCCGAAACACTACCATTACTAATTGAGTACAAGGTGCCAACGGCGTCTTGAGCTATGCCAAACGAACTGTTAGCCCAATGAATGCTAGAAAAAGCCAAGCCATTGACTGCCGAAAGACCGTTAGAGTTATCAATTTTAAATAAGTTGTTTGATTGGCTGTCCAGGTAGTAAAGACGTGAGCTGCCAGCACTAAATTGATTGGCGTTAATGGTGCCAACTGGTTCCAATTGACCAATTCCAGAATTTAAATTAAGCACTGCATCAGTTTCTTCACCAGAATTTATCTCAACAATTTTATTGGCTACTAAATCACTGCGTTTAACGCTGACAATATAAGTTCCAGCTGGCAAACTAATAGATTGTCCCGTGCCATAAGTTTTACTTGTGATTTTAGCGACTTTTGGTGCTAAATCTGGATAAGCTTTTAATGTTACCTGGCCATCAGTAGCGTTGCTGTTAACAACTAAGCTGCCTTGGTCTGAATTTTTAAAAACTAACGCCAAAATAATCCCGACTAGTACGACTATCAGGCCGGCAATCATTAATCTGATTCTAATCTTGTTTGGCTGAGCTATTGTTTGATCGTTGGGCTGGTATTGGTTATTGATTTCGTTCATGGCACGTTGGTCCTCATTTGAATGTGTTGGTGGTTACAGCCATCGCTAAAGAAGTGGATCTTTGGTGGCACCTGAGCTTTAACATTAGATCGGCCGGCACAATTAGACTGGCCCAGGCCGGCATCAGCTGGCAGGATTGACGCCAAAAAGAGCACAAGTTGACCATCTAAAGTGGGGTCATCACCTGAGCTACCAGGCGTAAAGTTTGTGCTACGGCCGGTTGACAGTTCGGTGATTCCGCCCAAGTCTGTAGCCGCGCCTTTAGGGTGGAAGAAGCGGTCACATCCATGACCGGTAATAATATTTAACACGGTTAATTTGTACTTGGTAATTATCGTGGCCAGTGTTT
>CAZBLI010000068.1:0-2663 GCA_964492785.1 uncultured Candidatus Saccharibacteria bacterium
GCTTCCAGGCATCATGATGCCGTTTATGTTTTGCCATAACCGTTTTATTTTAACACTATTCCCACTCAGTAGAACCGGGCGGTTTGTGAGTTAGGTCGTATGCAACACTTCCGTGGTGCCTAATACTTGATTGCAGAATGTCGATCAACTTATAAAAACCATCTTCTGGGATTTGAACGCCAGGGGTAGCAGCCACACCGGTTCGAAAAGTTTCTTTGTTGATGCCACTACGGCGTTTTACCATTTTGTCTGAATCTTTACCGGTTATAAATAGCCTTAAGCCCAAAGTTGGTAATTCGGCGCCAGTTAGATCAGCTCCTAATGTACCGACAAAATGCTGGCTCAGATAAGGATCCAAGCCAGTTGAAATCATTGCCTGTCGGTGAATCTCTTCTATCTCCCTCAGTTGATCCGTGAACACTTCATCGTCTCTGGTTACCACACCACCTGGTTCATTTAGGCCTAGATTTAAATCCGGCACATAAAACACCCGGTTGATTGAGCCGAATTTGTTAGGAATACTTGTGGCTAACTGATTCAGTAGTTGCCAATCTGGGTCACCATCAAGAATTGCAATATCACCCAAACTTCTGCCATCTCCTTGTTGGCCAACTGTCTTGAGAGACACAACCAATGTTCTTAAACTATCGCGAGAAGCTGCTTCTACAAAGTTACCAAGCCGGAATCTTAGGTCGGGTTCCGTCGGTGGTAACTCTCCACTTAAATTTACTAAAATACGGGGGCTAAGACCTACGCCAGGGAAGGGTTGTTTGGTGGTAAACCACTCGGGCAGCTCGTATCGACTTTCACCTAGTAGACGTACATGGTACTTCATTAAACCGGCTAAAGGTTCGACTAATAAACGGGCCTTGCGCATATCATCCATAGCTTCAACATTATGATGGCCTTTAACTTGATCACCACCCAGTCCGCCACTTTCTATAATGTCGGAGGCATTAGTGCCCTGCATTAACCAGACCTTTGTGTCACTGCTAGCTCTAACAGCTTCTTTGAGTCTGTCGCTGATGTTTCTAAAAGTAGTGCCTATAATAAGCCGCTTTATGGCTGGATCGGCTTCTTCCACTAGAGGTTTGGCCAAGAAAGCTTTACCGTCTCTTGGTTTGACCATAGTTCGAGTATGGAAGAATTCATCCGCTGCTTCTATTAATTCAATCGGCCAGCCTTCAGCCCTAACTAGCTCAATAATTTGATCGTCTTCTATGCAGTTATGACCAGTATCAACATAGTAAAATTTAATTTGATCCAATCGATTTAAACGTTTAGCGGTTTGAAATACAGGGCTGGCGGCAACCATAGAGTCTACCCCGCCACTTACGAAGCCAAAAATATGTTCACCTCGTTCCAGAATTTCTTCTATTTTGCGCTCCTCTTCAACCATATATTCGCCAAGTGCAACCGGTAAGGTATAGCTGGGATCTGGCTCAATGCCTGCCACATAGACTAAGAAACTTCGCATAATTTCCATGCCCTTTTCGGTCTCGGACACTTCTGGATGATACTGGGTTCCAATTACTCGGCCATCTGGGCTTTCGAAACTGGCAATTACGTCGTTGGACCTCCCAGTCACGTTAAAACCGGGTGGCGGCGTAAGTATGCTGTCACCATGGCTCATTAAGACTTTGGTTTTTAGCAAGCCCTTGTAAATCAGGGAGCCTGGCTCAACTTCTATTTCGGTTGGGCCATATTCTCCAATATGGTAACCATCAACTTCGGCTTTACCTACTTCACCCCCCAATGCCTTGGCGATGGCTTGGCCACCAAAACAAATTCCCATGCAGGCAATTTCACCATCCAGTAGTTCTGGTGGAATTTGGGGCGCGCCATCATTATTGACGCTTTCATTGCTGCCGGTAAAAATTACTGCTTTATAACGGTCTTTAATAGCTTGGACTTCTAATGTTTCACTGCCGCGGGTGAAGGGAATAATCTCGGCTGGGATACCCAATTCGACTACGTTCCAATAAATTACATCAACCAGCTGTGCGCCGTTATCGACAATTGCGACCAATGGCTCATGCTTTAGCGGCTCTTGGCTTGCCAGTCGTTCACCACCCAGTGCTTCGACGTCCGTCATTCTTTATTAATATACAGCAATATTTATTTTTTGGGCTGAATGTCTTCGCGTTGGTGGTATTCAATTCGACGGCGGTCTAGCTCATCGTGGAATTCATCAAATAAATCCAATACTGGCGGATAAACAGATGCTTTTTTGCGCAAAGTTTTAACTACTTGGTGAAATGACTCGCCCTCCACATCAGGATAATAACTTGTCCAGCGAATACCATCCCCGGCAATGCGAACTAAAGCTCCCTGCAATTTATCGACCGCATAAACTAATTTGGATTCATCGTCTTGACGGCTTTCGTAGCGTTCAATTAATTCCGGTATCCAGCTAGCCTGCTGCAGGAAACGATCTTTTATTACAAGGTAGGCTTCGTGCTCGCGATCGCGTTTAACTTTGTGAATAGTCTCGTCTTTCATGTCGCGGACCGAAATGTCGCCGGCATGGGCTTCGACCAAATCATGTACCAAAGCATACTTTGCGATTAAACCGGTATCTAAACCCAGCTCTAATCTTTCGGAAATAGTGATGGCAATCATCGACAAAGTAAAGGCGTGTTCACCGTCGGTTTCATCCCGCT
>CAZBLI010000069.1:0-2628 GCA_964492785.1 uncultured Candidatus Saccharibacteria bacterium
ATTAAATAAATCTTGCTGATGAACCATCGTTCTAAAAGTGCTACCGGCAGTTAAGATAATACCTTCTGCTCTAGCATCATTAATTAGCTTAAACCAAGCTCCAGATACTCGGGAATTGACGATACCTTTACCATCTGCTCCATTAACGTAAAACTTATCACCAGGCGTACTTTCTTCGCCGCTACTTGGTAAATTTGGCAGAGCACACAAACGCATTTTAACTAAATTGCCATCAGCATAACCATCAAAGTCTTTACCTAAATCTTTTGTGCCGGGTGCGCATTCAACATTTACAGAACTCTCATAAGGGTTACCAACTATTTGGCTTGAAGCTACAGACGCCGCTTGGCTACCGGTTCCACCCGAACTGCCAAATCCAGAATTTTGGCATGATTGGCTGTCGCCAGTTTCAAAGCAATCTGCAGATTCCATAGTCTTCATATCAAAAACATAGAACCTAATACTGGTCCATTCACCGCCCGGGTCAGAACAATTATTGCCGTTATAATCCTTATTTAACACATCTATCGATTTAAAGTCTGTATCGAGACTGCCATCACCACCGTCTTTAAACTTAACACCAAAACACTTTTCTATCCGGTCACGGTACGTGTTGGATGAACGTAATATTCGGATGGCATTATCAGCGTTTGAATATGGATTATCATAAGTTGGATTCTCCATGTCAGATAAGCTGAAGCCAACTTCCGGAAAGCCATAATCGTAGCTACTGGCAGTAGCGGCACTGGTTTTTTGGCTAAAAGGCACTTTTAGGACAGATAAAACTTTCATAGGGTTTGCTAGGCTCTTAAAGAATGTCGCGACATTTGAGCTGGCATCCGGAGACATGTTATCAATTGCTTTTCCTACAAGCGAATCTGACGAAAATGGGTCAAAAATTCTTTGGGCAAAAGTTTGTGATCGAACATCTTGTTGTTGAGCAATATAATTATAATTTTTTAATTCAGCCGATTCGGCTGATGTTAATTTTGCTCCGCCCATCGAAGCAAATTGATCATTGGCCGCTAGCCTAGCGCCATAGTTTATATAGTTTCCATATGTTGATCCTGTTACATAGCTAGGAATTGGGCTGCCCGCTATCCAGCGCACCAAACTGTTGATTGGTCCCTCTAAGACTCCAGATTGAGATACAAGCTCTTGGCCTATAGTTGCTACTGGAGCTGTTACCGCACCAATTATAGTCATTGCAAGCCCGCCTAAACTGCTATTTACTACCGAACAAACTCCGCTCAAGCCAGGTACTGAGTCTAATATTTGAGAGAACATATTGCCTTGCTGAATTTTACTGATACTAGCTGAGTCCGGTATATCAGGGCCGGTTGGCTCTTTGCCTAATTCTGCCTGAATACTGCGGGCTGAAGCCCATGAGCCAGTCTTCGGATCATTTAACTGTTTAGAGAAATAACCTAATTGGGATATGTCTAAGTCTTGTCCGCTCATAACCTGATTACCCAAACTAATAGCTTGCATACCGGTACGGATAAGTGGTAATACGACAAAATCGTGTTTTAAGCCGTCGGCAGCTTTGGCTATACCTTGGGCAGCACAAGCCAGTCCGATAACAGCAGTAGAACTCAATCCCAGCTTCCCGGCTGTAGATTCAGTAAAGCCTTTAATAATGCCATTACCTACCTCATCTGTACTAGAAGCCGCACCCTTGGCTATGTCATCCTCGTTTTGGGCAATTGCTTTTTTGGCGTCATCTGTTAATTCATTAGTACTATCGGCAGCGCTTGTTGAATCTTTAGATTCTTTAGTATCATTACCGCTTTTATCTTTAGATTTACTTCCAGAACTTTTTAAACTTTCCGTATCACCATTACTTATACGGTCTTTCACCTTCTTTAACCATGCAGTAAATTTTTGGTCAATTGTACCTGTAATTTTTGAGTCTATTCTTTCGATCGGGTGCCAAGGAACTTTATCTCGCTTACCCATTATTCTGGCAGCCACCGAAGCTGAAATATTGTCGTAGCCAGCTTCCTTGACCAGCATTTTATTTAGGGCACGATTTTTGAAGTAAGCACTAAAAAATCCGTCTTCATTAACTTTAAATTTACCTAGTTCTTCGTCAAACTGTAACCTAACCCCATAATCTTCTTGAAATTTATTTATGAAGTCCTGTTCATTTAGTCTTTTATAGCCAGCGCCATTCTCAGAGTTTTCACTAAATTTTACCGGATCAAGAGCAGTACCTTCATAATTACCCAGCTGGCTAAACTGTTTTTCTATGCCTACTTCGGCCAAGCGGGTGTCTATTTTAGTAGCCACTCGTCGACCGATAATACCTAAACGAGTGTTCTCGATAGTTCCCGATTTAGCATTTTTAGTCCATTTGTATAATTTTAAAATCCGGCTATTGCTGTCATCTTGAACTGAAGCAAAATGAAACCGCTGCAGTAATTGAGCAATATGAATAAATTGCAAAGGTCCAGAAACAAGTGATGACAGAAATATAGCTAAACCGATAACTGACCCAATTATACCCCCCCCTATTAACTTCTTACGATTTGACAATCCTTTTAAACTGCCCCTAATTCGATGTTTAATAGGTTTATCGCTTGACGGGTTAAATAAGCTAGTCTCTTCGTTTATAGCAGGCGTGGC
>CAZBLI010000070.1:0-2580 GCA_964492785.1 uncultured Candidatus Saccharibacteria bacterium
GATGGTTTATAGCTTGGTAAAGAAGCCGTTGTTAGCCCGGATTTTGAGGCGGCCATACGCATAGCAATATTAGGGCCGTTTTGATAGGCGATAAAACTACCCAGCACGGCTACAACTAATATCGCCGTGACAATATTCCCGGTCCTTGCACTCATGCCTAATTTTTTAGCAATCCGATGTTTGCGGCGGCTTACTTTATGGTGACTCTGTGTGTGGCTATTAGCGTGGCTCAGTGCCTGGTTGAATAAATCTTCGCCTGATTGTGTGGAATGATCGACTTTTGGTGCCGGCGCATGGAAAGCTGGTGTCGGCGGCGCTGGTTTTACCTCAATGGGCTGATGCGTTTTATTTACTGTCGAAGCCAGGTTAAAACGGCTAATCGAACTACTCTTGTCAATCTTTTTAGCTCGCTCCAATCTGTTATGAGTGGCCAAATGTTTACCACTGGAAGTGACTGTAATGGTACTGGTGGTTGATATGGGAATAGATTTGGCACTGGTGGCATGGCCGTGATGTTTTGGCTGGACCCGCTTTAGGGTGACAGACTTTTGCGGTCGGTGATGAGCAATGTGATGCTGTGAACGGCTGGGCTGATGGCTGCGTTTAACCGGCTGAGTTATTGGTTCGGGGTCCGGATTAGTAAAAACACTTACTTTGATGGGCGTACTGGTGCCACCACTGATAAGATCGCCGGTTGAGGCATCGTAGGTTTTTCCATTTATTACTACTATATTTTTCTGTTCACCCATTATCTTTTTCACAATTTCTTCGTTTTTGCGACAACAGCTTTACAGCCATTGTGTTTATGGCTTTATTTTAACCCGTTAAATCTTAGATGACAAGTCTCAGCTTGGTGCTATACAATAGGTTTAGACTGATAATACTAAAACTATGGATTTTTTAGACCCTGCCAAAAAACGACAACACGAACGCCGACTATTTATCGGCTATTTTCTAATCGCCATTGCCGTCCTAACTTTATCGTACTTGTTGATTCTGGTATCCAATGGCTATGACTATGACCGGCGCACCGGAAAAGTAGTTCAAAACGGTTTAGTCTATGTCTCGTCCCATCCTATTAAAGCCGATGTTGTAGTCAACGGCGAATCGCATGGCAATACCAATTTAAAATTAATAATCCCTGAGGGCAATTACAACATTGTCTTAAATAGCACCGGCTACCGGCTATGGTCGACCACTATAAATTTAGTGGGCGGCAGTGTCGAGCAAATAAACTACCCTTTTATGGTGCCGGTTAATTTAAGCACCACCGACCTAAAAACTTATGCTAAGGCGCCCGGCTTCGCCACAACCAGTCCCGACCGGCATTGGCTGCTGGTCCAACGCCCCGATGCTTTTACTACCTTTGACAGTTTTGATATTAATAAGCCGGCTCAGGCTCCTACAACCGTTACCCTGCCAGCCAATCTGCTTAAAAAAGCTAGCGGCAGCCAATCACTGCAAGTGGTCGATTGGGCGGATGATAACCGCCATGTCTTAATCAAACATTTATTTAAGGGCGGGTTTGAATTTGTGGTCTTTGACCACCAAAATCCCAACCTATCATTTAATGTAAATAATCTATTAAATGTTGCTCCCAACAGCGTCGTGCTGCGTGATAATAAATTCAACCAATTATATGCTTATATTGCCAAAACAAAGTCATTGTTAGCCCTAAACGCTTCCACCAAACAGGTTTCAACTCTTTTGAATCACGTTTTGGACTACAAAACTGACGGTCCACAGACAATTTTATACATTTCCGATAATAGTAAGCTCGCCAATCAATATGCCGTTTATATTTGGGATGGCCAAAAATCATACTTGCTAAATAATTATCCGGCTAGCACTACCTATAAACTTGATCTAGCCAATTATAGCGGCCAATCTTATGTAGCAGTTTCGCCTATTTCCACTAACCGGCTATATGTGTTTAAGAATCCCTTGCCAATAATGAAGTCGGGCCGTGTGCCCAACCCGTTTATTGCCCTCAAGGCCATAAACCCACAATTTGTGTCGTTCTCAGATAATAATAGATTTATTACTGCCCAGAGCGGCGCAAATTTCAGCAACTATGATTTTGAAAAAAATCTCTGGCACTACTTTACTCTCAAAGACAAAGTAGCATTAACCGATAAAGCTGAATGGATGGATGGTTACCGCATGCTGCTCAACATCAAAAATAAAATTAATATGTTTGATTTCAACGGTGACAACCAGCAGTCATTAATGGCTGCCAGTACCGGCTTTAATTTGCAGTTCAACTCTAATTATCAGCAGGCATTTGTAGTTGCGCCTTCCACCAAATCAAATGGTAAATTTGCCTTAACCCAAACCAACCTACTGATTAAGTAATTAAAGCCAACTAATTATTCGTTGCCATAAACTGGGCGCATTGCTTGGCAATGTCGCCGGATGGTCTACCATGTTTTTTGAAGCAGTACTAGCTACATTACCTGCCGGCGAAGGTGATATTTGTTCGCCAGTTACAACTAAGCGGTGCAAAGATGTGCCCGGCGGGTCGCAAGTAATTAAAGTGGCGGTGTCCGGTTTGTCGGCTGTGTCTAGTACGCTGACTTC
>CAZBLI010000071.1:0-2560 GCA_964492785.1 uncultured Candidatus Saccharibacteria bacterium
GCCAGCTGGAAGAGCCCTTTATCCAAGCAAGTCGCAAACTATAAAACCGTCGCGGCAAGTTTGCCGGTTAGCCAAATACCGGAAGGTATAAGTTATGGCGATGTGGCCCTAGTTGCTATTGCCGAAACCCAAGCCGAAGGTGGAAAAATTAAAGCGCCAGATTTAGTCCAATCTATGGACGAAATGAATAATGTTGATCTTAAGGGCGATAAAATCACTACTCCAATCGATAAGACCGACGCTGAAAAAGTTGTGATCTTAGCAGGAATTACTGCCAGTGTTCAAAGCAAAATTCCAGAGAAGTTAGCTGAGCTCCAACAATCGCGCCAAGCTGCCGCAGACGAAGCTGCTAAACAGCAAGCCGCTCAACAAGCCCAAGAAGCAACGCCTGAAGCTTATGATGCTAAGTTTTTAATGAACGAAGTACTAAACCATCCAAACATTGAAATTTCAGACGGTCCCGGCGGCCAGGTTAAAAAATCTATGGAAGACGCCTTGGATGATGGCAAAACTTTTGCTCACAATTTGGGCGAAGAAAGTAATCAAAATATCGAAGTTAATCCTCGCCTGTTACAGTTTGTACTATATTTGGCCAACCAAGGCATCAAATTCCGCATCGAATCTATGACCACTGGCAATCATGTACTTAAAAGCTGGCATTTTGCGGGTGATGCCTTTGATGTCATGCCTGATGGCGTATTATCGGATCAATCGCCTGAATATTATAACCAGCCGGAAATCCGGGCTAAGTTCCAGGAATTATTTGCCAAAATGTATTCTGCCCGACAAGACGGAGCTGTTAATGAATTATTCTTTGCCCACCCACCTGTGGGTACCAGTAGCCTCAAGAATGGCCAAAATATGACGATTACAGGTGATACTTGGACCAACCACCAGGGCCACATTCATGTTTCTGTCACTAACCGTGACATCAATGTTGGATTTGAAAACAGTATTAACGCTGCTCAGTACAGTGTTATCCAGTCAATTCCTGCCGACGTGGCTACTAAGCTCCGGATCGCCCAAGCTACCAAAGATGCCATCACGGCTGGCCAAATCTACCACGTCAATCCAGCTGTAACATTAGGCCAATGGGCGATTGAATCCGGCAACGGTGCCCACTGCCCCGGTAACAACTGCTTTGGCATGAAACCGGACGGCAACTGGCATGGTGCCACTCAAACTTTTGGCACTTTTGAATATCGCAATGGCAAAAGAACCAATGAACCGGCCACTTTTAAGGCTTATCCTACCCAATTAGATTCATTTATGGACCATGACCGCTTGCTGGCAACAGCACCGCATTATAAGGATGTGATTGCAGCTGGTTCAGATTGGCGCGCAGCTGTAGCAGCGCTAGTTAACCCCGGTGAGCCAGCTTATGCCACTGCCCCAAATTACGCTCAAGCTGTAGACCAAGTGATTGAAAGCAACCACTTCGACGAACTAACCAAGTAAATTATTTATTAGCTGGCAACTGAGAACTGGGTACTTGTGATGCCACGTCTTTAATGTCAGACAATTTCTCTTTAGGTATGGGAGCAAAACATGCATCTTTGACTGCAGTATTTTGGCCGCTTATAAAGTTAACGTCTAATCGAGCTATCTTTTTGCCGTTAGAATCCCTTAATTGTGTAAGATTATTTAATTGACTGCGCAATTTAGCTTTTTCTGCTGGCGTACTCTTACCTATTGCTCCAGCAGTTACCGTCACGTCAGCTACTGGTTCACCCAATTGGGCGGCAATGGTTTGAGCTTTTGCCCTTAAATACTTGGGGGTTGTATATTTTTCTAATTCTTCTGTTGGGCACGGAGCAGCTGCAGCCGTGGTCTCAGCAGCTTGGGACATGAAGCTCACAAATTTACCGTTAAATGTTGCAGGTGTATTGTGCTGATTGAACTGAGCATCATTGTGTTTGGTGTGCAGCAATTTTGAATCGCAAACTACGATTTTGCCCATATTAAAGACATATTTATAATCGGCAACGCCTGTGTCTTTATTGGGGAAAGTTTGCTTGTCAAAGATTCCGTCAGCACAATAAGTCATGGTTACATCAAGTGTGGCTGGCCTATCGCCATGCTTGGAGTCTCTAACTTGTGAAGTTCCATTAGTAGGCACTGCATCTGGTGGCCATTGCAATAACCCGCCTGGCCGGTCCCAATCTCTCTTACCTTTTTCCTGAACTTTAGCTACACCATCGCCAATCGGAACTGTAATTCGAGTGTAATAATGTTCAGCGGCTTGGCCTTCGTAATTTACCATTCCTGATGCGCCCGGATCACTATGCCCACCTTTTAGTGCGCTAATGCCGGGTATGTCAGGTAATGAAGGTACAAATTCGTGCACACCTTCATATAAAAAAACTGCCGCAACTAAAGTCGCGCCAGCCGCTAAAAATCGTCGTGCCTTACCATGGTGTCCATGTTCTATCCTTAGGACTGCCGGTTGTTGGGCAACTTGAACTGCTTCTTGTCTTTCGAGTGTTTGTTCAGGCATATTTGCCTCCTTACGTCCACCCATATAAAGAAGTAGTATGTCTACTTTCTAATCATATTTTGA
>CAZBLI010000072.1:0-2543 GCA_964492785.1 uncultured Candidatus Saccharibacteria bacterium
CAATTAAAACTAATTTCCAGGGGATTACCCAAAAACTTAGAGATCCGGTTAGTACCTGGCCATGGGTACCGTAAGTTAAATTTACGGTCGCAGTGTAGCGGCCAAACATATTCTTTTTATTTAAACTTTGCTCGTAACGACGAGTGCTGTTGGGTAGAATATAGCCATTTTTGTCATTTACTGTTAAATCGGCCACGTGTTTGCCAAACATATTTTTAACGGTAACGGTTCCCTGCGGTGCGACATGGACATTGCCATTATTATTAATTCGTTCGGCAAAGTTTACTGGACTTGTCTGGAAAAAGCCGGTTTGTTTGCCATTACTGGCGGTAAAGAACTGCTTTAGGGTTAAACTTTCCTTAATATCGCCACTGACTCTGATTAATAACAATGTTCCGGCACTGGCAGCTAGTGATACGCTGTTTTGTTTTTGGCCTGGAGGTGTGCCGCTAAAGCGAATTACGCCATAATGACCGCCAGCTTCAGCATTTGGCGGCACAACCACTTTAACAATCAAGTCTTTTGTTTGTTTACTTTTTAGCGGAATTGATCCAAGTGGCTGAACCCAAGAAACCAAAGAAGCTGAATCTGGCAAACTGCTATTCAATAAGATATCTGGATTACCTGTCTCATCTTTAGCTTTAAAATCATTAACCTCTGAATTAAAGATCAGGTCACCAGTTGTAGTGTTTAAAACTGACAACTTTAGTGAATAAATTTTACCTGGATCGGCATTAAGGTTTATCAAAACTGGCGAAACTTGAATGCCTTGCGCTTGAGCGCCATTATCGTTGGCGGCAAAAATGTGATTTTTGAAGCCAAAAACTGTTAATATACTCAAAACTAAAGTCGCAAGTAAAACGCCTCTCTTCATATAAATAAATCATAACATAGAAGTGCGAATCAGCTATTTTTGTATTAAAAAGTAGCAGTAGCTATGTAGGTTAAAGCAGTAGAATAGCTTCCAGGCTTGGTTGAGCCTGAAATATTGGCAATGTAGCTAACTGTGTAAGTATTGGAATTAGTCGGACCTGATGCTGATGCTACAGTATCACCAGTGACAAAACGAAATTGATCTGCAGTGCCATAATTTGAAGTAGCTGTGCCGGAGCCCGATCCGCTTACTTCCGATCCAATCGAAGGCGTGGCATTAGATTTTAAGTTTATTCCAAATTGGCTGCTCCCCTGGGAACTGGCAGTTTGGCTGGCTAAAGCCGTAATAGTATTAGCGCCAGAAGTTAAAGTAGTACCATTAACAGTAATGGCGTAGCCACTATTAGCGTTGGTTGCAGCGCTCATTGTGGAAGTGGCGCTGCCGGTGGTGCTGGTAGTTAGGGTGCCTAAAGCTGCTGTGGCTGATGATAAAGTAAAGGTCAAAGTCTCATCTACTGATGCAGTCACAGTAATCTGACCGGCTGTAGAAGCTGCAACCGTGCCGGTATCAACTGCTGTTGTCCATGAGGCGTCGGAATAAGTGGTAATTCGCGCAAAGAATGTGGAGTTTGTAGCACTGGGATTGACTACATTACTAAAACTTACAGTTTGGCTGCTTGATGGCGTGGTAGTATTGCCGCTTTTTGATAATCGAAGTGAGCCAGATGTGGCTGTGCTAACCGTCCAACCGGAGGCATCCCCCAAATTAGTTGGTTGACCAGTCAAAGTAGATGAAGTGTTACTAAATCCAGACGGCGTGCTACAAGAACCGCTAGCAGTGGTACAAATATCGGCAGCAAAAGATTTAACTATTGTACCGGTTGTCGGGATAGTAAAAGTAAAAGCATAAGTCGTAGTAGCACTGGCTACTGAGCTACCAAGTGTGAGGCTACGTCCGGTTAATTGGGCTGCACTAGCTTGTCCGGAAAGTATAGTTAAAAAACTAGCTGACGTAACAATCGCCGCTAACAGCAAAGCTTTTATTCTATTCGGCCAAATTTTTGTGATTTTGCCCCTCATAATTTTCTCAACTATGTGTATCATAAAGTATATGGTTATTGTTGGCAACAATTTAAAAAAGTTTTTTGGCTTTCGGTTGATAATTTTTACTTTTTTGTCAATTATGTATATGACTAATATAGCCTATGCCAGTCCTTTTGGCGCTGGTGCTTTTGGCGCAAACGTACCGTTTGGTGGACAAACCAGCTTATCAATATCTACCGATGGAAATGTCTTAATTTCTGTTACGCCAACAGATAGTGGCGCAACTGCCACGGCAAATAGCAATGTGACGGTTACCTCGACAGATGTTGTTGGCTATAAATTGTATATACGAGCGCTAAGTAGCACTAACTTAAATAATGGCGGCAGTACCTTGCCGGCCAGCGCCAATGTTAGCCCAGCCGCATTGAGTGTAAATACTTGGGGCTATAACACTGATGCATCAAGCAATTTTGCCGGCATGTCATTAACGGATACGTTAATTCGTACCGGGACAGGACCATATAGTTCTGGTGACACGACTACGGTTACATACGGATTAAAAATTGATAACAGTAAACCCGCCGGTAATTATTCAACGTCGATAGTGTATACGGCGGTGCCGCAAA
>CAZBLI010000073.1:0-2524 GCA_964492785.1 uncultured Candidatus Saccharibacteria bacterium
GGGTGTCTGTAGTGGCCCTGCCAAGCAGAGTGTCAGTTGAGGTTGGTAGAGTCAAAGTTCCAGTATTAGAAATAGAAGATATTACCGGCGCGGAGTTGAAAGTAATAGTACCAGTTAAGCTTGCTGCAGCCGTACCTGTCCTAGCAAAAATTACATCAGAGCCAGATGATCCCCCCGGCCCAAAACCTAAAGATCCTTGGCCACCACTACTGTTTACTAAATTCAAACCAGGGCTTGAATCACTCGCATTCCCATACATCGCGAGCTGTTGAATATTCACTAAAAAATAGGAATTTGTAATTATTGTTTTACCGAGAGTACTACCGTCATTAGAAATTGTTACCGGCGCTTCGCCAGCTGTTCCGCTCGATAAGAATTGGCCGGATGGAAGCGTAACAGTCCCTGTAAACGTCGGAGAACTCACAGGTGCGTAATCAGTGTTCGAGACTGCCGCGCTAAATCCGCCCGAACCATCTCCCTTTAGTATTGATGTTCCAGAAGTGGCCGGCGCATAATCAGTACCTGATGAAGCACTACTAAATCCGCCACTTCCATTGCCTTTTAATATAGAAGATCCAGATGTGGCTGGCGCATAATCTGTTCCGCTGGTAGCAGTGCTTAAAACCCCACTGGTTAGTTTGGCAAGACCGCTGCCAGTAGCTCTTTTTATAGTTTTGCCACCGGTGCCGCTAAACAGCGCCACTTCACCGTCTACCGACGAACTGGTATTGGTTGAAGCATCGCCTCCGGAAGATGGCGTCTGCCAGGATGGTAAACCGCCGACTAATTTCAAAATGTCACCGTTGCTGCCAACGCCCAAGCGGGTAAAATTGCCGCTGGAATCGCGGTAATAAATGTCACCAGTGGCACCACTACTGTCGTCATAAATGGCAATGGTTTTACGTGTTGGACCGGTTGTAACCGTAAAGTAAATTTTGTCAGACAAAAATTCTAATGCACCGGCTTCAGCACTGGTTAAAAGTGTGCCAGATGTAAATTTTAATGGCGCCGTGCCGGCTGTAGCTGTACCGGCGCGCAAGGTGACTTTTTGATGGCCGCCGTTAATAGAATTGTCGGTGCCATCGTCGTAATGCTCTTTTTTGAGCCATTGGACTAAAATATCGCCCCATTGGCCGTCATCACCATTTACAAATGGCAAACGTTGTGGCGTTGGCATTAAACCATCTCCCTAATTAGCAATGGCATACTTTTTACCCTTCAAATGTCAATTATTATATAGCCGTTAGCAGTTTTTAGGAAGTGCTTGGGTCATGGTATTTAAATGCCAAACCGACTATTGCCAAAGCCATGTTTTGCTTCTGCTGGCGTAGCCGAAAACAAACTGGCCGAATGAGATTTATGCTGAGTTGCCTGCAGCATGCCGCGAATTAATGCGCTAAAACCGAAGAATATTATGACTCCTTTAAATACCGTCAGTAAAAATTCTCTGCGGTCCATTTCTTTATCTAGCAATGTTTTGATTTGATTGTTCAGCATTTTTGTTTTTTGATTGCTTACTTATATTCTACGACATTCAAACCATAAGCGTCAACCATGTTATAATATGTATGTCAATCCCTAACAAAAATGACAAAATATAAGCCCCTAACAAAAATTGTTTGCAGTTTGATAATTATTTTATGCTTGTTTGCGTTTAAAAGCTTAAGTGCTTCGGCTTCAACCTTATTCAAAAGTGCTAGCGTAAACATTTCGGCAACTGTGTATGGTCCTCCACCCACAGTTCCTTCCTCAATCGATTCGCCGGTTAACGGACAAATAATTACGCAAAATCCAGCTACTTTGATTGGAAGTTGCCCGACAGAAGGTTTAGAAATTAGAATTTATGACAATGGCTTATTTGCTGGTTCAACTATGTGCCAGAGCGATAATGGCTACTCGATTAAAATAAACTTAAAAGTTGGCAATAACCAACTAATTGTAAAGGAATTTGATTGGCAAGGTCAGCAAGGGCCGGATTCTGCAGCTATAACAGTGATTTATAACCCAACAATTAAATCCGAGCCAGCGAGTGGGGGCTCAACAAACGAAAATTTGAATGAAAATGGAAATACACGACAGGTAGAACCGCTTGCAATTAGTTTATCGGATAAATTTAGTGGCTATAGGGGTTACAAAGTTGGGCAACAACTAAGCTTACCGCTGCAAATTAAAGGCGGCATTGAGCCGTATACGGTTACGATTGATTGGCAAGATGGTGAACAAAGTACCTATAGCCTAAAGCGTCCAAACGAATCTTTAGTGGCAAATCATACCTATCAAATTAAGGGTAATTATGAAGTAAAAATATCTGTAAACGATGCCAGCGGCCAAAATTCTTCAATCAATGTATTAATGGTTATAACAGGTTCTTCGAGTTCAGACATTAACCAAGCAAAACCAACCACAGCTGGTTCGGTATATAAAACACCGCCCTACGTATGGTCTTTGTTATTGCTTTTACCGCTAGGCTTTTTCTTAGGCAAAGCTAATATTTTTCATCGCAAGAAGAATTTGACCGATGATA
>CAZBLI010000074.1:0-2484 GCA_964492785.1 uncultured Candidatus Saccharibacteria bacterium
TAATTTTTTGTGCGAACCTTCTTCAATAATTTTTCCTTCATCGAGAACAATTATTCGGTCCATGTGCTGGATTGTGCTTAAGCGGTGGGCAATCACAATTGTTGTGCGGTCTTTCATCAGTTCTAGCAAGGCAACTTGAATTAATTTCTCACTTTCACTATCCAAGGCACTAGTGGCCTCGTCCAGTACCAAAATTGGGGCGTTTTTAAGTATTGCTCTGGCAATCGCTACTCTCTGGCGTTGTCCGCCACTTAACTTCACGCCCCGTTCACCGACAATGGTGTCGTATTTTTTGGGCAATTTATCAATGAATTCGTGGGCATGAGCTTTGATAGAAGCTTTGACTACATCTTTTTCAGTGGCATTTGATCCGCCATAAATAATGTTTTCCATTAAGCTTCTATGAAAAAGCAGGGGCTCTTGTGGGACGTAAGAAATTGATTGGCGCAGGCTGTCTTGGGTAATCTGACTAATATCCTGGCCGTCGATTGCAATTGTCCCATCAGCTATATCTTCAAATCGCAACAATAATCTGGTTAGGGTTGATTTTCCGCCACCACTGGGGCCGACTAAGCCTATCTTCTCGCCTGGTTTTACTTCCAGGTTAAGTTTGACAAAAACCGGTTGATTTTTTGCGTCCTGATATTCAAAATCCACATTATTAAAACTGACTAAACCTTGACTTACTTTTAGGTCAGGAGCGTTTACCACGTCCTTGACTTCAATATTTTCTGCCATAATTTCGGTCATTGGCTGGGCCTGCAACAGGGAATCTTCGACAGTTCGCAAGATAGTATTAATTTCAAATAAACGGGTTGCCAGTAAAATTGTGAATGAAAAGGCAAAAATGCTAGTGCCCAACAGCTCTGGATTTGATTTCGTCAGATGGATCGAAACAGTCAATAAGATTAGTTGCATAAACAATAATACAGTGATCCTGTTACTACCTTTGCGTGCTGAATCGCTCCAGTCGCGCAGACGTAAATCTTCCAACTTGTCATTTAGGTCCCGTTGTTTTTTGAGCTCTCGCTTTTCAGTCGCGAAAGTTTTAACGGTCTGAACATTCAATATTGTATCGGCTGTATGGGCGGTAGCTTGCTTACTAAATTTTAAGCGGTAATTACGTATAGGTCGGCGTCTATTACTTTCATAGATTGCTGAACCAAAGGCGAAAACTATCATCGCCAGCATAACTAAACCGAGAATCCAAGCGCTCCAAAATACAATCAAAACACCGGCTATCAGGGTAACGGCAAACGGGATTAATGTTGCGTAAATCTGACCAGCCAATTGGGAATAAGCTGCAGGATAATCAATCGCGTCAGACACTAATTTGCCACCAACATTATTGTTGTGAAAACTCAAACTATGTTTCAGAAGCGTGTCGAGGGCGTTGACTTGAAGAATGGCCATAGTTTTAGCCTGATGCTTGAGTAGAGCAATGAAACCAAAGCGGTTAAATACTACGCCGATCAAAGCGACAATAATAAATGATGGGATATATTTGGCAGGATTTCCATTCACCTGGGCGATTGCCGCTAGCATTTTACTAATTATTAGGGGAACAACAGTGTTATAAAGAATATTGCCGATCGGAAAAAGTAAGGCAAGATAAAGCAAGCCTTTATTTTTAAGGCCAACACGCCAGAAGATCCTAATTGTTTGCCAATTGATATCTTTAGTTTTCACAACCATTCCCGAGTTAATAAGCTAGAGCTAACTATAGCACCTCTGTCGATAGCTGACAAAACAGATTGAAAATGCTAGACTTTTTAGGCAATGCAGAAGGTGATTTTATATTACAAGTTTATTCCAGTTGCCGACCCAGCTATTACAATGCGTTGGCAGCGAGAATTGTGCAGCCGCCTCGGTCTTAAAGGCCGTGTGATTATTAGCGAGCATGGTATTAATGGTACTTTAGGCGGCGATATTGAGAATCTGCGCGAATATAAACGCGAGATGAACCGCTCAATATTATTTAAAGGCATTACTTATAAGTGGAGTGATGGCACTGGCGCCGAGTTTCCAAAATTAAGCGTTAAAGTCAGGCCAGAACTGGTAGCATTTGGCATCCCTGATGAAATTAAAGTCGATGAAAAAGGTGTGGTAGGCGGTGGTAAGCATATTAAACCTGACCAGTTACACGAGCTGGTTAAAAAGCATGGCGATGATGTAGTGTTTTTTGATGGTCGCAATGCTTACGAAGCTCAAGTTGGCCAATTTAAAAAAGCTGTCATACCCGAAACCAAAACTACCCGCGATTTTATTAAGGAAATTGAGAGCGATAAGTATAATGACATCAAAGACAAGCCGGTCGTGACTTATTGTACTGGTGGCATTCGCTGTGAAATTTTAAGCAGTGCCATGAAGAAACGTGGCTTCAAAGACGTCTATCAAATGGACGGCGGTGTTGTGAAATACGGTGAAAGGTTTGGTGATGATGGCTTATGGGAAGGCGCCCTGTATATTTTTGACGGCCGCATG
>CAZBLI010000075.1:0-2325 GCA_964492785.1 uncultured Candidatus Saccharibacteria bacterium
TATAAAATTGTCGCCAACATTCCTTATTATTTGACCGCCAATTTATTGCGAAAATTAGTTGATGACGACCATAAGCCGCAAATTGCTGCGCTGTTAATGCAAAAAGAAGTTGCCGAAAGGGTAGCCAACCAGCCGGGGCAGATGAGCTTTATTAGCGCCGCCGTGCAATTATTTTATAAAGCCGAATTAGGCCCGGAAGTACCAGCAGAATTATTTACGCCACCGCCCAAAGTTGATTCGCAAGTTTTAATACTAACCAAATTGCTGGAGTTTAAATACCCAGATATCGATCCGATGGCGTTGATAAAGTTTATAAAAGTTGGCTTTAGCCAGCCGCGCAAAACATTAATAAATAATTTTACAGGCGGCTTGCAGCTAGACCGGCCTGCCGTCGAAGCAATGCTGCATAAGGCCGGCTTAAAGCCAACCGCCCGGGCGCAAGAACTAACCCTGGACCAATGGCATGACCTTTACCTTGCAAAATAAAACTGAGGATAAATACTTGACGTGTTAAGTATCACCAGTTAAAGTATTACTTAGCCATGCGACCAACTAATAACATAGGCTATCTACTCAACCACCTGGCATTTATGCTTAGTCGGCAGTCTGATCAAGTCTTGCAAGAACAGTTAGGTATTGGCTTTTCACAATTCAAAATTATGATGGCGCTAAAGTGGAATCCTTCGGTTCAGCAAAAACAAATTGCCGAACGCTTAGGCCAAACCGAAGCCAGCATCAGCCGGCAAATTAAACTTTTGCATAGCAAGGGGCTGTTAAGTACTCGGATTAGTTCGGAGAACAAACGGGAACATATCACAACCTTGACCAGCAAAGGCGAAAAACTGACCGAAAAAGCGATGCAAGTGCTCAATAGTTATCACGCGCCTACCTTTGCCGCCCTCAGTGAAGAGCAGCAACAAACATTATTAGAAATATTAAATACTATGCACGATGCTGTGTGCGTAAATAAAGGTGGCTTTGGCCACCACTAAAACAGGGGAATAAATGCCAAAATTCAGCAAAAAAATGGAAGGCCGCGCCTTGCCGGTTGTATTATTAACGATTTTCTTGGATGTACTGGGCGTGGGCGTTCTTTTACCGGTTATTCCGCAGCTTTTAGCCGATCCGGCCTCAAACTTTTATCTTTTACCAGCTGGCTGGACCTACAAAGGCGGCTTAATTTTGCTTGGCTGGCTAGTGGCGATATACCCTTTGATGCAATTCCTGGCCACGCCGATTCTTGGCCAGTTGTCTGACCGCTTTGGCCGAAAACCAGTCTTAAGCTTTAGTATTTTTGGTACCGCCATAGGCTATGTTTTATTTGCCATAGGAATTTTGCAGCGCAATATTCCCTTGCTATTTTTTGCCCGGGCACTGGACGGAATTACCGGCGGTAACTTAAGTGTCGCCCAAGCTGTGATCGCGGATGTGACACCACCTAAGGACAGGGCAAAGCGCTTTGCTCTAATCGGCGCGGCCTTTGGCACCGGCTTTGTACTTGGTCCTTATTTAGGAGCTAAATTAAGCAGCCCCGGCATTAGTTTTTTTGGTTTGTTCCACACACCGCATTGGTTTAACCCGGCCACACCTTTTTGGTTTACGGCCATCCTTAGCTTCATCAACTTCTGCTTAATAATTTTCTTGCTGCCAGAAACCCACAAAGCCCTACGCCACGTTAAAATTAAGATCACCAAATCGATTAGTAATATTGTTACCGCGGCCAGTTATCCTGGACTGCGAGTAATATTTCCTTCGATCTTTTTGTTCTGGGGCGGCTTTGCTTTCTTCCAGACATTCTTTCAGGTTTTGCTGATACAAAAGTTGCACTTCTCACCCAATAACATCGGTGACTTCTTTGCTTACATTGGTATTTGGATTGCCTTAGTGCAAGCTGTCATTACACCCATGCTTTCCAAGAAATTAAAACCATATCAAGTTTTAAGATTCTCATTCATCGGTTCCGGTATTACATTATTCTTATTCTTATTGGCAACCTCGACGACAGATTTGCTCTGGATTGTGCCAGTCTTTGCCCTATTCTTAGGTAATTCGATTGCTAACAGCTTGGCTCTAGTTAGTATCTCGGCCGACGCTAAGATTCAAGGCGAAGTTTTAGGTATTAATGCCTCAGTCCAGTCTTTAGCCCAAGCTATTCCTGCCGCATTAAGTGGCTATATTGCTGTGATTGGCATCAGCACGCCAATTTTAGTGGGCGGCATAACTGTGTTGGTAGGCGGGTTCCTATTCTTGATTCTTTACCGGCCACCAAAGCACTTGCTGCACCAGGATTGGGGCGCCGAAGCCGCTCCGCCGCCAGCCCACTAA
>CAZBLI010000076.1:0-2298 GCA_964492785.1 uncultured Candidatus Saccharibacteria bacterium
GTTTTGGAATTAAACGACCAAGGCACTTTTACGATTCCAGCTGAGGGCTTATACCCTCATCAATGGCTGTGGGATAGCTGCTTTATTGCCATAGGCATTCGTCATTACAATATCGACCGGGCCAAACAAGAAATTTTAAGTTTATTACGCGGCCAATGGTCCAACGGCATGATTCCGGAAATGATTTTTGACAAAGATTTGCGTTACCAGCAAGACCGAAATATCTGGCGCAGTTGGGTAAATCCATTTGCTCCCGATGACATTACAACCAGTGGCATAACACAGCCGCCCATGATTGCCGAAGCCGTAGTGCGGGTTGGTGAAAAATTATCATTGCCGGAGCGCCGCAGCTGGTACCATTCAATTTATCCAGCCTTATTAGCCCATCATGAGTGGCTATATAAAGAACGTGACCCGCATGGCGAAGGCCTGGTGCTACAAATTCACCCCTATGAAGTTGGCCTAGACAATACGCCGCCCTGGATTGCCCAAATGCATGAACACAGCAGGCCCTGGTGGATTGCGGTCATAGAAAAAACTCATTTGGATGTTTTGATCAATTTAGTCCGCCGCGATACCAAGCATGTGCCGCCCGGCCAACGCATGACGAACATAGACGTTTTAATTTATTTTGATGTCATCCGCCGGCTTAGGCGAAAACGTTACAACATCGACTCTATTCTGACTCGCTCTTTATTTGCGATTGAGGATCTGACCTTTAATTCTATTTTTGTGCGGGCAAACCATTGTTTGCGCACAATAGCTAAAACAATCAAACAACCGATTCCGGCTGAGCTCGAAAAAAATATGGATAAAACCGACAAAGCTCTGGAACAATTATGGGATCCATACACTGGCCAATATTATTCGCGGAATTTCGTAACGCATAAACTCATTAAAGAGCCGACAATTGCCACTTTGATGCCGCTTTATAGTGGTGCTATCAGCCAGGAACGAGCCGAACAATTGGTAGCCATGCTCAAAAATAAACATGTTTTTGCCGCCCAATACCCGGTGCCGAGCGTACCGCTTAATTCCACCTGGTTTAAACCATTAGCTTACTGGCAGGGGCCAACCTGGCTAAATACTAACTGGTTAATTATTGACGGCCTCAAACGTTATAAATTCCATGAAGAAGCTGAACATCTTACCAAGCAAACTATTGAGCTGGTAAAAAATGCCGGCTTTCACGAGTATTTCTCGCCCATCAATGGCGAACCGGCCGGCGCCCAGAACTTCTCCTGGACGGCCGCCATGACCATCGACTTATTACAACCCTCAAAGAAATAGAAATAAGGGAAAAGAGAAGCCCGAGCAAAAAACGCGGTTTTTGCTCGGCGCGATGAGAAAAACCGTAGGTTTGTCTTATTAAGTTTTACTTGGGACCAAAGAAATACCAGAAGCGGTGCAGTATTAAGGCTGCGATGGTGATGTACCAAAGTATTAATATACCGACGTGATTTGTTTGTGCGAATTTTACAATACCCTTTAATTTTTCTGGAGTCTTAATATTCCCTTCGCGTAGGTTGTATAACAACGTGTACCAAAACATGGCAATTGTTACCGTCCAGACAATCATGCAGTAAATGCATAATGCTCCAATATGGTAAACGCTTTCTATAAATAACCAGTGGATAAACAACAGACCGAATAAAGTACCGGCTTGAAGGCAAAGCCACCACCAGCGCTTCATTTTAGCGCCAGCAAGCAGTGCCATACCAGCCGATAAAACAATTCCAAAACTAGCTAAGCCAACAATTGGATTGGGAAATCTAAAGGCATTGGCTTGGGCGCTTTTCATGACTGAAGTACAGCTAAAAATAGGATTTAAATTACAGTTGGGGTGAAAACTGCTATCCATGGCTAATTTGATTTTGTCCTGCATTAATATTCCAGCTGCAATCAAACCGATGATTGAGCCTATGATTAAAATAAATGGATAGATGCGCTGTAAAGTCCACGGTTCTTTTTTGCTGACTGTTGGCTTGGCCATTATTCTTCCCCCTTATTTGGTTTTTCTATCAGTAACGGTTCGACGGTAGCTTCGGTGCCGGTGATTTTAACTAAATCCATATCGATTTTGCCCAGTTCTTTATAAGTTGCATTGTAATGCACAACGGTTGCACCTAGTGAATTACCTAACTTTTCCATGTAACCATTATGGGCCAATAAATGTTTGCCTAATTTTTCAATGTTCTTTTGTATTTTTTCAGTATCATTATGTATTTGCAGTGATCTGAGTCCTTGCACAATTATCTGTAACATGGCAGCCAGGGTGCTGGGGCCGACAATTGTAAC
>CAZBLI010000077.1:0-2262 GCA_964492785.1 uncultured Candidatus Saccharibacteria bacterium
GAACCGTCTTAAGACGGCTGCAGCTAACGGCTTGCCGCATATCAAAGACGCCCAGCAAATGATTACCGAGCAGCTACGCAACATGGGCGGAGTAGCCCGCGTTAGCGACTTAGCCGAAAAAGTAAAAAGCGGTAGTGACCGGGTAGACCAGGCGCGCATATCGTTCTTGGCCCAGTTAGCCCCAAAACTAGCCGTTATTGATGAAAACGACTTCTTTTATCACTCAGTTGGTTTAGCTAGCCTGCACAGCGAAAAGCAGATTCGGGACCAAGTAAATGCTGCCATTGACGCGATTAAGAAGGCGGGTGAGCCAGTCTCAATCGAACAAGTATCAGAAGCCGTAAAAGATAGCGACGTCAAGCATGTCCAAGCTCTGGCCAGCACATCTAAGCAGCTAGCCACCCTAAACGGCCGCTGGGGCTTAGTTAAGTGGCCAATGGTTAACCCCAAGAATATACGCGACAAGATCTACGTTATCTTGCACGACAGTGGTAAACCAATGCACTTTAACGAAATTGCCAAGTCTATCAAAGATTCCAGCTTCCGCCGCAAAGACGTTACCACTCAAGCGATTCACAACGAACTTATTAAAGACAAGCGCTTCGTATTAATAGGGCGGGGCATTTACGCCTTAAAAGAGTGGGGCTACGACAAGGGAACAGTCGCTGACATTATCGCCAAAGTCTTAAAAAAGGCCGGTGAGCCCTTACACCGTGACGAAATCGTTAAACGCGTGCTTAAGAGCCGCCAGGTTAAAGAAACTACTATTCTATTAAACTTGCAAGGCAAACCCCAGTTCAAACGCGTTGCTAAAGCTACCTACACCCTTGCTGACTAAAGTTTCTCTGCATGGCCACGACAGTTCAACGCTCTTCTAATCCTGAAATTCAGCCGCCAAGAGTTAAAGAATTTGATGGTCCAGCTCAATTAGTTGAAGCCGTCAACGGCATTTTTGTAGATGATTTAGATTTAGTGGCTATCAGGGGACTGGCCAGCCATAGTGATCTTCAGGATAGATTCAAACTCTTATCTTTAGATTTGAATGCCTGCAGAGATGAATTCTTATATATGCCCTCGAAAATTAACAAACTGCTTTACAAATGCATACCTGAATTTTTAGAAGTCGACAAACTTGTAGCTGAATATTGGCAAGACCATGGTTATGCAGATTATCAACCACAAACATCTTCTAAAGATCATAAGTCCGCTACCATATTTGCCGGTCAAGTGCGTCGCGGCGGTTTACCAACCGCTCATGTAGACTTTTTAAAAGATATTAGAGAAAACAAAACCGGCACTTTGGTTGGGCCATTATCACTTAGTATTTGTATTGAGGGTCGAGGCATTTACTTTGGACAACGACTGGAAAATGCACCGGTAACACCTGATGGTAAATTTGATAAAGATAAGTTCGTTAAAGATGGTTCTTATAAAAATTTACCAGCAGATTTAAGGAGTCGAGTTAGCCAAAACCAGTGGGATGGTGTTTTATTTTTAAACAGCCCTGTCCCAACCATTCACAAAGTCTTAGCTGATGACTTGCGAAAAGCCGCACTTTTTGACTATAGTGTTGAGCGAACTGACTCAAAATAAATAGCTGTACAGAATACGAACATTACATTATTACTGTACTCTGTTAATTAATTTGACGTCTTATTACGATAGTTACGTGCGTTGACTTGAGTTTTTACATACTTAAGAACAATTTGGTTGAGAATTAAAGAATTTACCGGGGTAGAACAGGGGTGGAGAAGGGAAATTACCCCTGTTAGCCACAGCTATTTTTATCTGTTCGTGTCTATATCGTACAAAATACGAACACGTGGGGTATGTATAAATGGCAGTGGATTTATCAAAATATAACATTTCAGCCGTGGGTAGTGCAGAACATAGAAAATTAAAAACAAAATTAAAATCGCCGGGCAAAAATCGAGCCGGTGCGGGCGGCAGAGCAATGCACAAACACACATACATTAGACGTCGCACAATGTATATTTTGCGACTCGTTATTTATATACAGAGTTGATTAGCAATACCACTTCTACAGGGGAGTTCTTAGGGTTTTTAAGTATTTACGCCTAAATCATCACCCGCGCTTGGTTGCACATACATTATTTATTATTTAAGCCTTTATACGGCTTCTATGTGGCTCAATTAAAGCTCTATAATGGCTTTTTCGTTCGTGTCGCTATTTATTTTCACGGACATTTTCACGGACTTTTCCACATGTGGCCATTTGCATTATTTGCTTTTTGGTTATTT
>CAZBLI010000078.1:0-2223 GCA_964492785.1 uncultured Candidatus Saccharibacteria bacterium
GCTCAATTCCGATAGCCGCCAAAGCCGACGTTAGTTTGAGTATTATTACTGTTACAGACGGCAAAGATCCAGATGAATTAATTCAAAAAGATCCTAAATTATGGCAGCAGGCAATTGATAAACCAGTCTATGCGTTGGATTGGTTGATAGCCCGTTACCAAAGCCAGTTAGATCTGACTACAGCTGTTGGCAAACGGCAGTTCACTGACATTTTACTCAAGATCATCCGCGGTTTGCCCGACAGTGTTGAACAGGATCATTATATTGTTCAACTTAGCCAGCTAATTGGTGTTAGTGCCGATGCTATTCGAGCTAAATTACACAAAACTACCTCTGTTGATCGGCCGATCCAACTTAAAAAAGTCACGCCGCCCCAGCAAGATAAAAGTCACCAGGAACTGGTCAAAGCCCAAAACCAATTTATGTCTATAATGCTGATGCAACCGGGCCTGCGCATGTATCTAAAAGGCGTTAGCGAGGAGGTTTTACCTGAGCCTGGTGCCAAAGCCCTACTCAAACAACTAAATGACCAGCCAAAAGTCACTTACGACGATATTATTAAGGCTACCAGCCAACAGAGTAGTGACACTGGTGATTTTGTCCGCGTTATGGTATTATTATACGAAGAAATTTATAGGGACGTTGAGTTATTAGATCTTCGCTACGAAGCTTCTCAATCGAAGGCCCGTTTGATTAGACAATACGTTAGAACTAAAAAAACAGAATTGGCTCAAGCTATGCGCGAAACCGGTGGATCGGCAGAGCAATTAAAACAAGCCAAACAACTAGACGAATTATTAAACACCATAAAGGAGCAAGTTAATGGCTGACGACGAAGTTGTAGCAGAAGAAAATAATATTGATCCAGCGCTAGAAAAAGCTAAAGTTACACTGCTAGCCAAGGCTAAAAAAGACGGCCAACTAGACCAGCGTGATATTTTTAAAGCCATCCCGGACACCCCGGATAATGTCGACGTTTTAGACCAGCTTTACACCGAGTTGGCTGATGCTGACATTGCCGTGATTACACCTGATGCACCCGGTAGTACCGATGATGAATGGACTGAAGATGATGCCGAAGAAGTCAAGGTTGAGGAACAGGTATATTTAGACGATATCGCTGACGACTCAGTCCGATTGTACTTACGGGAAATTGGTAAAATCCCGCTATTAAGCGCCGAAGAAGAATTAGCCCTGGCCAAAAAAGTTGTTGCTGGCGATAAACGTGCCAAAGACAAAATGGCCGAAGCCAACATGCGTTTGGTGGTTAGTATTGCCAAGCGATACGTCGGCCGCGGCCTGGACCTCTTGGATTTAATTCAAGAAGGCAACACCGGTTTATTGCGGGCCGTTGAGAAGTTCGATCCGGACAAAGGCTTTAAATTCTCAACCTATGCCACCTGGTGGATTCGCCAGGCAATTACCCGGGCAATTGCCGACCAAGCCCGTACTATTCGTATTCCTGTGCACATGGTTGAAACTATCAACAAATTACTACGTACTCAGCGCCGCTTGACCCAGGAACTTAACCGCGAGCCGACCAATGAAGAAATTGCCGAAGCCATGGAAATCGACGTTGATAAAGTTGAGCACATCATGAAGATTAAGCAGGATATTTCCAGCCTCGATGCGTCAGTTCGTGATGACGAAGAAGATTCAGTATTGGGTGACTTTATTGAAGACGAAGATACTGTCAGCCCGGAAGAATCGGCTACTGGCCAGTTACTTAAAGAACATGTCAAAGAAATGCTTGGTGCCTTAACCGAACGTGAACAAAAGATTTTGAAACTACGCTTTGGATTGGAAGACGGCAAGAGCCATACCTTGGAAGAAGTAGGGCAGGAATTTAACGTTACCCGTGAACGAATTAGACAGATTGAAGCCAAAGCTTTGGCTAAATTGCGCAAACACCGCGACGCTAAAAAACTACACGATTACATTAAATAGTTAGAAGTTTGTCGCTTTTAACAACTTGTCTAAATTACTGAGTAATTCTTCTTTAGTACCATTGTTTAGCAAGGTGTAATCGGCGTTAGCGATCGGGCCACCTTTTTCGAGATTCTCAATTTCGGCATACTCGCGCGACATAACCTCAACATCATTAAAAGGCCTAATTGGCCTGTTTGCCAAGCGGTCATGCCTTAACTGCCTATCAGCTACTACTGCTACGATAATGACGTTTTTGCCATAGGCTTGTTTGAAAAATTTATATTCTGTCCAACT
>CAZBLI010000079.1:0-2124 GCA_964492785.1 uncultured Candidatus Saccharibacteria bacterium
TTGAAGTGAAGTCCATAGTGAAGTCTCCTTGATTGTCGTCTCAGTTGAGCTTGATCTTGATCCACTTGTAGGCGTGGACGATGGCTCGGTAGCAGACGTACGACAGGATGAAAACGACTGAAGAGAATAGGAATACTCCAACTCCTGAACCGTCGAGCATGAATTGCATGATCGGCAGCAGGATGATTATTAGCGCCGCTACGCCAAACAGGCACCTCACTAAACTTTCGCGCTGCCGCTCCAGTTCGGCTTCTTTGTACTGCATGAGTTTTACCTCCAGATTGTCAAAGGGCTAACCTAAAAGAACAGTGTTATTATAAACTAAAATAAGTAAAAATCAATCTGATTATCTCTGTTATAAATGGAAAAGCTGCGCGGTGGTCTGGAAATGATCCGGTAGGATCAACATCAGTACGCTAGCGCGCAGCTTGTGCCGGAGGGCCATCTATCAACGCCGAGGTGGCGGACTGACGGCAATGCGTCTCCGGTGTTCGTCTGTTCAGCAGTCGCAAATGCTGCTGTCACCGTTGGGTTTTCGTAGGTAAGCATTCATGGCTGCTCCTTTCGGCTCAGTACCGTCGGTTGCGGTCTCGTCGCTGCTTGGGCCTGTTGTTGGCCACCACCATGAAGATGGTTGCGGCAAGCAAGCCAACGAGGATCAACACAATAACGATTGTGTTCTGCATTTCGTTGTGTTGTTTCAGCATGCTACTTCCTTTCGGAATCGTTGACGTGATTTCCAACCTTGACATAGGCGATAGAAACCAGTGTTCCTACGACTAGCAGGACCACAATTGTCTGCGGGGTGAATACGGTGCGCATCTTAGCCCTCCTGTTGGAACTAGACGAAGTGCATATTATAACTACTAGCGCTTTTTATGTCAATGCTACCCACCGAAGTTATTTATCAATATTTTAGGAAAATCTGCTAAACTGTAACAGATGACAGCTCAAGAAATCAGACGGGCCTATTTAAAGTTTTTTGAAGATCGCGGCCACAAAATTATTCCGCGGGCTTTGCTGGTACCGCAAAATGACCCAACCACGCTATTCACCGGCAGCGGCATGCAGCCGTTGATTCCTTATTTATTGGGTGAAACTCATCCCAAAGGCACTCGCTTAGTTAACAGCCAAACCTGTTTACGGGCTCAAGACATAGAAGAAGTTGGCGACAATCGTCATACTACTTTCTTTGAAATGCTGGGTAACTGGAGCCTGGGAGATTACTTTAAGGGCGAGCAAATTCCCTGGCTATTTGAATTTTTGACTGACGTAGTTGGCCTTGATGCCAGCAAATTATATGTGACTTGTTATATAGGTAATGAAGAATTCGATATTCCCAAGGATGGCGAGGCCGCCGGCTTGTGGCAAGGCTTGTTTGAACAAAAGGGCATTGATGCCAAACAGGTTGATATTGGCTCGGAAGATGATGGCTATCAAAAAGGTATGGGCGATGGCCGGATCTTTTATTATGACGGCAGTAAAAACTGGTGGAGCCGGGCCGGCAATGAAGCTTCGACGCCAATCGGTGACCCGGCCGGCCCCGACACCGAAGTTTTTTATGATTTCGGCACCGAACACGACACAAAGTGGGGACCAAACTGCCACCCTAACTGTGATTGTGGCCGCTTTGTCGAAATTGCTAACTCTGTCTTTATGGCCTACAAGCGAACTGATAAAGGTTTTGAGCCGCTAGCTAAACCGAATGTTGACTTTGGTGGTGGCTTGGAGAGGATTGCTGTCGCCTCGATTAATGATCCGGATGTTTTCAAAATCAGTTTGCTGGAGCCAATTATCGAAAAGCTGGAAAAACTGAGCGGCAAAAATTATGACAGCCATACCGAAAGCATGCGGGTGATCGCCGATCATTTACGGGCGGCCACTTTCTTAGCCGTTGATGATGTTACCCCCAGTAACAAAACCCAGGGCTATGTCATGCGCCGTTTGGTTCGCCGGGCGATTCGCTTTGCCTTTGACCTTGGCATTGAACAAAACTTCCTGCAGGATGTCGTACCAGTTATAGCTGATTTGTATCACGAAGATTATCCAGAAGTGGCTCAGAACCGTGACAAAGTTATTGAAATCTTAGTTAAAGAAGAAAAAGCTTTCCGCCAAACTTTGCGC
>CAZBLI010000080.1:0-2124 GCA_964492785.1 uncultured Candidatus Saccharibacteria bacterium
AGCCAATTATTTTATTGGATGATGTCTTTAGCGAATTAGACGGCGCCCGCCGCCAAGCCCTGACCAAATATTTAAATAATTACCAGACTTTTATTACCACGACTGACGCCGATGTAATCCAGCATGATTTTGTGACCAAGAGCCACATTATCACTACTACTTAAGGTATACCATTTATTGTAATTTTATAAGAATCCAAGTTTAATTCTTTAAATTTATTTTTTAAAGCACCGCCAACCTGTTTTATATTTCGCGGATCATAACCAAAACCGCCAATTGAATTTAAGTAAATTGGTTCGCCAAGGTTAGGTGATATGTAAACCAAATTTTTATATATCGATGCAAAATTAATTTCTGGCATATTTAAAAGCTGATTTAATATATTAACTACACTGTCATTTACAAAACTAGAGCTCAAGTATAAAGCAAAAGTTTTATTACCCGAGCTGATACACAAAACAGTTAAACTTTCACTTTCTTCAATTCCACAAATATTGTTATCTTCACTGCCAGTAAATATCAAATTTCCAGTTTTTGAGTCTGCGTCAAACTTAATAACTGAACGGCCAATTACTAATATTGGCTGGGTCGAACTTCCGTACATCGAGTCAATATTATATACAGAATACAAATAATGTGGTTCCGAATCTACAGAATAAACAAGCATTTCGTGAGCATAATTATCATACAAACAAATTTTTTGATTACCACAACTACTTATAGATTGAAACTGACGGCTAAACTTAAAAGATTGGGCGCTTCCTCCCGTACTGTAAACTATCGTTACTTTAGCTTTGCCTAAGCCCTTACCGGTGCTATTTACCTGGGCTCCAGCTTTTGATGAGTATTCAGCCAATACACCCTTATTATTGGCGTTAAGAGTTAGCGGTAATTGACTATTATCGTTTGGGCCCAACATTTTTAAGGTTTCTGGTTGGGCTGAAAAAGTGGCAAAGTAGTGAACTTTAGAGAAATCATTATTATAAACAATGAATCCATTTTTGTATTGTACTATTGACAGGCTTTCATTTGCACTAAAATCATTTATATTCTTTTTGCTTGTAATTTTCTGGTTTTGAGAAACTAAGTAAAGAAAATGACCATTACCACCCGCACTATCATCACCTTGAGCTTGAGCTAAAACCAACAAGTCATTACCTATCCTTGTTAATCCTTCTATTTTGCCAACACCAAGATCAATTGGCTTATTGTAGGTCGACTGGCTAGTACTTGCTGGAACATGGTAATTAAACGACGATCCTTCGCCGCAATCAAAAGAATATAGATCGCTGCCCGTAAAAGTCATACAAGCACCTGGACTATCTCCCACTAACTGGCCTCCCCAAGTTGATGCAAGCTTAATATTCGTTGATGAACTCTTAAACCAACCCGGGCTGTTTACGATTGCTAATGTACTTTTACCAGCTTGGTTAACCATCAATTGGTAATTGCCTCGACGAACAAATTTCTTTATTACACCAGAACTTAAATCAATATCAGAAGTCTTGGAACCAGTTCTTCCAGTTAAAGTGGCTTTCAAGCTTTTTGGGTTAACGCCACCATCAACGTTAACTTCAATAAAACCATAACTTGAGAATACATAAAGGCCTAACAACAGTATTAAGATTGCAAAAACAAATTTCCAATGTTTTATCAAAAAATTAGTTTGATTTTCTGGCTGCATAACTATCCTTTTATCCTAATTCTAGTATATGTTCCCCGACTGTCCTTAAGATCATTTTGATGACCTAAATTAGCCATTCTTGAGCCCTGGGATGCATCAGCTTTATTGTTACCGGAGTGATCCCCAATAAATATAAAGGTGTGTCCATCCACACCGCAACCTCCAACCACTAATATATCGCCAGGCTTTAGTTGCGTAATATCGGTCACATTATCTACAACATCGTATTTATCAGGATGAGCTTTAGCATAATCGGCTTGACCTCTTGAACAACCCGTCGGATATGAAGTATCAACACCACTACTAATCATTACTGTTGCTACGTAAAAACTACAATTAGTCAGTTTTTCTGTTGAAACCCCTGGTAAAATTTTTTGTGCAGCTTCTAAATATTCGGGTTTAGGTTGCATACCATGAGACTTGTCTGGCCAAGCCAGCTT
>CAZBLI010000081.1:0-2079 GCA_964492785.1 uncultured Candidatus Saccharibacteria bacterium
ACTGAATTACCGGTTAGATTCTTGCCCCACTCGCCAATTAATTTATTGGCGAGTTCCTGGGCGTTACCACTAATTAAGGCGTCGCTGGATGCACAACCACTGGTGGTGGGATTTACGCCCGAGGGGGCGCCATTGCCATATTGTTTAAGCATTTGTTGGGCGGCATCTATTCTAAACTGTCGGCTATTAGCTAAAGCCTTTGGCGAAGGGTGTTCATATTTAGTCAAGAATGTTACAGCCGCGTCGACCACATTTGTTGTAGCTTTTAAGGCATCGCCGGCTCCTTTTTCGGTACCGGTTGTTAGCTGTGCCCACAAAAAGTCCAGCTGGACAATGATATCGTCAGGCTTTTTACCAGCCGCTAGGGTTGGTTTAATTATTTTTCCGGCGGGCGTCCATTGCACTAGGCCCCAGCCCCTGCTGCTATTTATAGCTTGGGCGGCAGTAGTAATGGAACCACTAGGGGTGCTTTCTAAGCGCTGCGGCTGAACCCCGGATTCGGCCTGCATGTTACCTAATATTCCTGCTGCCTGAAATGGTGGCAGACCGGCTGAAGTTGTCAGGTAATCATAAACTGTCTTTGCATTATCGCTAGAAACATTTACCGAACCACCGGCTCCAGTACCACACTTACCGCCCCCAGGCGCCCAATTTGGCCAAGGGCCATTTATAGCATCAATATCGGCTTGCGGTAGGGCCATAGCCTGCGCCGCCAGGCCAAAACATAAAACAAATACAATCAACACCGACACCGTTTTAGAAATGATTGAGCTCATAGCTTGCATGTTATTTCAATGCTCCAATGATGAATTGAGCCATATTGCTATAGCCGTTGCTGTTTGTAAGGTGAACGCCTAGCTGAGAGTCAAAGCTATATTTACCAGGGTTGCTCTTTACCTCGCCAGCCCAATCGACTACTTTATAGTTCAGCTTACCAGATAAATTATTGAGCGCGTCGTTAATTGATTGGTAAACAGGACCTTTGGTTGTGTATATGTTCACCCAGTAAATTTTGACCGTAGGATTAATTGCCCGAATAGCATTAACCATATTTGTAATTTGGCCTTGGAAGGCATCTGTAGCCATACAGCTGGGACGACTACCCAGTGAACAGTTATTGGTGCCTAGTTCCACTACCACATTGGCGGCGCTCTTAACGTTGGCCGCATCGGCTTGAACTTTTGGTATTGAGCTGCCGACACTTATACCAACTGTGTCTTCAATTTGAGTTGGATTCAAACCAGCCGATGCCAGTTTTTGCCCCAGCTGGCCGCTAGTTTTCATGCCTTCTGTTAGTGAATCTCCCACCCAGTAAACATTGCCGGTAGCGGCTGGTCCGGTAGCCACATTATCAACCGTATCGGCCAAGTCATCAGAGGTTAAGACACTATCACTAAAGTAACCACCAGCACTGCCGACAGTGGCTTGAATCAGTAAACAAGGATTGGTGGTTTTATTTTCGTATTGGTCGGTGCTTGAATTGATATTACTTAATGAGTCAGTATTCCATTTATCGCTAAAATCATTTGTGACGCAGTGTTTATAACAGAATTGTTGTGGATTCTGAGGCAGGTCAGTATCAGTGTAACCATAGCAAGTTACACCAAAAGGACCGCCATTCGTACACATGTCTACGTTATTACCAGCAGCCATAGCGTGATTAAAATTGAAAACTGAACCAAATCCCTTAACCAAAGCTGAAAACGGATTGCGCAACAAACTTGTTAAACCACCGGAGATAGCGGTGTTGAGATTTGAAGGCATGGCCATCGCCATCTTACTAACCAAAGAATATTGGCTATTTTTATCAAACATTTTGGCAAAAAATGTTTTTTGGCTGAAGTTGTCCTGAGCTTGCTGGTTTTGCTCATTAACGATCGTAGAGTATTCCTGATTTGTTAAGGCCCGTCCGCCAAGGCCATGGTGGGCATAATCATTGCCGGTCACGTCAGCGCCTCCCGCCACGAGGTCAAAGGTCCGACCGCCACTCATGTTATCTGAGAAGGGTGATGGCACGATTATTTTTACAAGCGTTTGCAAAGCGGAGCTTAATAGACCACCAACGTTTTGGGCTAAATC
>CAZBLI010000082.1:0-2056 GCA_964492785.1 uncultured Candidatus Saccharibacteria bacterium
TTAAACAACTGCGCGGCCAGACTTCGATAGAAGAAATATTGCGCGTAACCACCGAAAAATAATATGGATTTTCGCTATACTGCTATCACCAAAGACGGTAAAACTATCAACGGCACCAGTACCGCGGCTAGTAAAGAGGCCCTGATCAGCAGCTTGAGCAAACAGGGTTTGCACCCAATTATCGTCAAACACGATGCTGCTAAGAATAGTACTCTAGGTAAATTAAAATTCGCTAAAAAAGTCCCCCTAAAAGACCGGGTGGTATTTACTCGCCAGCTATCAACTATGGTTTCGGCCGGCGTGCCACTGGCCCGATCTTTAAACACCCTAAAGCAGCAAAGTGATAATAAATATTTCCAAACTGTCATTACTGGCATTAGCAAAGACGTCGAATCGGGTATTCCACTGGCTGATGCCTTTGCCAAATACCCAAATGTTTTTAATGAAGTTTACGTCAACATGGTCAAAGCCGGTGAAGCTGGTGGTATTTTGGATGACATTCTGAAGCGTCTAGCCTCACAGGTGGAGCAAGATGCCAGCATGCGCAAAAAAATAAAAAGCGCCATGACTTATCCGATGGTGATCTTGTCGATAACCATCGTGGCTTTCTTTGGCATTATGTTCTTTATTATCCCTAAAATTGGCAAAATTTTGACTGATTTGGGCGGCGAAAACGCCAAACTGCCGGTTTACACCCGTATCTTGTTGTCTATTAGTGATTTTTCCAAGCACTATGCCATTTTAATAATTATTGCACTGGTTATCTGCGCCATCTTGACTCGCCGCTACATTAAAACTGAGAAGGGTAGGTATCAATTCCATGGCCTGTTATTAAGGCTGCCGGTCATAAAAACTGTGGTCACCAAGATTGCCGTGGCCCGCTTTGCCAGGACATTCGCGTCGTTGATGTCAGCTGGCGTCAGCGTGCTGGACTCCTTAGAAGTAACCGGTGGTGCGATTGGCAACAAAGTGATTGAAGGTGAATTAAAAGAAGCCGCCAAGCAAGTTAAAAATGGTAAGCCATTATCGGAGCCTTTATCAAAAAGTAAATACTTCCCGCCAATCGTTAGCCAAATGTTAGCCGTCGGCGAAGAAACCGGCCAAATTGATACTATTTTAGTTAAAGTTGCTGATTTTTACGAAGAAGAAGTCAACGTCATGATAGATGGCCTTAGCGCATTGATTGAACCGCTGATGATCATTGTATTAGGAACAATTGTTGGTATTATCGCCGCCAGCGTGATGGGCCCAATCGCCAATCTCTCCAAGAACATCGGATCGAATTAAACTTGACCTGTTGTCGGTTATGTTTATAATCGTTAACAGATACTTTCCAAAGAAGTGTCGATAAAAGCTTTGGAAGATCTTAATTAAAAATAACAAAATATATAGGAGGGTGGGCTCTTATGATCTCACTAAAACGTAAACAAAGTGGTTTCACTATCGTGGAACTATTGATCGTGATCATCGTGATCGGAATCTTGGCTGCATTGGTCTTGGTTACCTTCTCTGGTGTTCAACAAAAAGCTCGTAACACTGAACGACAAACTGACGTTAAGGCGTTAGCAAGTCACCTTGAAGTCTACAACGCACAGAACGGTTACTACCCAACATCAGGCCAGCTTACAGCTACTGACGGCAGCGTAGTTACTTTTGTACAAGCAAACCTTAAAGGTTTAGACGTACAATCTTTGCGTGATCCAAAGGGTACAACCTTGTACTTGAACGCTGGAAACGCTTCATCTCAGCAGTACGGTTATGTTCCTAGCCCCAGCGGTTGTGACAACACCTCGGGTAACGAATGTTCATCATTCGTCCTAACCTACTTGCCAGAAGGCGGTACGTTACAAACAGTTAACAGTCTTTCGAACTAATTTAGTTACTAAAGCTTTAAAGAGCCTCGCCGAGCGGGGCTTTTTAATTTGTAGCTTAAAGTAATAATTCCTGTAAACGTTCCTTGAAAAGAGTAGCCCTCCTAGGCGTGAAGCTATATAATTAGCGTAAGCGTTACGTGTGCAAGCGCGTTGAATGAGAAAAGACAGTGGGCAATAAAATA
>CAZBLI010000083.1:0-2035 GCA_964492785.1 uncultured Candidatus Saccharibacteria bacterium
ACATCAATTTTGAGCAATGAAGCTTTGAGTAAAGGTTCTCTGCCATCGGCTTCGAGCCGTCTTTGCCGCCTTATAAAGAACCAGAGAATGGTTATGCCGCCCAGGATCAGGTAAGAACAAAGCGATATGCCTAGCGGCGTGATTGCCTTGCCATTGATTACTGGTGAATCCAGCGGTTTAATCCAGCCCCAGGTTTTGCTCTGCAGGGCGCCAAAGACTAACAAAGCCATGCCGGAAGCCGATAAGACGGCGCTAGTGATGTCAATTTTGCTCTTTTTATCTTGTTTGGCGTCGTAAATCTTATTGGCGAATAATAGCACGCCAGCCATAATCACAACTTCGGACGCAAACACGTAACGCCAAGAAAAGTATGTTGTTACAAAGCCGCCAATAATCGGGCCGACGGCAGCAGCCAGTCCGGTAATCATTCCTAAAATAGCAAAGGCAGTAATCCTATCTTTGCCTTTGTAGTTGACGGCAGCTAAGGCGGCAATGGCTGGAATTACTAAAATTGCGCCTAAGCCCTCAACTAGCGACCAGCCCAGTAATAACACCGGTAAAGACGGGCTCAAGGCGGTTGTAAGTGAACCTAGGGCGTAGACTACTGAGCCAATCTTAAAGGCTTTGAGTTTGCCCCATTTATCGCCCAGTTTGCCGCCAGTCAGCATGAAAGCAGCCATGGTTAAGGCGTACAAAGTAATGGCCGCCTGCATACCGGATATTGTCGTGCCTAAATCTTTGGCAACGGTAGAAATTGAGACGTTCATAACCGTGCTGTCCAAAATCATCACAAATTGAGCAAAAGCCAAGATGATGATCACCGTCCACTTCTTCATATGACAATCATACACTAAAATTAAATAATGCAAGAAATCGGGGTTAGTTTATCCGTAAAACAGTGCCGGAATTTTAAAATTAATTCGCTGGATTGTTTGAAATGGCTGGCCAAAGATTGCGGCTTTAGGCGCTTTCGCCTGATGAGTTATTGGGATGAAATTGAGCCTAAGCCAGGCCAATATGATTTTAAAGAATTAGATAAACAAATTGCTCAAGTAGCCAAATACAAAGGCACGGTCAGCCTTTGCTTAGGTGCCCGCCAGCCGCGCTGGCCGGAAAACCATTGGCCGGACTGGGTCTGGCAATTATCAAAAGATGATCGGACAGAAGCCTTGCTGGAATTTTTAACAACAGTGGTCGAACGCTATCGCAAAGCTAAAGTCATAGTTAGTTACCAATTAGAAAACGAAGCCTTACTAAAGGCTTTTGGCGAACGGGCTGAAGTTGACCGCCAGCGATTGCGCCAGGAATTCTTGCTGGTCAAAGGTTTGGATCCCGCCCGGCCCATTATTATGACCACCAGCTCATCCTGGGGCATTCCCATTTTTGGGCCAATTCCCGACATTGTCGGCTTTTCGTACTATCAAGTCCTCTATCAAGACGGCCAATACGCCCGAGCTTTTCATCGGCCATGGCTGCACAAATTTAGGGCTGAGTTAATTAAACTGATCTGGCACCGGCCCAGCTTTATACACGAATTACAGCTAGAACCTTGGGGACCAAAAAATATTTGGGAGATGACGGCCCGCGAGCAAGAAAAATCAATGAGCATCCCTCAAATCAAACAAAATATTGCCTCGGCTAAAGCCACTGGCTTAAAGCCAATAGATTTATGGGGCGCTGAGTGGTGGTATTGGTGCCGCCAGCAAGATGACCGCACAATCATTGAAACCGTTTTAAAAGAGCTGGTTTAGTACTCTAAGGATGACCAATCACTGTTGGCCGTCCGTTCCAAGCTGGTGTTGGCATCGGTAACATATTGGGGATTATTATAGCCATTGGCCGATTGGCGTAAGGCTACCGTCAGCTGGAAGGGGTTCCAATTAGTGGCGGTTTCTTGCGGTTGGGCTTTTTGCCAATCTGTTTTACCGCTAGGCGAGATGGCAAATTTGCGCAAATAGTCGAGAGCTTTCTTGATGCTGCCGCCGCTGGGATTAGTGTAATCCCACAAATTTATGCCTTCTCTGTCGGCGATCGT
>CAZBLI010000084.1:0-2000 GCA_964492785.1 uncultured Candidatus Saccharibacteria bacterium
AAATATTGCTGTATATTAATAAAGAATGACGGACGTCGAAGCACTGGGTGGTGAAGCAGCACTGGTTGCAATATTAGATGGTGGCGCCCAGTATGCAATGGATATTGAGCAGCAAGTTAAGCGACTAGGCCATAATGCAGTCCGATTACTTTTTGATACACCAATTGAAGAACTTTATAATTCCGGTGCGATAATTCTTTCTGGAGGTCCGGAAAGTGTCTATGACACTGAATCACCAAGAACAGATCCAAGAATATTTACTGAAAAAGAAGGCCGTCCACCGATTTTAGGCATTTGTTACGGAGCCCAATTAATTAATTTTGAAATGGGCGGAAAGGTTGAAAAATTATCCAAACGAGAAGATGGCTTTACGCCGATTCGGCTTAGCGGTTCTTCGGCATTATTAGAAGGTGTCGATCCCACTCAGAATTTTGTAATGAGCCATGGTGATACCGTTACAAAATTAGCTCCCGGCTTTAGAGCTACAGCTTATTCAGAAGATTTAATTGCTGGCATCGCCAACGAGGCAGAACAACTTTTTGGCGTACAATTTCATCCTGAAGTATCACCGCCAGCCGGTACCAAAGTTTTAAGCAATTTCTTAAAAGATATTTGCGGTTTAGAGGCTGATTATGAATACTCCTACGAGGATTTTATTAATGATGCCGTGGCAGAGGTAAGAGATTTTGTCGGCGATAGGCAAGTTTTAGCTTATATCAGTGGCGGCGTTGACTCATCAGCCTTAGCAAAATTATTAGAAGAAGCATTGCCAGAAAGCCAGGTCTTTTTAGTGCTGGTCGATCACGGTTTTATGCGACAATCTGAAGTAGAAAAAGTTACAAAAATGCTGGCTGAATCTGGTATAAAGGTGCAGGTTTATGATGCTGCTGAAGCTTACAACACAGCCACAACTATGATTGACGGCCAAGAAACACAATCGCTTGACCAAGTATCTGATCCCGAAATTAAACGTAAAATTATTGGTGATAACTTTATAAAAATTCAAGAGAAAATGGCCGATGTTCTCGGGTTAAACGACGACTATGTCCTAGCCATGGGCTCACTATATACAGACTTAATTGAAAGCGGCTCCAAGCTTGCAAGTAGTGGAGCCGATACTATCAAGACTCACCACAATGACACCGAACTAGTTAGAAATATGCGTGCCGAAAATAGAGTGCTCGAACCTTGGCGCTTTATCCAAAAAGACGACGTTCGCAAAGTTGGAGAATTATTAGGTTTAAGAGAAGAGATTTATACACGTCAACCCTTCCCCGGCCCGGGATTAGCAATTCGAATAATTTGTGGTGACAAACCATTTATAACTAAAGAATCGGTAGATATAAAATTCAAGTTGGCAGAATTTGATAATACAAATGTAAAAGTTTCACTCTTACCGATTCAAAGCGTAGGCGTGCAGGGTGATGGCCGGACTTACGCCCATTTGGCCGGATTAAGTGGCGATGCTAGCTGGGCTGAACTTAAAAAGCTGGCAGACAAAATCCCCCGAGATGTCCATGAAGTTAACCGGGTTGCCTATATTTTTGGCGAACCATTAAGTAGTGACCACGAAGCAATTACGCCAACCTTTTTAGATAAAGAGGTGGTGGATCAACTTAAACAACTTGATGCTATTGTAAACCGACAATTAGAGAAACACGGACTGGATAAAACTCTCAGTCAAGTGCCCGTTATTTTATTGCCATTAAACTTTGGCGTGGCTGGCAAAAGGTCAGTCGCAATACGTACTTTTAAAACTATAAATTTCAAAACCGGCGATATAGCCTTGCCCGGTGTAGATTTTCCAGAAGAAGTTCTGCAATCAATTGTTAGCGAGTTGTTAGAGCAACCAGGTATTACCAGAGTTATGTATGACTTAACATCTAAACCACCTGCAACTACCGAGTGGGAATAGTGTTAAAATAAAACGGTTATGGCAAAACACAAACGGCATCATGATGCCTGGAAGCGATCTCTGGCAAAAACTATTTCTTACCGGG
>CAZBLI010000085.1:0-1992 GCA_964492785.1 uncultured Candidatus Saccharibacteria bacterium
AAACGGCATCATGATGCCTGGAAGCGATCTCTGGCAAAAACTATTTCTTACCGGGTTATCATTGTTATTTCGGTATTTATCACCAGTTATTTAGTTACCCACCAAACCAACAAAGCCTTGCAAATTACCGGCTGGAACGCCTTAATAGCCACGATTATTTATTACTTCCACGAACGGCTTTGGAGCCGGATTCGCTGGGGCCGCAACTAGCATAAGCAAATTCTAATTTCCGGCTTCTGTGTTACAATCTTTGGAAACACGGAGAGGGTATGACAGAAACTTTCAGTCCGGAAAAAGAACAGTTTTTCGAAGACATTGACAGTATGCACCTTGCCCTGACGTTTGATGATGTCCGGCTCCGCACTGGCCATAATCATGGCAATCCCCTTCCTGAAGAACTTGATTTAACAAGTTCTTTTACAAAGAATGTTGGTTTAAAGATCCCCTTTGTAAGTGCCGCGATGAGTTCGGTTACAGAGTCTGAGATGGCCATCGCGATGGCCAAAATGGGCGGTATAGGCGTTATACATTCCGGCATGTCTATTGATGAACAGCGCAAAGAAGTCCGAAAAGTAAAATTTAATACTAATGCCCTAATTAAAGAACCAATTTGCGTAAATGACACCGACACATTGGAAAGCATTCTTAATAGGTGCGATGAAAAAGGTTACGACTTTAGGACTTTTCCGGTGCTTGATAGCAAAGGTAAATTTGTCGGTTTAGTAACCCAGAGCCAGTTCGATTTCAATAAAGAAAAAATGCAGCATCCTGTCAGCGAGGTTATGGTTAAAGCCGAAGCCGTACATAGCGAATCAGAATTCACTTCCGTAGAAAACGCTTACGAAATTATGGTTCGCCACAATGTAAAAACCTTGCCAATAATTGACGAAGAAGGTTTTGTTTTGGGCATGTATATATTCTCTGACGTTGATAGAATTTTTCATGATCATGGGAGTTATAACGTTGATAGTGCGGGACGCTTATTGGTTGCGGCGGCGATTCCTACCCGCGGCGATGTTATGGAAAGGGTGGCCGCATTAAATAAATACACCGATGCTTTTGTAATTGATACGGCTGATGGCGATGCCGACCATGTTTTTGAATTACTGGAAAAATTAAAAAATAAATACGGTCAAACTGACTTTGCTGTTGGCAATATTTCGGAGGGCGAATCCGCACTTGAATTAGCTAGATCAGGTGCTGATGGAGTTAAGGTTGGCCAGGGTCCAGGTGCTATTTGTACAACTAGACGAGAAACCGGCATTGGTATGCCGCAAGTCACCGCTGTCTGGAGTTGCATCAAAGCTCTTAGAGATGAGTTCCCCGAAGTTCCTGTCATCGCCGATGGCGGTATTAGTGAGCATGGTGATATACCGATTGCTATAGCTGCCGGTGCTAATGCAGTCATGATGGGCAAAAAGTTGGCCGGCACCCAAGAAGCTCCCGGCCCAGTTTTTAAAAGATCAGATGGTAGTTTATATAAGGAGTTCTGGGGAATGGGTTCCAAGCGCGAACTCCTGAGAAATGCTCAAGCTCGCGATAGGTATGGCTCACATAATGGCAAAATTCCTCTGCCAGAGGGCATAGAAGCCAGAATTCCATATGAAGGCTCACTGGAAGATGTTTTAACACTGTGTGTTCAGGCCTTAGAGAAGGGAATGCGTTATGCTAAATCTCCCTCATTAAATGATCACCGTTTAAATGCCAGGTTAAAACGAATTTCGTCTGCCGGACTTAGAGAGTCTCATCCTCACGACGTAGAGATTATTAATTCTTAAACTGTGCGGCGATCGATTAATTGGTCGCGGCGCGGGCCAACCCCGATCATAGTAATAGGCAATTCGAGTTGGTCCTCGATAAATTCAATGTAGCGTCGGGCGTTTAAAGGCAAATCGTCGTAATTGCGAACAGCTTGGATATCCTCTTCCCAGTTGGGTAGTTCTTCATAAGTCGGCGTGGATTGCTTTAATTTATATTCGGCGTTTGGCGATA
>CAZBLI010000086.1:0-1956 GCA_964492785.1 uncultured Candidatus Saccharibacteria bacterium
ATGCTCAACGCACTTTTATTGCTGCCAATAAACCAGCGGGCAATTTGCCGCGGATTCTTATGACCAAGGGTGCTGTCGTAAGGTTGGCCATGTTGGACTAAGCTCGGCACGGTCGACCAAACAGTTAAATTTGGACGAAGTTTTAAGCGCATATCATCAGCCCCCATGCCCTCAAATTCTTGAGCCCGTTTTAGGTAATCGGCTTGTAATTCATCTAGCCAGGCGCACGGATAAACCATCGCCACATCCGATTGCATGCGGTAATTTGCCAATAATTTAATGCCCTCAGCCCGGGCTTTATCTACCGATCGCAAATTGGAATACAAACTATATACCCGATCTGGATATATATTAATTAATTGATTTACGGCAGCGATTAGATCATTTGAGGCGACCGCGTCATCTTCTAAAATCAACACGTGGCTGGGTTTGGTGGAGCTGGCTTGTTGGACGGCCCGCCACCAAGTTGGCAAATGGCCATCGTGATTTTTATCCCAAACAACGTACTGGGCGCTAAGCTTTAATTTAGCTAATAATTGGTCAACGATTTGGCGTCTTTCCGGCACTGCCATTATGGCAATTCCCAAACTAGCCATGAATTTCGTCTAGCTCAATCGAGGCATACCAAAAAATATTCTGGCCATCCCCGCCTTTTACGGCAACTTCTAACTGATTATGATTGCTACTATTAAAAGTTAAATCATACACCTGCCATGAGCTGGCGCCAGCATCTTGGGCAACAACATGAAACGACGGATCACCGACGATCCGATATGATGAATCGCCATCTCCATCCACTACGCACTGGGCCGTCCAGGCCGACGCCGTACCGAGAGTGTCGATACGTCTAGCCACAACCTTAACATTAACTAAAGCGGTTATAAAATAACCCGGCAGAGTAATGGCTCTGGTGCCAACGTTTGACAGCTGTATTTTGTTAACGCCATCGGCGGTGTAGTTTTGCATGATGGTGCGGGTAAACTGGGCGTCGTGCAAACCTTCGGCGTGCATATTGGCTTCGTAGGCAGTGCTTGCACCTTCGGCGTGCGAAAAATCACCGCTGGCAGTTGATTGAGTTTCGGCGTGGGAATAAATACCAGTTGCTCTAGAATCACCTTCGGCGTGACTGCCATTACCAGAAGCTGTAGCGCTGGATTCAGCATGAGAATAATCACCGCTGGCAGTTGATGATCCTTCGGCGTGAGCATATGTGCCAGTAGCTTCGCTATCGAGCGATTCAACAGATGCAGCGAAAGCTTCAATTGCATAATAAAGCGAGGTATGGCCGACAGAGAATTCTATATTATCTGGGAAATAATAAACCACTGAAAGCGTATGACTATTGCCCCTAGTAATCCTGGTACAAAATATTCGGCCTAAAGCGTCGTCCGTATTCGCATCAGAAGCTCTGGTTAATTTATATTTACTGGTCGAGCTACCGGCATTTGTAACCTCATATATGCCGCTTTCAGGTGTATAGCCGTAAGAACCATAAGCCGCCAAAGCTATGCGCATGCCTGCTGTGGCAGTAACACCGTCGATAACCAAGGTTCCATTTTCTGCTGCTGAGATTTCTTGTTCAGTTAAATTATAAAGTGCGCTATCTACTAAATCTGAGGTGTGAGCTAATAAATCACAATCTGCGTAAACAGTTGCTGTCTTGATTGAAACACCTTTATTTATGCCACCGGCTGACTTAACTTGGGCGGATTTTAGAGTGCCGTCGCTATTATGGGAAACCTGCAGAAATGTATTTAAGACATCTCCCCAGGATCCTTTGTCCGAACCAGGCGTAGGCAAACGCGCCATTACTAAAAAACTCCCTCAAGTTTGTTTTATTAAAGTATAAGCAAATTGTCTTAACAATGCCATAATTCTATAGCTTGTAAATTGGCTATTTTTCTGTTAAACTATGCAAAGTTAATTTCAGATTAAACGACGACGCGGGGTGGAGCA
>CAZBLI010000087.1:0-1858 GCA_964492785.1 uncultured Candidatus Saccharibacteria bacterium
TGAAAGGCCGCATCATTGGCAAAGAGGGCCGCAATATTCAGTCACTGCAGCGTGCCACTGGCGTCGACATTATGGTGGACGACACCCCCGGCATGATTATTTTAAGTTCGTTTGATCCGGTACGCCGTGAAACAGCCCGCTTGGCATTAGAGATGCTGCTCAAAGATGGCCGGGTTCACCCGGGCCGCATCGAAGAAGTTGTCGAAAAAGCCCAAAAAGAAGTCCAGAAAGAAATCACTCGGGCAGGTGAGGACGCTGCCCGAGAAGTGGGCATAATTGGCATTCCCAAGGAAATCATCCAACTGCTTGGTGAGCTTAAGTTCCGTACTTCATATGGCCAAAACGTCTTGAAGCACTCCACCGAGATGGCTCACATGGCCGGCATAATTGCCGAAGAAGTCGGTGCCAACGTCAAGACGGCCAAATATGCAGCCCTGGTTCATGACATCGGCAAAGCCCTGACCCACAAAATGGAAGGCAAGCACCACCACATTTCTGGTGAGATGCTGCGCAAATATGGCGCGCCAGAAGAAGTCGCTTTGGCTGCCGAACAGCACCACGACGATGTTGATACCACCAGTACCGAAGCCGTGATTGTGCGAGTAGTAGATGCCATTAGCGCCTCCCGGCCTGGCGCCCGCAACATTAGTGCCGAGAACTTTGCCGAGCGCATGAAAGATCTCGAAAACGTCGCCAACAGCTTCCCGGGAATTGATAAGTCTTACGCTATCAGCGCCGGCCGCGAAGTCCGTGTTTTCGTAAAGCCATCTGATATCGATGACCTTAGCGCCATCAAGCTAGCCCGTGACATCGCCACCAAGATCGAAAGCACCATGCAGTACCCAGGCACCATCAAGGTCAACGTCATCCGCGAAACCCGCGCCATAGAATTCGCCAAATAGTAATGGAATCGAAGCAGGCCAAGACGCCGCCAATAACTGACAGCACCAAACTTCTCTGCTTTGATTTAGAATCTAACGGTTTGCATGGCGAGGTTTTTGCGATTGGCGCAGTCGTCATGGATGCGGCCGGCAATGTACTGGACCAATTTACCGGCCGGACAAAAATAATCGAGCCGGTTGACGAGTGGGTGCGGGGCAATGTCCTAACCGTGATTGACGACATGCCAATTACCCATGGCAGTTACAAAGATTTGCGCGAAGCATTTTGGCGCTGGTATATGCAAGCCGAGCCAAAATCAGATTACGTACTGGTTAGTAACGGTTATCCGGTTGAATACGGCTTCTTAATTAAGTGCCAGGCCGAAAATCTTGAAGAGCGATATTGGCAGCATCCCTTCCCGATTCTGGATTTGTATTCTTTGCTGCTACAGGCCGGTATTGATAACAATGACAAAAGCCGTATCAAAGCTAAATTATTAGAGCAAGGCAGTTTTTCACAACATCATCCATTGCATGATGCCAAACTTTCAACACTACTGGCTTACGAAGCTTTTCGCAAAACTGGCAAAATAAATTAATTTCCAAACTTCTCTGGCCGCTGTAAACTATAGCTAAAGGAGGATGTATGAACGATTTACAAAAATATTGGTTGCCAATTACTTTGACGGCAATTTGGTCAATTATTTGGAAGGGAATTGCCCTTTGGAAAGCCGCCAAAAAAGATGACAAGGCCTGGTTCGTAGCTCTGTTAATAATCAACACGGTCGGCTTACTAGAAATCTTTTATATATTCGTGTTTTCTAACCGTTCAACCACCCACAAAAAAGAAGAATAAATTTGGTCGGGGATACTGGATTTGAACCAGCGACCTCACCGTCCCGAACGGTGCGCGCTACCGGGCTGCGCTAATCCCCGAAATAAAAAACCTGAAACTATTATAGTCCAGGTTTCCAAAA
>CAZBLI010000088.1:0-1831 GCA_964492785.1 uncultured Candidatus Saccharibacteria bacterium
ATTGATCCGGGCACGGGGATTTTAGGCTTTGGGGTGATTGATGTTGATAAAGGCAAAGCCAAGTTAGTTGATGGCGGTGTCATTCGCACACCAGTTAAAGAGGACGATGCTGTTCGCTTGCAAACTATTTATGAAGAATTGACTGACATCATCGTGCAAAACAAACCGACTGTAATGTCGGTTGAAAAACTGTTTTTTAACCAAAATATTACTACTGCCATGACTGTCAGCCAGGCCAGGGGAGTCGTCCTGCTGTGCGGCCAGCAAAATGGCTTAGAGCTTCAAGAGTACACGCCGGGCCAGATCAAATTGGCAGTTACCGGCTACGGCAAAGCCGATAAAAAACAAATGCAAGAAATGGTGCGGACAATTTTAGGCCTTCAAGAAGTTCCAAAACCCGACGATTGTGCCGATGCGCTGGCGGCAGCTATCTGTCACTCCATGACTATGAGATAATGGTTGCATGCTTGCAACACTTAGTGGAAAAGTTAGCGAAAAACTGGCAGATGTAGTTGTAATTGATGTTAATGGTGTCGGTTACGGTGTGTTCGCGACTGTTGAAGACCAAGGCAAACTAAAGACCGGCCAGACTACCAAACTGTATATTTATGAACTTATCCGCGAGAACAGCCATGACTTATTTGGCTTCACCACTCAAGACACCAAGTATTTATTTGAGCAGTTAATTAATGTAAATGGTGTCGGGCCAAAAATGGGGCTAAATATTTTAAGCAGTGGCACGGCGGCAGAAGTCCGGACTGCGATTGCCAATGGCGATGTTAAATTTATCCAAGCTGCCAACGGCGTCGGCAAAAAAGTAGCCGAACGAGTAGTGGTTGATTTGAAAGACAAAGTTGGTTTGACTAGTTCAGCCGATGATATTTTTACCAGCAGCTCAACCAGTTCGACTGATGAAGCTGTCCAGGCGCTAGTAGCTTTAGGATATACCTCGGCTGATGCCATGTCGGCACTAAGGCAGGTTGATCCTGAATTACCAACTGACCAACGAGTTAAGCAAGCATTGAAGGCTGGTAAATAATGGCAGTTGAGCGGATTGTAAACACCAGCAATCAAGATGACCCGGTCGAAGTGGAATTAGAAGTTACGCTGCGGCCCAGTGACTTTAAAAATTACATTGGCCAAAAGCGCATTAAACAAAATCTAACATTAAGTATCGCCGCCTCAAAAAAGCGCGGCGAACCATTAGAACATATTTTGTTGCACGGCCCGCCCGGCTTAGGCAAGACTACTCTGGCCTACGTAATTGCCAAAGAAATGGGTGCCAACATTCGCGTCACCAGCGGACCGGCGATTGACCGGGCGGCCGATCTGGCCAGTATGCTGACTAATTTGCAGGACGGTGACATTTTATTTATCGACGAAATCCATCGCCTTAACCGTAGCGTTGAAGAAATTCTTTACAGCGCTATGGAAGATTACGCTATTGATATTATGCTGGGCAAAGGCCCCAGCGCCCGCAGTATGCGACTGGATGTGCCTAAATTTACTTTGATTGGCGCCACCACCCGGGCCGGTTCGCTGGCAGCGCCACTGCGTGATCGCTTTGGCCATATTTATCGTCTGGAATTTTATTCCAATGACGAAATGCAGGAAATTTTAAACCGTTCATCAAAAATTTTAGGTTCCGAAATTAAACCGCAAGCTACGGCTTTGATTGCCGAACGGTCACGTTTAACACCGCGGATTGGCAACCGTTTATTAAAGCGCGTGCGAGATTACAGCGATGTCAATGGCGATGGCATTATCGATCAAGTTACCACTACGGCCGCTCTGGAAATGCTGGACATTGACGACTTAGGTTTAGACTCAG
>CAZBLI010000089.1:0-1831 GCA_964492785.1 uncultured Candidatus Saccharibacteria bacterium
CTTTGGCTGGGACTTAAGTCGTAAGTACCGGCTTTTATATCGTCTTCGGCTTGCTTATTACGGACGTATTGCGCAAAAGCCCAGTCACTTTTGATAATTTGCTTGCTCTTAAGCAATGCGGCCACTTCTTTTAGGCTGGCTCCAACCGGTATTTCTATTGTCACAGAATGTTTGCCTTGACTTAAGGGTTTAAGTTGTTCGTGATAAATATGGCGGGCAACCATGGCGCCGCCAATACCAATAACCAAAATCATGGCAATTGCTAATATTACCGCTTGTGTCCAATCATGGTTCTTTTTAAATAATTTTTTAGCCAATTCAGCCCTCCGATTGCTCTGATAAATAGTCGGATAAAATATAGGTCGCAGCCAGAGCGTCAATGTGTTCTTTATTATAGCTTACTGCCCGGGCTTTCAGTTCTGATTCGGCTTGCTTAGATGTTAAGGCTTCGTCTTGCCAGCGGACAGATAAGCCCGTATGTTTGGCCAGTTTATCACCAAATTCTTGAACAGTTTTAGTTTGGCTGGTATCTTGACCAGATAAATTTCTGGGCAATCCAATCACCAGCACACCAACTTCTTCCCGGTCGATAATTTCTTTTATTTCGTCCAAGCAATTTGCATCATTACTAATGGTTGTGAGCGGGCTAGGCAATTTGGCAATTGCCGAGGCTAAAGCCACACCGATTCTTTTGTCGCCCACATCAAGGGCAAGAATATTATTGTTGGTTGTTATCATTACTGGCTGGCTGTTTTTCAACAATAATTGTAATTTTGTTAGTATTCTTGGGCGCCTTGGTCACCCAAAAAGGACTGTAATCGACAGTAACATCTTCGACATTTGGCATTTGGCTAATCATAGTTTTGACATCGCCGCTTTTCTTGCCGGCCACCTGGGTTTTAAGGGCCGCCTCGTCAATCGAAGCGCCGGAAGTTGCCTCTGTTTGCAGTGACATAGATTGGTTGGTCGGTGATTTAGCAGAATTGATGGTAATAGTGGCTTTGTCTAAACCATAATCAGAGATTTTTTGCTTGCTGGCATCGATTTGGTCTTTAGCCGAATTATCAATTAATTTTTCCAGATCGCTTTTTTTAACACCAAGCATGGTGTAACTGGTCTCCACGCTGACTGTCACATCAGTGGCTTCATCGCCGACATTAGCCGAAGTAGTGACAGATTGTTTGCCGGCCTGAAGGGTTGGCGCTAGAGGGTAAAGATTTTGTTGCTTTAACTTATCTGTCAGGTCAGCTTTAGCTTTATCTGTATCTTGCGAGGCTTTTTGTTTAGCAGAATCGATATCGGCTTGAGCAACAACTGTTATGGTTTTATCGGTACCGCCGGTCATAGCGGAAGCATTGGTTGCGGTTGAGCTGTAGCCGCTGACACTAAACTGGGTGCCTGCCGGCACATTGTATTTTGAACCGCCGTCTTTAGCAGTCACATCGACGCTGTTGCTAGTCCAAATACATTTGCCACCTTGAATGCCAGTGGGGTTAAAGTTAGCCGTGTCAGATGTTGCAAAAGTTACTACGCCATTAGTAATTGAAGTTCCAGCTGGCACGTTGCCAACTGGCGACACGCAGTTTGTTGAAGTGGTCATGGTGACCGATCCGGTGGCTTTTTCACCGACATTCTTCTTGCCGCTGGCTTGGACTTTTTGGCTACTAGTAGTCTTGGTATCTTCTACGGTAGCAGGCACGATAGATTGAGAAACGTTTATTTCTTTTTGGTCGGTATTGGCCGTGAATGACATATTAACGTTTATAGCCACGGAGTTGGTTTTGATGGTGATTTTGGCTGAAGGCAATACCTTTATGGCAATCACTAAAAA
>CAZBLI010000090.1:0-1824 GCA_964492785.1 uncultured Candidatus Saccharibacteria bacterium
CGTCTTTCCGCCGCACCAGCAGCCGCAAATTCGGGCCCAGTGATCGAATAGTTTGATGGCCATTGTTTCACAGCGTCTAATTCCGGCCATTGGAGGCGGCCGAATTGCCGCCGCCGAAATACTTGTGGCCACGCCGGCCGTCCGCAACATTATTCGTGAGGGCAAGAGCCACCAGCTGGAAGCAGTTATTCAAACCGGTGCCGAGCATGGTATGCAATCGATGGATAAAACTCTAGTTAGTCTTATTCACTCCGGCGCCATTAGTTACGAAGAAGCCCGCAGTTATGCCGTCGATCTGGAAGAGCTTGAGCGGATGATGAGGACGTAATTGTGCTGACTTATAAGTATATCGCCAAAAGCGTTGCTACGGGTGAAGTGATAAATGCCGAAATCCAGGCGGATAGCGAACAGTCAGCAGCTAAGCTGATTAAAACCGAAGGCTATACGCCAATATCGATCAAGGCCAAAAGATTAAATAATTTTGGGCTTTCCAAATATTTAAACCGTGTAAAAGCTAAAGATAAAGTTTTATTTTCTCGACAATTATCAACCCTGATTAACGCCGGCTTGCCACTGGTGCAAAGTTTGCGTAATGTCATGAACCAAACCGAGAACAAAACGCTGAAAGCTACAATTGGCCGGATAATAACAGATGTAGAGGGGGGAGCCAGTTTTTCGGCAAGCCTTAGTAAGTACCCAGATATATTTAACCGGGTTTTTATAAGTTTAGTAGCAGCTGGCGAAGCATCAGGTACGCTTGATGCAGCGCTGGAAAGACTAGCTAACCAGCAAGAAAAAGACGCCGAAATTTTAAGTAAAATCCGCGGCGCCATGATTTACCCGGCGATTGTGATTGTTGTCATGGTGTTAGTAATGGGCTTTATATTAGTTAAGGTTTTACCCCAGGTACAAACTTTTTACAAAGATCTTCCTGGTGCATCATTACCCCTAATTACTAAACTGCTTTTGATGGTGTCTAACTTTGCAGTTAAATATTGGTACATTGTTTTAATTTTAATTATTATAGGTGTTATTTTTACTACCCGCTGGGCTAACACATTAGGCGGTAAAAGGGTAGTTGATAAGCTAAAAATGAAGGCTTGGCCAATTGGGCCATTATTCATGAAAGTATATATGGCACGTTTTGCAAGAACCGGCCAGACTTTAGTTGCTAGTGGTGTGCCTTTAATCCAAATGCTGGAAATTACCTCTGACGCCATCAATAATATTCATTTAGAAAAATCCATTTCGTCGGCTATAGAAAAAGTTAAGGGCGGCAAAGCTTTGTCGGACTCTATTGCGCATGATCCCAACTTCCTAGAGCTAGTACCAAATATGTTACACATCGGTGAACAATCTGGCTCGCTAGAGGCTATGATGGGCAAGATCGCTGACTATTATGAAAGGGAAGTTGATAACGAGATTCGTAACATCTCAGCTATTATTGAACCGGTTTTAATGGTTATTTTAGGAATCGCGGCCTTCATTATTGTTGCCGCGGTCTTGTTACCAATCTACGGATTAGCCAGCAACAACCTAATTAAGTAGTTTTTGGGCTTGTGGATAAATCTGAATTAACCAAAGTAAAGACTTGCTTTTTACGCAAAACTAACTTAAGCTTTCTAGCATAAGCATCTTAATATCAATAAACAAGGGGGGCACCTCAATGCTTAAAAAATTAAATAAATCTAACCAAGGCTTTACTATCATCGAAGTCTTGATTGTCTTGGCGATTGCCGCATTGATCTTGTTGATCGTGTTCTTGGCAGTTCCAGCTTTACAACGAAATACGCGTAACACTACTCGTAAACAAGACGCAGGTAG
>CAZBLI010000091.1:0-1785 GCA_964492785.1 uncultured Candidatus Saccharibacteria bacterium
GCCAGTTTTGCCAGTTATGGAGTCGTGTCTGATTCGGCGTTGTGGTTTGGCAATACCGAAACAGCCGATGGCCCGGTCCACTCCAACCAAGGTGTCAGAATGGATGGCGCCAACACCGACGTGGTGTCGGCCGCCAATAGTACTTATTTTCCACCATTTGCCAATGGTGGTTGTTCCAGTGGCAACTGTTCTCATCCCGGTGTTTGGTGTGACACCTCAATCATCACGCCGGTAAATTGTAATACTCGTAATAAATCAAACTGGTTATATCCGGTAACTTCAGTAAACTTTAACCAAGTCACAGGTAGTTTGTGCACTATGAAAAAAGTTGCTTTTGGCGATTACGCCTCTACCCAATCGTTAGCCAACCAGGCAAATGCCTGCAATCAGGTACCTAATACTCGAACCAATGCTTATTTGCCGCAGCGCAATACCAATGGTTCGTACTCGGCCAGCCGTGGTTATTTGATCAAGCTAAACTCAAATGGCACTTATGACTTACTTAATGTAAATGGTGAGGATGACCGCTTAACGCCATACACCAATGCTTTGACTACCAGCGCTATCGCTACCGGAATCACCATTCCGCCTTCCGGAGTTGTTTTTGCCGAAGATAATGTTTGGGTACTAAGTAATCCGTCATTCCATGGCCGGTTAACAATCGCCGCCGGCCGGTTGGCCCAATCTACTATCAATGCTGAAATTGTCATCGCCGGGCCTCTAGCCTACAGCTCAAAAAATGGTAGTGACGCCCTGGGGTTAGTTTCTGAAGCCTCGGTTTTTATAGCTCCGTACGCGCCGCCCGCCACCGGCAGCTTTAATTTAGAGGTTGATGCGGCTGTCTTAGCCGAAACCGGTAATGTAACTTATGGCGAAAATAGTGAAAGCACCCAGGGCAATGGCACCTTCCAGCCCGGCTACCGGGCCCAGCAAAATAAGTGCGCCCGCGGTTGGGTAAACTCTGATCAAACATTGTCGTTCTATGGTTCCGTAGCCACCAGACAAATTTGGACCTGGGTTTGGGACTTCGGCCAGGGACAAAGCGGCCATTGTGGCGATAACGCCCAGGGCAATTCCGGACACTGGGTTTCTGGCATCCTCAACAACACTACGACTTACGACTACAATTTGCTTTATAACCCACCGCCAAGTTATCCGATCACTAGCAGTTACCAAATAATTTCCTGGCGAGAGGTTTTGACAAGGCCTTGAACTCTGTCAAAACTACCCCTGTATCTGTTATAATTAATCGAAGCTTATGCTTTGATGGGCAAGCATGAATAACCCAAAAAATACAACTCCAACCACGTCTAATTTTTATCGTGATAAACCTATTTTCGGACTCGATATAGGTTATAGCACTATAAAAGTTATGCAAATAGATTCAACTGACGGCAAGCCAGTCATTGTAGGCTATGGCGTCAATAATTATGATTCTCAAGGCATCGAGAACGGCGTGATTGTTGATTTTGAAGCAGTCGCCGAAGCCGCAAACGAATTATTTAAAACCAAACTAGTTGGCACTATAAATACCAGGCGGGTCTGCTTAACCGTACCAGCCTCTAAAACTTTTAGCCGGGTTATAAAATTACCACGGCTGTCCAGCAAAGAATTAGCCGAAGCGGTTAGGACTGAAGCTGAGCAATACATTCCGGTACCGATTGACGAACTCTACATCGACTATGACCCAATCAGCAAAACCGATAAAGAAATCGAGCTACTGGCGGTGGCCATTCCAAAAAAATTAGTTGATTCGTATATGGTTTTGTCGCGCATGCTAGGCTT
>CAZBLI010000092.1:0-1765 GCA_964492785.1 uncultured Candidatus Saccharibacteria bacterium
TAATTGGAATATCATTTTTACCAGATGAAGATTTGTTCTGACTAGATTTTTTTGCTTCGGCCAAAGCACCGCTGACAAAAGTTTTATATACGCCGCTATCCTGCAAAGATTTTTCAATTTTCTTGGGTGAGTTAAATGTCATCACCAAGGCGGCCACCACGGCAGTCGTAAATAATAAAGTTACAAAAAAGAAAGTTGCTAAGCCGCGTATAGCTTTTTTAACAAAATCCATAAGCGCAATTGTACACTCGGTTTAGGCTGGATGCCAGATAAGAGTTACAATGAATTTATGTCTGACTCAATTTTTACCCAGATTATTAAGGGCGAAATCCCCAGCCATAAAGTTTATGAAGATGATAAAACCTACGCTTTTTTAGATATTCATCCGATTCAGCCAGGCCATGTTTTAGTCGTGCCCAAAAACCAAGTTGAATTCGTTTGGGACTTGCCAGATGAAGATTATCAAGCTCTGATGTCGGCCACTAAAAAAATAGCCCAGCACTTAAAAACCGTTCTCGGGAAACCGTACATTGGCTCGCAAATTATTGGTGTCGACGTGCCGCATGCCCATGTCCATTTAGTTCCGTTTTCGAATGTTCAGGAGTTTAGAAATATTCCGGACATGCAAGCTGAGCCGGATCACGCCGCTTTAGCTGAAATGGCACAGAAACTTTTGCTAAAATAAGCTTATGCCGCCAATTTTAATTGCCTTTATCGTCGGGTTAAGCTCTGGAGTCTGGGTTTATTATAAGTTCGCCAAGCGGACAGGTTCCGGCAATCTCAAACCGGCTGCCATCGGCGGTGCCGTCGTCGGCCTAATGCTGTTTATTATCTCGCTGATTATCTTATCGATGATCTTAAAGTAGCCATTTAGTACTAATTAATAGCCAAATACTCATATAATTGGTATTATATGGTTCATATGGGCACGGGTCAGGATGAAAAAACTCTGGGCAAAAGGTTGCAAAAAGCCAGGCAAGCCGCCGGCTTAACTCAGCAGGAACTGTGCCATCGCACAGGCATGAGCTATTCAACTTTAGCCAAAATCGAACGGGGGGCAATCAAGTCGCCGTCTATCTTTACGATCGCCAGTATTGCTGACGCCCTGCGGACTTCCTTGGATGATCTTACCGGCTTGGTGAAGTTCAAGACTGCCAAGCTGCCTAATGGCCGGTCCAAGAGCGGCGTGCGTTTTGCCTACTTCGATATTAACGGCTGCCTGGTGCGCTTTTTCCATCGGGCCTTTACTCAAATTTCTGATGAAACCGGTGCCCCGGCTGATATCGTAGAAACTAATTTCTGGCATTATAACGATGCTGTCTGCCGCGGTGAAATGTCGATGGCAGACTTCAATACCAAACTCGCTAAACAGCTTAAAGTCGCCAAACTTGACTGGGAGCATTATTATCTGGAAGCAGTTGATCCGATACCGGAAATGGATGACTTAGTCCGTTGGGCCAGCGAGCATTATCAGATAGGACTGCTCAGTAATATCTTCCCTGGCCTGATTGACTCTATGCGCGAACGTGGTCTGATACCGGATTTAAATTATGCCTCAATTGTTGATTCTTCCCAGGTCAAAGCCATCAAGCCAGAAGCTAAAATTTATGAAATCGCCCAAAAGCAAGTCGGCGTGCCGGCCAATGAAATTTTATTGGTCGATGACAGCCGGGCCAATGTCATGGCCGCCGAAAAGATGGGCTGGCGCGTCCTGTGGTTTGATGATTACCGCCCCAGTGAATCCGCCAAGCGTATTCGCAGCACC
>CAZBLI010000093.1:0-1635 GCA_964492785.1 uncultured Candidatus Saccharibacteria bacterium
CCGGCATGGCAATCCAAACCATAACTTCCACGACTTTAAAAAAGTCTTTATGGAATAAATCGTTGCGGCCTTGGGCCAAGCGGTCATTTAAGCGCGGGAAAGCAGCCGTTGAAATGGTTGTACCAATCAACATTACTGGTACATTCATTATTGTTGTAGCTAAGTTATAAGATGTTACAGCACCAGGTCGATTTAACACGGTAGCCCGGTTTGTTTCAACGATGCTGTTAATGGAGTCAACTCCCTGGTCAATAGCGCGCGGAGGTAAGCGCCTCATTATAAATTTAAAATCTTTTGTCGGTTTAATCCGTGGCAACCATTTAAATTTAAGACCCCACAAGCCTAGTGATGCTACAACCAATTGCAGGGCTGCGCCAATAAAGGCCCCCAGGGCTAAACCAACCACGCCAACATCGTATTTGAAGACATAAATACTGACTATAATTGCCAGGTTGTACATTAATGGTGCAACCGCATAAAAAAAGAATCTACCAAAGGTTTGTTGGACACTGGTTAAAATGCCAGAAAGAGTAAAAAGTAAGGGGTTGAGCGCGACTAAACGCATCATAACGGTGGCATCATGTAATTGTTGCGGGCTTAAACCGGGCGCCACAATTTTGTGAATCAGTGGTTCGGCAAAAACAAAAATAAATATAGCCACCACAAACATCACCAAAAACATTAGATTTAGCAAGCTGCTGGTTATCTCCCAAATGGCTTTTTTGTCATTAGCATGCAAGCGTTCGGCCAAAACCGGCATAAAAGCCACACCCAAGACTCCGGCGGCAATGGTTAGAAAAAAGAAATCCGGAATTTGAAAAGCCGCAAAAAAAGCATCTGCACCGCCAGGATTTGTCGGTGGTGCAAAGTTTGCCACAATTAAACGATAACGTAAAAAGCCCAGTAATTGCGTCAACAAAGTGGCTACTATTAAAAGTAGCGCGGCGTTACTTAGAGACAGTTTTTTGTTAACTCTGTTTATGACGCGATTCATTCATAAATAGTATAGATGAACTGCTAACGCCTAACTAGCCTAAATTCCAAAAAGATTAAGGAAAAGAGTAGCCCGACTAAAATGTATTCCATTTTGTCGGCGCGATGAGAAAAACCGTAGGTTTGTCTCATTAGGCGAAGCCGTTAATACAGAGTGGCCGGTTTGGGCAAGACGGTGCCCTTGAGGATTTTTTCGACTTCGTCAGCTTCGACGGTTTCTTTCTCTAATAGTTTCTTCTTCAAATCTTCGAGCTTGCTCAAGTTGGCCTTGATGACAACCTTGGCGCGGTTGGCAGCTTCGGTAATTAAGTTTTCGACTTCGTCGTCAATAACTTTGGCAGTTTCGTCTGAATATTGGCGCTCATGAACCAATCGTTCCATCATCATGCCCTCGTCGACATGGAAAACTTGGTCGCGCAATTTCTTGCCCATGCCCTGGTTAACAACCATGTCGCGGGCCAGCTCAGCAGCTTTTTGCAGGTCGTTGCCAGCGCCGGTTGTAATCCGGTCGGCACCATAAATTACCTCTTCGGCTACTCGGCCACCCAGCATGCGGGCCAAAATATCCTTATATTCTATGATCGAATGGTAACTTTTATCCTCTGGCGGAATAAACCAGGTGACACCACCGGTTCCACCGCG
>CAZBLI010000094.1:0-1629 GCA_964492785.1 uncultured Candidatus Saccharibacteria bacterium
CAGAAGCTTTAAGCTGGCTGCAAAAACAATTCTCCAGTAGAAAAGTTAAAAAAGTTTATGAAGCGATAATTGAAGGCGAATTAAATCCTCCAGCCGCTGTCATTGATATGCCAATTGAACGGCATCCGGCTAAACCTAAGATATTTAGAGTTGGCGAAAACGGCCGCAAAGCAGTAACAGAATATAAAACACTAGCTACTAACAACGGACTAAGTGAATTAGAACTCAAGCCACAAACTGGCCGCACGCACCAGCTAAGGGTTCACTTAAAGCAACTGGGACATCCCATCTTAGGCGATGCCATGTATGAAGGCAAGCCTGCCGACCGATTATATTTACATGCCAAGACTTTGGAGTTAACCTTGCCCAACCGTGAAAGAAAAGTATTTGAATCGCCTCTACCTTCAGAATTTGTAAAGGTCATGAAATGAGTGATTTACTATTAAATCCCAAAACTTCTGCCGCGATAGAATCGTTTATAAATAAGCCTTCGCATTCTTTAATTATTGATGGCAAACTTGGAACCGGCAAACGGTCAATAGCAAATTTTATAGCAAGTAAATTACTTAATATTAGTCCGGAACAATTAAGTACTTATTCCAATATATTAAATATAGAGCCCGATAACTCATCGATTTCAATTGAAAAGATAAGGCTTGCACAGCAGTTTCTTAAGTTACGCACGACTGGTGATTCGCCAGTGCGGCGTATTCTAATCGTTGACCAAGCAGAACAAATGACTATCGAAGCTCAAAATGCCTTTCTAAAAATACTTGAAGAACCGCCAGCTGACACTGTAATTTTAATAATCACGAATCAAAAAATAAAATTACTGCCAACTATTAGATCTCGAGCCCAAACTTTAACTGTTCAAAATTTGTCTAAGAATCAAATAAATGAATACTTTATAAATCAAGGCTTCGGGCAAGAAGATATTAATAAAGCCTATAACATTACAAACGGCCGCATCGGTATAATGTCGACGCTATTAAATAATGGAGCTGACGGTGATCATTTTGAATCTATTGACCAAGCAAAACAAATTCTGGCAATGTCAAAATTTGAGCGCTTAACCTTGGTTGATCAACTAGCTAAAAATAAAGAAGCACTGCCCGCTCTGCTTAATTCTTTGTCACTAATAAGCGCGGCGGCGCTTAAGCAAACTCTTGGGAATGACCGAGTCCAGCAAGCCAAACAGTGGCATCAGAAGCTTAAATTAGCCATTAAAACTGAGCAAGAGATAACATTAAACCCAAACACCAAACTACTTTTAACGGATTTATTCTTAAGCTTGTAATTGCTGTTATAATGTTATGGTATGTTTGAACTCGCACTAGTCGCAGGCTTCGGCTTCCTGGCTTATCGCAGCACAAAAATCCGTGACGAAGAACTTTCCGCCTTACCGCGTAGAATTACCGATAAAGTTGGCAAGCTATGGGATATTGCCCACCAAGGTATGCGCGAAAATCGCTTTTTAAGAGCAGAGAAAGCTTTGCTAACTATCTTAAAAATAGACGAACGCAACGCCGCTGCCTATAACCGTCTCGGCATTCTCTACGCCAAACAAAAAGAGTATAAAGATGCGATTGATTGTTTTGAAATTGCCAGCAGCATTGAATCAACGCCATC
>CAZBLI010000095.1:0-1621 GCA_964492785.1 uncultured Candidatus Saccharibacteria bacterium
TTGGCACGTTAAACCCGAATACTGATCCTTTCTTGCCGTCACTAGAGAATATTATTTTGCCATTGTGGGCTTCTACTACTTGTTTAACCAAGAACAAGCCGATGCCAGTACCGTCTGGACGGGTGCGTTTGGCGTTATCGGCCCTAAAGAATTTGGTGAATAGTTTGGACTGTTGGTCTTTAGGAACGCCGATGCCATCATCTTTAACCAAGACTTCTACGCGGTCGTCTTTTACTTCCAAGCTAACAATTATTTCACCTCCCGGGCTATATGTAATGGCGTTATTAACCAGGTTCATAACAACTTGGCGGATTTTTTGTTCGTCTACCATTACCAGCGGTATGGTTGCCTCGGGTTTTTGGTATTTAATTTTTACATCGTGCTCTTTTGCGACTAATAATAAATGCTCAATTTCGTCTTGTATGGCTTTGTTGAGGTCACAAGCTTGCGGCTCAATGGTAAAGCGGCCAGCTTCCATACGGCTGATATTTAGCAGGTCAATCACAAGTCCTTTAGTTAAGCGTACCCGGCTTTGTGTTAGCTCAACGGCTTGCTGTTGCTTACTATTTAAATCGCCGTAAACGCCACTCAAAATATTTGATATATATCCTTCCACTACCGTTAAAGGCGTTTGTAATTGGTGTGAGGCCATCGATAAGAAATCATCTTTTAAATTATCGATTTGTTTAAGGTTTTGGTTGGCCTCACGCAATTTGTGCGTCGCCACAGTCACTTTGCTACGCAAAGTTTGGTTAAAGCTTTGGATTTCTACGTAAGACTTGGCATTTTCGATGGCGATTGCCAACTGGTCAGATACGGTACTAATTAGTTTGATATCGGTGTTGGTAAAAATATCGCCGCTCAACTTTGGACCAAATAATAAGTAGCCTGTCCGTTTATCTTTTTTAGTCCGAAGCATTGCCAAGACATTTACGCCATATTGCAACAAAATTTCTTTGCGCCGACCACCTTCCGGCTCTTCATCAGCAACTATTAAATGTCCGCGCAGCTGGCTAAAATCTTTTGCCAGCTCTTGCAAACGGCTAACAACGTAATGGCCGGATTCAATGAAGACTTCATCATTGTTTAAGACAACAATATCAACGTTGTCGACTTTTAAGTTTTTAATCAATATATTTCTAACTTTGCGGCTCAGTTCCACCAGGCCAATTTCTGTGGCTAAGACATGGCTAATTTCGTTAACTAGTTCTTCCGGATCATAACGTGTCCGATAAAAGATACTATCAGTCATTTTGGCAAAGTAATTTTGCAGTGGTTGGAAAGTGAAGGCCAAGATTAAGGCCACAACAATATTAAATGTTTCTTGTGAGAACGAGATGCCGCTTTGTTTAAAGATCGAGTTACCCAAGTAAACAACTATCAAGGCATAGGCTGACGCCAATGTGCCAAGCAGCAATACATAGGTTATCGATCTGGCCACCACGAATCTAATATCAAATAGCCGATGCTTAATAATGGCATAAGCAAAGCCGCCGGTAATGATAAAGGTTGATAACAAGCCAACCGGAATGTATTTGTAGTTATTAAAAGCTACCGGTAATATCAAATTAGTAATGATGGCCACGATTAAGGCTATTGATAAACTAAGCGCCATTATTTG
>CAZBLI010000096.1:0-1570 GCA_964492785.1 uncultured Candidatus Saccharibacteria bacterium
GTGTCTATCCAGTTTGGTCTATCATCATGATGATTGTCGATGTTTTAGTAATTTACGCATTGACAGTTCACGGTGCTGAAGCCAAAATTGATGCCTAAGGGCAATAGTTAGTGGATAAAGATTCAAAGCCAAATAAAATCGTAAAATCGCATAACCGAGTAAATTTTCTAGGACGGATTTTTGGGCATGGCCAGAAGTCAAAAGAGGCTGTGCCTGATGCCCTCCAGCTCAACCAAAACCAACAGCGGGCGCTGATAGTTGCCGCCATCATCGCCCTGCTAGCTGGTGTTTATTTAGTTAAGGGCTTCTTCTTGGTTATTGTCATGGCCACTTTGATGGCTGTGATTTTTCATCCGGTTTATCGGCGATTAAATAAACGCTGGGATAAGCCCGGTACCGCCGCTGCTACCACTTTATTAATTTCGATGCTGGCGGTAATTATCCCCTTAATAATCGTTGTTATCATTTGCGTCGGCCAAATTAGCCATTTAATCAACCAGTTGAATCAAACTTTGGGTGATAGTTTTTCGGTAACCGATATATCCAACCACTTATTAAATTCTATCAACCACCTTTTAGACAGCCTGACCCATGGCTCCTACCAAATCTCTGCCGAACAACTGCACGATTGGTTGGCTAAATCTGCTTCAAATTTAGCTAACGGCATGCTGGATTTAATCAAAGCCTCTTTTAGCGGCATGGCTAGCTTAATAACTGAGTTAATTTTGTTCTGCTACATTTTTACTTCTTTATTAACCCATTCGACAGAGCTAATTGGTGTTTTTAAAAAATTAAATCCGTTGGGCGACGACATTTCATCGCTGTATATATCAAGGACCGTGGCCATGATTAAAGGCTCAATTGGTGGCCAATTTGTAATTGCCTTTTGCCAAGGAGTTACAGAAGCTTTGGTGCTTTATATTGCCGGCATCCATTACTTTTTCTTTTTCGCTTTAGTGCTGACAGTTTTGTCGATCATACCGCTGGGCGGCGGTATCATAGCCATACCGATAGGCATTATCGAAATTTTAACCGGCAACATTTGGCAGGGAACTTTCATTTTGCTAATGCACTTCTTGGTAATTACTAATATTGATAATGTGTTGCGGCCCAAATTAGTACCTAAATCTGTCCGCATGAATTCCGCTCTGATGATGCTGGCTGTCTTTGGTGGCATTGGGCTGTTTGGCTTTTTTGGAATTTTTATCGGCCCGGTTATTATGATCTTAGTAATTACAACTTTGCAGACTTACATTCCCTTAGCCGAGAAAAATAAGGAGGCCGCATGAATGAAGCTTTTAACAAGCATCTTTACCGAATACTGTTAAGTACAGTTGTGTTCTTATTGGTAACCGGTACGATTGTTTACCATTTTGTCGAAAAGTTTCCCTGGGTGGACGCTTATTATTTTTGCGTCGTAACTTTGGCAACTGTCGGTTATGGCGACTATGTACCGCATACTACCACCGGAAAAGTGTTCACGACCTTTTATATTTTTGCCGGCGTTGGCATATTGGCGACATTCTTTAGTTATAATTTGCGCCGCCGGGCTTACAAACGCGAAGAACGC
>CAZBLI010000097.1:0-1516 GCA_964492785.1 uncultured Candidatus Saccharibacteria bacterium
GCCGAAAAACGGGCCCAAGAACACGCCCGCAACCTAGAGAACAATATTTAGTTTTAAAACTGTTATGATTAGTTCATGACTAAACAATTGAAGCTGGTGTTAGTAGTCAGTATATTGGCTTCTTTTGTGGCTTTTCTTGATGGCTCAGTGGTAAACGTTGCTCTGCCAACTATCACGCGTGAACTTGGCGGAGGCTTAGCCGTACAACAATGGGTCGTCGATGCCTACCTCCTTACACTCGGATCTTTTATTTTAATTGCTGGCTCGTTATCAGATTTATTTGGCCGTAAAAAAGTGTTAAGCGCCGGCTTAATTGGTTTTTTAATTACTTCCGTTTTGTGCGCCTTGGCTCCAACTGCTAACTTTTTAATTTTAATGAGGGCTTTGCAAGGTTTAGCCGGCGCAATGTTAGTGCCCAGTTCTTTGGCAATTATAATTTCGGCATTTAAAGGCGAGGCTCAAGCCAAAGCTATTGGCACCTGGACGGCTTGGACTGGAATTTCTTTTATAATTGGGCCATTGCTGGGCGGTTTTCTGGTCGACAAAGCTTCATGGCGCTGGGTTTTTGGCATTAATGTTTTGCCGATTGCCATAACTTTGTTCTTAATCAAACTCCTGAGCATTAAAGAGGAATTGCCTAAACATGTCCGGGTCGATTGGTTTGGCGCCCTGCTCTGTACGATAGGACTTGGCGGGCCAGTTTACGCTTTTATTGAGCAGCCGCGCTATGGCTGGTCCAGCATGGTAATTACCTCATTGCTAATCGGCATACTTGCCTTTGTAGCTTTTATCATTTACGAAAAAAACATCAAAAATCCAATGCTACCACTGGAATTATTCAAAATTAGAAACTTTAGAGTTGGCAATATAGCTACAGTAGCTATATACGCCGGCTTGTCGATCTCAACGTTTTTACTGGTCATATTCGTCCAATCGATTGGTGGTTATAGCGCCTTTCATGCTGGCTTAACGTTGTTGCCAGTCACTATTATTATGTTTTTGTTGTCGCCACGCTTTGGCGCCCTGGCCGGCAAATTTGGCCCGCGCTTTTTTATGGCAGTTGGACCGCTCATCGCGGCTGTTGGCTTTTTATTGATGCTAAGGGTAGACAGCTCAGTAAATTATTGGTCGCAAATCTTCCCAGCTATTGTTGTTTTTGGAGTTGGTTTGTCAATGACGGTGGCGCCGCTGACTGCGGCAATCTTGGGCAATATTCCCAAAGAACATGCCGGTATTGGATCGGCTGTCAACAACGCCGTCTCCCGAATTGCCGGTTTAGTGGCTATAGCCGTGGTGGGCTTAATTATTGGTGCCAATGCTTTTAATGGATCAGCTAGTCAGGGGGTTCTAGCCTTTCATCATGGCGTCATGGCGATGGCGATTTTACTAATTATTGGCGGTGTTGTTTCGGCTATTGGCATTTCTAATAAGCGATTGAAAACTTAACCCATGGCGCTACATATAATTTATGTGCCCGGATTAGGCGATCCTAATAAATGGGAAAAATCGCTGGTTA